>NZ_JAWOUT010000018.1:0-81628 GCF_033339515.1 Vibrio sp. 2130-1
TCGTTTTTTTTGATTTTTTTATCGTTCGGATAAATTTGCATCAAAAGCGGTCAAAAGAGCACGTTATTTCTACAGTTCTCTGAATTTATCTGCGAAAAGAGCCACTTTTTCCCAATTGGTGTACTCCACCTCTTTGGTCGTATCAGTTTCGCCACCCGTCATCGACATAATGAACCTAATCATAGTTCTGTCGAACCAGCTGTAACGTGGGTAATAAAGTGCACCAGCAAAAACACCTATTAGCGTTGGTTTCCAAGGCGACTTAATTAGGAACTTGTGAATGTAGGCACTACCTTCAGGTGTATCCTTTCCTTGGTCCTCTTTACGAGCGGTTAGGTTTACGCAGAAAAATGCCACTTTATTTTGCTCCAATTGATTGAGGTTTCGCTCAATAAACTGGTATAGCTTTTTATTAAGATGGCCATAGCGAATAGAGGCGCCTATCAATACTCTGTCGTATTGGCTGAAGTCAATCGTCTCGACATTATGTAAATCCACCAGCTCACAATCGAAGTCTGGAAGTTGTTCATCTATATAGTGGAGAATTTTTTTAGTCTGCCCTTCGCGGGAAGAGTATAGAAATAATGCTTTTGCCACGATTTCCCCTTAGCTACGCCAAAACGTCGGCGTAAGTAGAATAAGTAAGGTAAAGATTTCCAAACGACCAAACAGCATAGAAACTATTAATACCCATTTTGCTTTGTCGTTAACATCACCAAAGTGAAGCGCCACTTCTCCCAAGCCAGGACCGAGGTTGTTCAGAGTCGCAGCCACCGCCGAGAACGCACTGAGCTCATCCATTCCTGTTGCAATCAACCCCAACATACAAACCACAAATACCAATGCGTATGCGGAGAAGAAACCCCAAACCGCATCGACAACACGTTGCGGTAGGGCACTGCCACCTACTTTGATGGTGTAAACCGCGCGTGGATGGACTAAACGTTTTAGTTCACGCGCACCTTGTAAGGTAAGAAGCAGGATACGGATCACTTTCATGCCGCCGCCTGTTGAACCAGCACAACCACCTATAAAGGAAGAGAACAATAACAGCACAGGTAAGAAGAGCGGCCAATCCGCAAAACCTGTTGTCGTAAAGCCCGCTGTTGTGGATATTGATACGGTTTGGAACAGAGCCTGATCGAAAGCATCGTATGTCGATGTGTAAGAGTGATGTTTCAGTAATAATAGAAAGCAAATGATAAATAGCAGCACTTGAATAAACAAGAAGGCGCGAAACTCAGGATCTTTCCAGTAATACTTGGGATGTACGCCACCTGATGCAAATGCAGCAAAGTGCAGTGTGTAATTACATGCAGATATAAGCAGAAAAACCACCGTAATCAGGTTAATCGCGTAACTATCAAAGTATCCGATGCTGGCATCGTGGGTAGAGAAGCCACCAATGGCAATGGTGGAAAAGCTGTGACTGATGGCATCAAATGGCGTCATACCAGCTAACCAAAAAGCCGAAGCACAGGCGATAGTCAGGCTCAAATAGATGTACCAAAGCGCCTTAGCAGTTTCTGCTATGCGCGGCGTCACTTTAGTATCCTTGACTGGACCTGGGATCTCGGCGCGGTAAAGCTGCATACCACCGATGCCAAGTACTGGCAAAATCGCCACCGCTAATACGATAATTCCCATACCGCCGAACCACTGCAGTAACTGTCGATAGAATAGAATCGCTTTAGGTAACTCATCCAAACCAACAATAACGGTCGCCCCGGTCGTCGTGAGAGCAGAAAACGATTCAAAAAACGCATCTGTCACTGAGACGTTCGGGTTGTCAGCAATGAGAAAGGGGATCGAGCCTGCGCTGCCAAGTACTGTCCAGAACAGAACGACAATAAGAAAGCCATCTCGAGCTTTAAGCTCGTGCTTATACCTGCGGTTTGGGTACCAACAAACGGCCCCACAAAACAGCAGAACAAAAAATGTCGTGACAAAAGGCACACCTGCACCATCTCGATAGATCAGCGCAACGAGTGCTGGCGCAAGCATAGTGACACTAAAGAGTGCGAGCAGTAGCCCGACGATTCGAATAATTGAACGAAATTGCATGGATAAATTGACTAGCGAAGCTGTCCCTGTTGCTTCCTGTTTTTCATTATTGTCCGTCTGGCGGAGTGACAATTGCCTTTGCCCCGCTTTTATTGATGATTGCTTGGGTAAACGCGCTCACTTCTCGAAGCTCAATTTCCACCACTAATACGACCTGATCGCTGTATTCAGCCTCGACTTCTATCGCGCCAAATTGCGGCATGATTGATTGTGCGATAGGCATAAACCCATAGTCTAACGTTAGTCTGAGCTTTGTGGTTATTTTTTTCTCAATAGTTTGAAGCAGCTTGAGCGCTTGTTGAACCCCACCCCCATACGCTTTAACCAAGCCGCCTGTACCTAACTTGATTCCACCAGAGTATCGCGTGACCACAGCCGTGATCTCCCCCACCCCAGAGCCAGACAGCTGCGCCAGGATTGGTTTGCCTGCTGTTCCGGACGGCTCCCCATCATCACTAAAGCCCCATTTCATTGAATCTTCCGGGCGACCAGCAACAAAGCCCCAACAGTTATGTCTGGCATCAGCGTGTTTAGCTTTGATTTGATCAACAAATGCTTTTGCTGCTTCGATACTTGGCGTGTGTGCCAAATAAGTAATGAAGACGCTCTTTTTAATTTCTTCTTCAAATTGAGCGGGCTCTGCTGGAATCAGATAAGGCTTGTCATTCATAGGATTATGGATTCATGTCTATTTGCCTGAAGTCTATCACGAGTGTGATTTACCCGTCGCATAAGATCTGCCACAGCGCACAATGTTAAACACTTGTTTAAAAAATGTATTGAAATTAAACAATCCACGATCCAAACTAACTTTACTGGTCAAACCAGAACAAAAATAAAACGACTTCCTCGATACCTATTTGCCGAGGTACACGGCGTCGTTGAAATAGGTATACAGACAATCCACGATTGTATGTCATGGAGATAGACAATGATTTACCAAGCCGAAACCCTACAGGTAAAGGAAATACAAGATGGTATTGCAGAGCTAAGCTTCTGCTCTCCAAAATCCGTCAACAAACTCGACCTAGCGACATTAGAATCGCTAGATAAAGCTCTTGATGCGCTCATTGCCCATCAAGGCCTCAAGGGGTTGTTGCTCACTTCAGATAAAGACGCATTCATTGTAGGCGCAGACATTACCGAGTTTTTAGGTCTGTTTGCTAAAACGGATGCCGAGCTCGACCAATGGCTGCAATTTGCTAATAGCATCTTTAACAAACTAGAAGACTTACCCGTTCCGACCATCTCAGTGATCAAAGGCCACGCTCTTGGTGGCGGTTGTGAATGTGTGCTAGCAACAGACATGCGTATTGGTGACAAAACCACCAGCATCGGCCTACCAGAAACGAAACTGGGAATCATGCCGGGCTTTGGTGGTTGTGTACGCTTACCTCGCGTTATTGGCGCAGACAGCGCAATGGAAATCATCACCCAAGGTAAAGCATGCCGAGCTGATGAAGCATTGAAAATTGGCTTACTCGATGCTGTTGTAGAGACTGATGCTTTATACGAATCAGCACTACAAACTCTTAACTCTGCAATTAATGAGAAACTTGACTGGCAAGCACGCCGAGCACAGAAAACATCTCCGCTAACGCTGAGTAAGCTTGAATCAATGATGAGCTTCACCATGGCGAAGGGTCTGGTGGCACAAAAAGCAGGTCCTCACTACCCTGCCCCAATGACAGCCGTTATCACGATTGAAGAAGGTGCTCGCTTTGCACGTAATGAAGCGTTAGACATTGAACGTAAGCACTTCGTGAAATTGGCTAAAACGGAAGAAGCAAAATCACTCGTTGGCCTATTCCTTAATGATCAATACATCAAAGGCATTGCGAAAAAAGCAGCGAAGTCAGCAAGTAAAGACACGCAACGTGCAGCCGTATTAGGTGCAGGTATCATGGGTGGCGGCATTGCTTACCAATCAGCGCTAAAAGGTGTGCCAGTCTTGATGAAAGACATCGCACAAGCGTCGCTCGACCTAGGCATGACTGAAGCATCTAAGCTGCTGAATAAACGCTTATCTCGCAGTCGCATTGATGGCTTTAAGATGGCGGGTATTTTAGCGTCAATCACACCGAGCTTACATTACGCAGGTATTGAAAACTCTGATGTGATTGTTGAAGCTGTCGTTGAAAACCCGAAAGTAAAAGCAGCAGTTTTGAGTGAAGTTGAGTCCCATGTCGGTGACGACACCGTTATCACCTCAAACACCTCGACGATTCCTATCAACCTATTGGCAAAATCACTAAAACGCCCAGAAAACTTCTGTGGTATGCACTTCTTCAACCCAGTGCATCGTATGCCTCTTGTTGAGATCATCCGTGGTGAGCACACCTCTGATGAAACCATCAATCGTGTTGTGGCGTATGCTGCGAAAATGGGCAAATCACCAATTGTCGTTAATGACTGCCCAGGGTTCTTCGTTAACCGCGTATTGTTCCCATACTTTGGCGGCTTCAGCATGCTACTTCGTGATGGTGCTGACTTTACGAAAATCGACAAAGTCATGGAGCGTAAGTTTGGCTGGCCGATGGGACCGGCGTACTTGCTTGACGTAGTCGGCATTGATACCGCGCACCACGCACAAGCTGTGATGGCAGAGGGTTTCCCTGAGCGTATGGGTAAACAAGGTCGTGATGCGATTGATGCACTGTTCGAAGCAGACAAATATGGTCAGAAAAATGGTAATGGCTTCTACAGCTACACCATAGATAAAAAAGGTAAGCCGAAGAAAACCTTCTCCGAAGCGATCTTACCGGTACTTGCTGACGTTTGTGCCGATAAGCAGGACTTTGACGATCAGACCATCATTCAACGTATGATGATTCCAATGATCAACGAAGTGGTGCTGTGCCTACAAGAAGGCATCATTGCCACTCCACAAGAAGCGGATATGGCACTGGTTTATGGTCTTGGTTTCCCTCCATTCCGCGGTGGCGTATTCCGCTATCTAGACAGCGTGGGTATTGCTGAATACGTTGAAATGGCAAAACAACACGCCGAGCTAGGTGCGATGTACCAAGTACCGCAAATGCTGATTGATATGGCGGCGAAAGGTGAAAGCTTTTACGGTGCACAACAGCAAGGTTCTATCTAAGGAGGGATTCTAAAATGACTAATCAAACAAGAAATGTTGTCGTAGTCGATTGTCTACGTACTCCAATGGGTCGCTCTAAAGGTGGTGCTTTCCGTCATACACGAGCAGAAGATCTATCTGCGCGCCTAATGACAGGCATTCTTGCGCGTAACCCACAAGTGAACCCAAGCGAGATTGAAGACATCTACTGGGGCTGTGTACAGCAAACACTAGAGCAAGGCTTTAACGTTGCACGTAATGCGGCGCTGCTTGCTGGTCTGCCGATTGAAATTGGCGCCGTGACGGTGAACCGCTTGTGTGGCTCATCAATGCAAGCGCTTCACGATGGTACACGTGCCATCATGACTGGCGATGCTGAAATCTGCCTAATTGGTGGTGTTGAGCACATGGGGCATGTGCCAATGAACCACGGTGTAGACTTTCACCCAGGTATGTCAAAGAACGTAGCAAAAGCTGCGGGCATGATGGGCTTAACGGCTGAAATGCTTGGTAAATTACATGGTATTAGCCGTGAGCAACAAGACGATTTTGCCGCTCGCTCTCACGCTCGTGCGCACGCAGCAACCGTAGAGGGTCGTTTTAAAAATGAAATTCTACCAATTGAAGGCCACGCAGCAGACGGCACACTGTTCACTCTGGATTACGACGAAGTGATTCGCCCTGAAACATCCGTTGAAGGTCTATCTCAACTTCGCCCAGTGTTCGACCCTGCAAACGGTACAGTAACAGCCGGTACATCATCGGCTCTGTCCGATGGTGCATCAGCGATGTTGATCATGAGTGAAGAGAAAGCTAATGAACTTGGCTTGAAGATTCGTGCACGTATTAAAGGCATGGCCATTGCGGGCTGCGATCCTTCTATTATGGGTTACGGTCCTGTACCTGCGACGAAAAAAGCGCTCAAGCGTGCCGGTCTTTCAATTGAAGACATGGATGTGGTTGAGCTAAACGAAGCATTTGCCGCGCAGTCTCTGCCGTGTGCTAAAGACTTAGGCCTGCTTGATGTTATGGATGAGAAGGTCAACCTTAACGGTGGTGCGATAGCATTGGGTCATCCACTAGGCTGTTCTGGTTCACGTATCTCAACAACGTTGATCAACCTAATGGAAGCGAAAGACGCGAAATACGGTCTGGCCACCATGTGTATCGGTTTGGGTCAGGGCATTGCGACAGTATTTGAACGACCATAACAGTTCAAGACGTTGTTGTAGTGATCGAGCCAACAATCATAAGCAAATGAACTAGTACTAAAATTTTTGGTATTACACTTAAGGGCGACAATTGATGTCGCCCTTTGTTTTACATCAAACATGCATGAAGAGCATACATTAAATGCTCAAGTTTCATTTTATTCATAGACAAAGAAGACATACACTTAGACCAGTTGATATCTTGCTGCATGTGACCCAGAGTCATGCTACCGCACAATCGGAGAACCTTATGTTTAATGCTCTAGTTCTAAATCAAGAAGACAAACGTACTATCGCTAACATCGAGCAAATCGATGAAACACAACTGCCTGAAGGCGACGTTCTGATTGACGTTGATTACTCATCGTTAAACTACAAAGACGGTCTTGCGATCACAGGTAAAGGTAAAATCATCCGTAACTTCCCGATGGTGCCAGGTATTGACCTAGCAGGTACGGTAGTAAGCTCAGAAGACGACCGCTACCAAGCTGGTGACAAAGTTGTCCTTACTGGCTGGGGCGTGGGTGAAAACCACTGGGGTGGTATGTCTCAGCGTGCTCGTCTAAAAGCAGATTGGCTAGTACCACTACCAAAAGGTCTAGACAGCAAGAAAGCAATGATGGTTGGTACTGCTGGTTTCACAGGCATGCTATGTGTTCAAGCACTGCTTGATGCAGGCATCAAACCTGAAAATGGTGAAATCCTTGTAACTGGCGCAAGTGGCGGTGTAGGCTCAGTCGCAGTAACGCTTCTAGCACAGCTTGGCTACAAAGTTGCTGCAGTGACAGGTCGTGTAGAAAAAAATGGCCCGCTACTTGAAAAACTAGGTGCTAGCCGCATCATCGACCGTACTGAATTTGAAGAACCAGCACGTCCACTTGAAAAGCAAGTATGGGCAGGTGCGGTTGATACTGTAGGCAGCAAAGTACTGGCTAAAGTATTGGCGCAAATGGATTACAACAGTGCAGTTGCAGCTTGTGGTCTTGCAGGTGGTTTTGATCTACCAACCACAGTGATGCCGTTCATCCTACGTAATGTTCGCCTACAAGGTGTGGACTCAGTAATGTGCCCAACAGAGAAACGTATCGCTGCATGGGAAAAGCTGGTCGAGCTACTACCAGACAGCTACTTCGAGCAAGCGTGTACTGAAGTTGCTCTTGCTGAAGCACCGAAATATGCAGAAGACATCACCAACGGTCAAGTAACGGGTCGTGTGGTTATCAAGCTATAAACACTGACTCAGTGTAAACAGACGAAGAGCCGGCATTGCTGGCTCTTTTTTGTTAGCAGTTCAGTCCCATATCTTCGATACGTTTAGCTATCAGACGGCTACACTCTTCACGCACAATCGTTCTTAACCATTCTTGAGCGGGAGAATGCTCGCAACGCGCATGCCAAATCATCGAGTATTCAAACGGCGTGAATTGGAATGGTAACGGTTTCACCACCAAGTCATAACGCTCGGCAACCAGATACGCCAAGTCCGCTGGCACTGTGATGATAATTGGCAAGGTATCCATGATCGCCAATGCGGCTTCTAAATGATAAGCCCGCAGAACCATTTTACGCTTAGGTTTCTCCATCAAAGCTTGTTCGATCAGTGCCTTAACACCATCACTGATGGCGATCATGGCATGTGGATGACTCAGATAATCATCCAAGCTCATTTCTTTATCCGCTAATGGATGCTGTTTTGAAAGCATACACAGCACCCCCACTCGCCCCAACACTTCACTGCGTAGAGGCTCCACCGGGCCTGTCGGGCGACAAATCGCTAAGTCTGCACCTTCATAAGTGAGCTGATCTGATAAACGGTCGTGTTGCAGTGGTAAGAAGTTGAAAGACACGTTTGGCGCTTCTTGGTAAATTCTCGGCAAAGCGAACGGTAAGATTGTTTGCATGGCATAGTCGGTGGTCACGATGTTGAAAGTCTGCACGCATTGCAATGGGTCAAACTCAACCGGAGATAACAACTGACGTAAAGACTCTAATGGTTCGCCCAATGAGCGATCGATCTCTAACGCTTTCTGAGTTGGGATCAAATGCTGTCCCTGACGAGTAAACAGCGGGTCTCCCAACAAGTCACGTAGACGACCAAGCACACGACTCATTGCCGATTGACTCAAGTTCAGACGTGTTGCCGCCTTACTGACACTGTTTTCTTCTATCAGTACTCGCAACGCAACCAGTAAATTTAAATCTCGGCGATAGATATCTTCCAGTTCCACGAATTAGCCACTTATTTTGTATGTGTTTGGGTAAATTGTACTCTTTAGGCAAAAAAAATCCCGCCTTTCAGCGGGGAAGCCCAAGAAAAATGGGGATAGTGTCGGAATGAAGTGTCGGTAAAAAATAGGTGAGCGTTATTAAAAGCATTCTGATCCAAGCAAGAAGCGCTAATTTTCTTGCTCAGATGCGCCAGACCATCTGCGCATCTCGATCCAAATCCCAATAATAGTGGCAACCATGCCTACAAGAGGCGTCAAAGAGGTGTCAGCTGGCGTCCTGAGTACCAATGCACAAAACGAGATAAAACACAGCACTGAGTAAATCGTAAGTCTGTCTAACGCTGTTAACATTGCCTCTCCCTTGCCAGTTGTTACCAAATTGTTAATTTAAGGTAAAACAAAAAATTCGGTTTGCCAAGTGGTTATTGAATATTTTTTCAACGAAAGTAAAATTCAACGCTCAGTTAGTTACGAGAATCACACTATGAGCTTTAATCCTGAACTGGCAAACAAGACATTAGAGGCGGAAGGACTGCGCTGCCCAGAGCCAGTGATGATGGTCAGGAAGACAATTCGCAACATGCAAGATGGTGAGATTTTGCTGGTCAAAGCAGACGATCCATCCACGACTCGAGACATTCCGAGTTTCTGCCGCTTTATGGACCACCAATTAGTTGCGGCACAAACGGAGCAAGTTCCGTATCAGTACCTGATCAAGAAAGGATTGGAATAATCTGGTCGAACTAAAAACGGCAGCCAATATTGGCTGCCGTTTGTTTATTCGTCGTATTCGAGTGTGCGAACTTCTGATTGGAGCTTGTTAAGTTGTTTCTTCATTGCCCGCATCTCTTCATGCATAGGAATGATGTGAGCGACACGAATCCACGCTTCTACTGTCAATCCAGTAAGAACGAACGATCCTGCTACAATCGGTAACCACATATCAGTTAGCACCATCGCTAGTAAACACAGCGCTAAACCAAAAGTGAATAAATAACTCTGACTCTTCGGGGACATCCCCATGTAACGTGTAAGCATAAACTTGCCCTCTCGCTATCATTCACACCATTAAACTACCATGACAAGTATGACACTTATATGTCATCCGTCACGCAACGGAACGATTTTGAGTCAGAGTTTGAACTCGCGCAGCACGCCACTAATGATTGATAACTCACATCATTTCACGTGCAAAAAATCAGAACAGTGCAGCCCCTATTGCCAGAGCAATAAACAAAAATGCGGTGATTTTACGGATCAGCCCTAAAGGCATCTTGTCGGCCGACAATTTACCAATCAGGACCACAGGAACATTCGCCAGCAGCATACCGATTGTGGTACCGATAATCACCAAACTTAACGCATCCGCGTATTGCGCCCCTAAGATGGAAGTGGCGATCTGAGTTTTATCGCCTATCTCCGCAACGAAGAACGCGATAAAGCTGGCAATAAATGGGCCTCGATTAGAAATCTGTTCGTCATCATCCAGTTTGTCCGGGATCAGAACCCAAGCCGCCATCGCGACAAAACTGACCACCAGCACCCACTTTAAAATCTCAGGTGATAGATAGTCTGCGACAACCACACCTAACCATGCAGCCAAAGCGTGGTTGGCAATAGTTGCCAAAAAGATTGCTGCAATAATTGGGATTGGTTTTCGGTAACGACTTGCGAGTAATAGAGATAGCAATTGGGTCTTATCGCCAATTTCTGCTAACGCTACAGTAGTAATTGAAATAGCTAAAACGCTCACGACATGCTCATTGGGGCAGGGATTATTATTTTTAACCGAAGACAAACCTCACGCCCCTACCCCGGTTCGTGATGATTTGTCTAAGGTCTTGCTAAACTTGAAAGGCTTCAAGTCTCGAACGCCATGGTGATTTTGCACCAATTATGTTGACGGACGAACCAGATGAAACAGAAACTTCATCAGGTAAGCTACTCCCCAAAGACAGGCGCAATTCTAGCCACCTTTGTTGCGCTTCTCAAGAGCCAAAGCAGGCAAAAACTCCCTTTTAGGAAAAATACAGCAGATAACGCGGTAAAAATTCATTAAAGGAGAAAATCGCCCACGAATTAATCAAGATTAGCTCTACTCCCATGCTCAATATCTGGTTATACTAGATTGTTAATTTATTCAACCGTAATTACTCTTTATCGCCGTTGTTAGAGTTGAAAAACTCGGCATAGATGACGAATTAACGAGTAACAAGAGAATCGCGCGAACCTGACTTATGCAAAAATACGATATCAAAACCTTCCAGGGAATGATCCTCGCGCTGCAGGATTATTGGGCTCAAAATGGTTGTACCATTGTTCAACCGCTAGATATGGAAGTGGGTGCGGGTACCTCTCACCCAATGACCTGTCTACGAGCGCTTGGCCCAGAGCCAATGTCGACAGCTTACGTACAACCTTCACGTCGTCCTACTGATGGCCGTTACGGTGAAAACCCTAACCGTCTTCAGCACTACTACCAATTCCAAGTAGCGCTAAAACCATCGCCTGACAATATTCAAGAGTTGTACCTTGGCTCCCTTGAAGTTCTTGGTATTGACCCTCTTGTACACGACATCCGTTTCGTAGAAGACAACTGGGAAAACCCAACACTAGGCGCATGGGGTCTGGGCTGGGAAGTTTGGCTAAACGGCATGGAAGTGACTCAGTTTACTTACTTCCAGCAAGTTGGTGGTCTTGAGTGTAAACCAGTAACTGGTGAAATCACTTACGGTATCGAACGTCTAGCAATGTACATCCAAGAAGTAGACTCTGTTTACGACCTAGTTTGGAACATCGCACCAGACGGCAGCAAAGTGACTTACGGTGACATCTTCCACCAAAATGAAGTAGAGCAATCGACTTACAACTTCGAGCACGCAGACGTTGAATTCCTATTTGGTTTCTTCGAACAGTGCGAGAAAGAGTGTAAAGAGCTGCTTGAGCTTGAAAAGCCACTGCCACTACCTGCTTACGAGCGCATTCTAAAAGCTGGTCACGCATTCAACCTACTAGACGCACGTAAAGCGATTTCAGTAACTGAACGCCAACGTTACATCCTACGCATCCGCAACCTGACTAAAGCAGTTGCAGAAGCATACTACGCATCGCGTGAAGCTCTTGGCTTCCCAATGTGTAAGAAAGAACAAGCGTAAGGGGTAGAGTAACATGGCAAAAGAATTTCTAATCGAGCTAGGTACAGAAGAGCTACCACCAACGCAACTTCGCACACTAGCTGAAGCATTCGCAGCAAACTTCGAAGCAGAACTAAAAGGCGCTGAACTTGCTCACGAAGGCGTGAAATGGTTCGCGGCACCTCGTCGTCTTGCGCTTAAAGTCGCAGCATTGGCTGAAAGCCAGTCTGACAAAATCGTTGAAAAGCGTGGTCCTGCGGTTTCTGCAGCATTTGACGCAGAAGGCAACCCAACAAAAGCGGCTCAAGGCTGGGCACGCGGTTGTGGCATCACGGTTGACCAAGCAGAGCGCATGGTTACAGACAAAGGCGAATGGCTACTGTTCAAGCAAGAAGTGAAAGGTCAGCCAACGTCTGAGATCGTCGTTGAACTTGCAGCGAAAGCACTAGCAAACCTACCTATCGCAAAACCAATGCGCTGGGGCAACAAAACGACTCAATTTATCCGTCCAGTTAAGACGCTAACCATGCTAATGGGCAGCGACCTAATCGAAGGCGAGATCCTTGGTGTTGCTTCTGACCGCACTATCCGTGGTCACCGCTTCATGGGTGAGCAAGAGTTCACTATCGATTCTGCTGAGCAATACCCTGCAATCCTAGAAGAGCGCGGTAAAGTAATGGCAGATTACGAAGCGCGTAAAGCAATCATCCTCGCTGACGCACAAAAAGCGGCAGCAGCGGTTGGCGGTATCGCTGACCTAGAAGATGACTTAGTAGAAGAAGTAACGTCTCTTGTTGAATGGCCAGTAGTACTAACAGCGAAGTTTGAAGAAGAGTTCCTAAAAGTGCCTTCTGAAGCGTTGGTTTACACCATGAAGGGTGACCAGAAGTACTTCCCTGTTTACGATGAAAACAAGAAGCTACTACCTAACTTCATCTTCGTATCGAACATCGAATCAAAAGAGCCTCGTTACGTAATCGAAGGTAACGAGAAAGTGGTTCGTCCTCGTCTTGCTGACGCAGAATTCTTCTTCAACACAGACCGTAAGCGTCCGCTTATCGACCGTCTGCCTGAACTAGAGCAAGCGATCTTCCAAAAGCAACTGGGTACGATCAAAGACAAAACAGACCGCATCACAGAGCTTGCTGGCTACATTGCTGAGCAAATCGGTGCTGACGTT
This sequence comes from Vibrio sp. 2130-1, assembly GCF_033339515.1. NCBI lineage: Bacteria > Pseudomonadati > Pseudomonadota > Gammaproteobacteria > Vibrionales > Vibrionaceae > Vibrio > Vibrio sp. 2130-1. The sequence continues at coordinate 12,900 of NZ_JAWOUT010000018.1, forward strand.
GAGAAATCAAAGCGTGCTGGTCTACTAGCAAAATGTGACCTAATGACCTCAATGGTATTCGAATTCACGGATACTCAAGGTGTTATGGGTATGCACTACGCTCGCCACGACGGTGAAGCAGAAGAAGTTGCAGTAGCACTGAACGAGCAATACATGCCTCGTTTCGCAGGTGATGAACTGCCATCTAACGGTGTTTCAACTGCAGTTGCAATGGCAGACAAGCTAGACACTATCGTAGGTATCTTCGGTATTGGTCAAGCACCTAAAGGCAGCGATCCATTCGCACTACGCCGCGCATCTCTAGGTGTACTACGTATCATCGTTGAATACGGCTACAACCTAGATCTTGTTGACCTAGTAGCGAAAGCGAAGTCACTGTTCGGCGACCGCCTAACCAACGACAACGTTGAACAAGACGTTATCGAGTTTATGCTTGGTCGTTTCCGTGCTTGGTACCAAGACGAAGGCTTCAGTGTAGACATCATTCAAGCAGTTCTAGCTCGCCGTCCGACGAAACCAGCAGACTTCGACCAACGAGTTAAAGCGGTTTCTCACTTCCGTGAACTAGAAGCAGCAGAGTCTCTAGCAGCAGCGAACAAACGTGTAGGTAATATCCTAGCGAAATTCGACGGCGAACTAGCAGCAGACATCGACCTAGCACTTCTACAAGAAGACGCAGAGAAAGCACTAGCAGAAAGCGTTGAAGTAATGACGGAAGCGCTAGAGCCAGCATTTGCTACAGGTAACTACCAAGAAGCCCTAAGCAAGCTAGCTGACCTACGTGAACCAGTTGATGCATTCTTTGATAACGTAATGGTAATGGCAGACGACGAAGCACTTAAGAAGAACCGTCTGACACTACTGAACAACCTGCGTAACCTGTTCCTACAGATCGCAGACATTTCTTTGCTTCAAAAGTAATTCATTACTCTTCGAAGTGATTAAGAAATAAGTAAAAGGGAAGCAGATGCTTCCCTTTTTTGTTGCCTTCAAACCGATGAAGGTGACGCTTATTATTCATTTTGTGAACAAGACTAAAATTTGTAGGGTGAGACGCGTTTAACTTGTTGGTGTAGAGCTCGGATTGTAGAGGCACAGTTTTGCTATAACTGGACTGTTTATTCGGGGGAAGGACACAATGAAAAAAACAATTCTCGCACTCTCTATCGGTCTACTGAGCGCCTGCAGCCAGATACCAGAAAATGCCATCGTATTAAACGTTGGTGATGACACCGCTGTTTTTGAGGAAAACTCACAAGGCTTACTTGTCGCTGAGCAAAAACTCGAAAAAGGCAGTTATACCTTTACCATTGCTGACAGCAAGCAAAGCTGTGGCAGTAGCTTTGCCCTAGCAGAAGAAGATCGCATCAAATTCAATCGTCCATTAAAAATGGATAATTGCGCCACTGATGCACAAATGCCGCTGCGCATCTTCAAAGCCAATACCTATCAATTTACGCTCAATCCAACCACCAACGAACTGACGGTAAAAATTAAACCAAAACAAAGTCAGGACATCACCTACTCTTGCCCTGTCGCAACTGACACGCCAAAAACCATCAACGTTGCTCAAACTTTTAATGATGGCACTGTCGTTCGTGATGCCTTAACCGAACAAGAAACCACTGTCGCCAATGGCAGTGTCACCATGCAACCGGGTCCTATGAGCCAAGGTCTATTGCTGCTAGAAGAAGTTGAACAGCAAGCCGACAAACCGTTCAGTTGGGACAATGCGACGGTGTACTTCGTCATGACCGACCGCTTCTACAATGGCAACCCAGACAACGACAACAGCTACGGTCGCAGCAAAGACGGAAAATATGAGATTGGTACCTTCCACGGTGGTGACTTAGCGGGTCTGACGAAAAAACTCGATTACATCGAATCACTTGGTGTGAATGCTATCTGGATAACCTCACCACTGGAACAAATCCACGGCTGGGTTGGCGGCGGCGATAAAGGCGACTTTAAGCACTACGGCTACCACGGCTACTATCACCAAGATTGGACCAAGCTTGATGCGAACATGGGCACCGAAGACGAACTCAGAACCTTCGTCGATACCGCCCATAAGAAAGGCATCCGCGTGATTTGGGATGTGGTCATGAACCACACAGGTTATGCGACATTAGCAGACATGCAGGAATTCGGCTTTGGTCAGCTTTACCTTGATGACCAAGAAGCCAAACAAGTCCTTGGTGAAAAATGGACCGACTGGCAGCCAAAATCAGGACAAAGCTGGCACAGCTTCAACGACTACATCAAATACGGTGATAGCGAAGCGTGGGATAAATGGTGGGGCAAAGACTGGATTCGCACCGACATTGGCGACTACGATGCTCCGGGCTACAACGACATCACCATGTCTTTGAACTACCTACCGGATCTCAAAACCGAATCAACTCAGAAAACCGGATTACCAAACTTCTTCCGCAATAAAGACACCAATGCGCAAGATGAGCTGCAAACCCCACGTGAACACCTGATTACCTGGTTATCCGATTGGGTGCGCGACTATGGCATTGACGGCTTCCGTGTCGACACCGCTAAACACGTTGAAATGGAAGCGTGGGCAGAGTTGAAAGCCAGCACCACCCAAGCGCTTGCTCAATGGAAACAAAACAACCCGGACAAAGCCTTGGATGACCTACCTTTCTGGATGACGGGTGAAGTGTGGGCACACAGCGTGGTGAAGAGCAGGTATTTCGATAACGGTTTCGATTCCATCATCAACTTCGAGTTCCAATCTGACGTAGCACCAAAAGCACTGAAGTGTTTCGCTCAACTTGATAATGATTACCGCCGTTATGCAGAGCGCATCAATACCGATCCTGAGTTCAACGTGTTGAGCTACTTGTCTTCACACGATACACAGCTGTTTTGGTCAGCGCGCAGCCGCAGCTTTGATGACCAAGCACGTGCAGCAAATGCTCTGATGCTGGCTCCCGGTGCAGTACAGATCTATTACGGTGATGAGATAGCTCGTGATTTTGGCATTACTGGTTCAGACGCCCACCAAGGCACACGCTCAGATATGCCATGGGACAAGATTCATGGCGAGCGAGAAGATCTACTGCAACATTGGCAAAAGTTGGGTGAATTCCGTAAACGCCACCCAGCAGTTGCTCAAGGTAAGCACATCACTCGCAACCAAGAAGGTTACTACGCGTTCGAACGCCAATACCAAGACGACAAGGTGCTGATTGTTTACACCGGTGAGTAAATCACACTCTCTCCACCAGCAAGGGAAGCATAAGCTTCCCTTTTTTATTGTTCTTTTTGCCCGTTTGTCTCGTTCCTCTGGTCTGATGACGCACTTTTTTCTTTTTCGGCTTAATTCACACTTTGCGTTAATTACACATTGAGGTAAGGTCAAGGATTACTCGATAAGCCGATAAAACATCGGCATAAACATACACAAAGCAATCACAATGAATTAGGTATAAGTCAGCATGCAGTTCTCAAAGTTTGGTGAAAAATTTAATCAGTATTCAGGTATTACGCAGTTAATGGACGATTTGAATGATGGTCTGCGCACACCAGGTGCCATCATGCTCGGTGGAGGTAATCCTGCCGCCATTCCTGCCATGCTCGATTACTTTCACCAAGCCAGTGAGGAAATGCTCGCCAGTGGGGAGCTCGTCGCCGCCCTCGCCAACTACGATGGCCCGCAGGGTAAAGACGCGTTCGTCAAAGCGCTAGCTCAGTTATTCCGTGAAACTTACGGCTGGGATATTTCCGAAAAAAACATCAGCCTAACTAACGGTAGCCAAAGTGGCTTTTTCTACTTGTTCAACTTGTTGGCAGGTAAACAGCCAGACGGTTCGCACAAGAAAGTGCTACTGCCTATCGCGCCTGAATACATCGGTTATGGTGATGCTGGCATTGATGAAGATATCTTTATCTCTTACCACCCAGAAATCGAGCTGTTAGATAACGGCCTGTTTAAATACCACGTCGATTTTGAGCAACTCGCCGTCGACGACTCTGTTGCGGCAATCTGCGCGTCTCGCCCAACTAACCCAACGGGTAATGTACTGACAGATGAAGAAGTACGTAAGCTGGACAAGCTAGCACGTGAGAACAACATCCCACTGATCATCGATAACGCCTACGGTCTACCTTTCCCGAACATCATCTTTGAAGATGTCGAACCGTTCTGGAATGAAAACACCATCCTATGCATGAGCCTATCTAAGCTTGGTTTACCGGGCGTGCGTTGTGGCATTGTGATTGCGAGTGAAGAAATCACTCAAGCGTTAACCAATATGAACGGCATCATCAGCCTAGCGCCGGGCAGTGTTGGTCCAGCGCTGGCAAACCATATAATTGGCAAAGGTGATCTGCTTAAACTGAGTTCAGAGGTGATTAAGCCGTTCTACAAGCAAAAATCACAACGTGCGGTTGAACTGCTCCAACAAGCAATTACCGATGAGCGATTCCGCATCCACAAGCCGGAAGGCGCTATCTTCTTGTGGTTATGGTTTGATGAACTGCCAATCACAACAATGGAACTGTACCAACGCTTGAAAGCGCGTGGCGTATTGATTGTCCCTGGTGAATATTTCTTTATTGGTCAGCAAGACGAGTGGGATCACGCGCACCAATGCCTGCGTATGAACTACGTTCAAGATGATGAGATGATGCAAAAAGGCATTGCGATTATCGCTGAAGAAGTGGAAAAGGCTTACCGCGAAGGTAAATAGACGGATTGAACTCAGCCGTTCTTCTCTTTGAAATTACGGCTTTGAAATAGCGGATTTGAAAACCCCCAAACTAAAAAGAGCGCCCATATGGCGCTCTTTCTCATTCTATAACCGGGTGGTTAACTGATTAGTTGTTCTCAATCAGGTTGTTGCCACCGATAGCAATCTTACGTGGTTGCATGGCTTCAGGGATTTCACGAACTAAATCGATATGAAGCAGACCGTTTTCCATTGATGCACCCACGACTTTTACGTAATCCGCTAGCTGGAATTTACGTTCAAAATCACGTTCTGCAATACCTTGGTAAACGTAGTTTTTGCCTTCTTCTGCTTTACGTTCGCCCTTCACAATCAACATGTTTTCGTTTTGAGTCAGATCGAGCTGTTCTTCAGCAAAGCCAGCAACGGCCATAGTAATACGGTAGTTGTGCTCGTCTTTTTGCTCAATGTTGTATGGAGGGTAACCGCCAGAAGTATTTTTCGCTGTATTCGCTTCCATCAGGTTTAGCAGACGATCAAAGCCAATTGCATTACGGTATAGTGGTGAGAAATCTACATTACGCATAAATCTATCCTCTTAATTAAGCAATAGTCTTAGTTCAGATGAGTTCCATCCTACTGGCGTGTTTATGCAAAAACCAACGCCGAACTAAGAGATTCTTATCATTCCACTGGCCTTGGTTTGGCTCGGAGACATGATATTGAATCTAAAGGTTTAAGTTGTGTGCTAAAACGCCATATCCTCTTCTGAGCGATCTCGTTTTAGCGATTTCAGAGGGCTGGTCTTCTAGTCTCTAGCAAGCCAGTCACCCTCTTCATAACTAGATATAAGGTCGTCAAAAATGACTTTCAAGGGAAAAAATAAAAAATTTTTAAAGCATCCACTATCCCCTTGAACAGCTTAGTTCCTCATCACTTCGCGATCAGTGATAAAAAGCCCGCCGTTCTGGAGGGCTCAATCTACACTTTACTTGCGGGAGGATTTACGCGCTTTTACAACGCCCTTTTCTGCCGCCTTTTCCTGCTTTAGTTTGCGCTTTTCTTTTAGACTCAACTGCGGTTGTTTCTTTTCTTTCTTACTCATGACTTCACCTCTATTTATTGGCACAACAGACAACCACACAGCATTTTCTGAGCTGGTGGTTGCGATTGATGAACAATTTCAGTAATCACAAAGCAGCGTCGCTGATTAAAAATTTCCACTTCGAGCGCATCATTTTTAGCTCGACCTAACAGTCGAGACCCCAAATAAGAATCGACCGCGAGCATACCTGTCATGGGTTGCCCCTTGCGCGAGCTGACCAATGTCATGCGATATTGATAGGCGCGTTCAACATCCACTAAGCGAACCGTGTCCCCAACCGCAATACGAGTTCGGTTACGGCAATGGGCTTGTTGCTCGCAGGTTTCAAATAGCGATAACAACCTTAGTGGTGATTGATAGGTTAAAAAGCGACTGGTTAACCACCAAGTTCGCAGCGCCAAGCAGTACGCTGAGAACCAGCGTTCAAACATGATTATTTCCTTCTTAATGCCTTGTCTTACAAATAAATTCAGTGCATTGAACCGGAAGTGCATCACTTCCGGCTTAGTTCAGGAAAGTCATCACCATTTTCTTAGTCTCCTTATTCATCAGCTCTTCAGCACTATAGCGAGCAGAAAAAAGAAAGCAAAAACGCTCAAGCGAACAAAATGGCGAGAAAAAAAGAAAACAGAAATAAAATGGCAGGCTTGATCGGGTTGTTGGCAGTTAGTACCAGAAAAACATCCGCTTTAGCAGAAAGTGGCGATTTTAGCTGGTGGTACAACAAAAAAAGCAGCGATTTCTCGCTGCTTTTTACTATCACGAACAGTGTCGTTATACGTCTAGGTTCGCTACTTTCAGTGCGTTCTCTTCGATGAAGTTACGACGAGGTTCTACTTGGTCACCCATTAGCGTAGTGAACAGTTGATCTGCGCCTACCGCATCTTCAATCGTTACCTGCATCATACGACGAGTTTCTGGGTCCATGGTGGTTTCCCAAAGTTGGTCTGGGTTCATCTCACCTAGACCTTTGTAGCGCTGACGGCTTAATCCACGCATTGACTCTTTCACTAACCAGTCAAGTGCTTCTGCAAAGTTTGCCACTGGCATAGTACGCTCACCACGTTTGATGTACGCGCCTTCTTCCAGAAGTCCATCAAGTGCTTCTGATAGATCAGCCAACTTGCCGTACTCTTTCGAGTTTAGGAAGTCGATGCTAATTGCATGTTCGTGCGTCACACCGTGAGTACGAACCACAATCTTAGGCAAGTTTAAGCCTAGCTCTTCGTGCTGCTCAACTTCGTAGCTGTACTGGCTTGCACCCACTTCTTTCGCATTCAGCTGTTCAATAAGCTGCTTCGTCCAAGCTTCCACAACTGATGCGTCATGGCATTGCTCTGGCGTTAGGCGAGGAGTGTAAATCAACTCGTTTACCAAAGCACTTGGGTAGCGACGGCTCATACGTTCCGCCAGTTTAATACCCGCATTGTACTGTTGAACAAGCTTCTCTAGTGCTTCACCTGCCAGTGCAGGTGCTTCTGCGTTTACGTGTAGCGATGCATTGTCCAGAGCCAATGATACTTGGTATTGGTTCATCGCTTCTTCATCTTTGATGTACTGCTCTTGTTTGCCTTTTTTCACTTTGTATAGTGGTGGCTGAGCGATGTACACATAGCCACGCTCGATAAGCTCTGGCATTTGACGGTAGAAGAAGGTCAACAGTAGCGTACGGATGTGCGAACCATCGACGTCGGCATCGGTCATGATGATGATGTTGTGGTAACGAAGCTTGTCCGGGTTGTACTCGTCACGACCGATACCACAACCTAGTGCGGTGATCAGTGTTGCTACTTCTTGAGAAGATAGCATCTTGTCGAAACGTGCTTTTTCTACGTTAAGAATCTTACCTTTTAGCGGTAGGATCGCTTGGTTCTTACGGTTACGGCCTTGTTTTGCGGAGCCGCCTGCCGAATCACCCTCCACTATGTATAGTTCAGAGAGTGCCGGATCTTTTTCCTGACAGTCTGCAAGTTTACCTGGAAGGCCAGCTAGGTCTAGTGCACCTTTACGGCGCGTCATTTCACGAGCTTTACGCGCTGCTTCACGAGCACGTGCTGCATCGATGATTTTCGAACAAACCATCTTCGCTTCTGTCGGGTTCTCAATCAAGAACTCAGACAGTTTTTCACCCATTGCAGACTCAACAGCTGATTTCACTTCAGAAGAAACCAGTTTGTCTTTTGTTTGGCTTGAGAACTTAGGATCAGGCACTTTCACCGAAACAACCGCAGTTAGACCTTCACGCGCATCGTCGCCTGAAGTCGCTGTTTTCGCTTTCTTCGAGAAACCTTCTTTATCCATAAAGCTGTTCAATGTACGTGTTAGCGCAGCACGGAAACCAGCAAGGTGAGTACCACCATCACGCTGTGGGATATTGTTGGTAAAGCAGAAGATGTTCTCTTGGAAACCATCGTTCCATTGCATCGCCACTTCAACTGAAATGCCGTCTTCACGCTCAGAGTTAAAGTGGAAGATTTTTTCGATGATTGGCGTTTTGTTGGTGTTTAGGTGATCAACGAACGCTTGAATACCACCTTCATACATGAAGTGATCATGTTTGTCCGCTTCACGTTCATCAACCAATTTGATCGACACACCAGAGTTCAGGAATGACAGTTCACGCAGGCGTTTCGCCAGAATGTCATAGTGGAACTCAGTGTTAGAGAACGTTTCGGCACTTGGCCAGAAACGAATTTGTGTACCGGTTTTATCCGTATCACCCACAACGGCTAGTGGCGCTTGAGGCTCACCATGGCGGTAGGTTTGCGTATGGATATGGCCACCACGATGAATCGTTAGCTCAACTTTCTCTGATAGTGCGTTTACTACTGAAACACCTACCCCGTGAAGACCACCCGATACTTTGTATGAGTTATCGTCGAACTTACCACCCGCGTGAAGAACCGTCATGATTACTTCTGCTGCAGAGACATTTTCCTCTGAGTGGATTTCTGTTGGAATGCCACGACCATCATCGCTAACGGAAACCGAGTTATCCTCATGAATTGTCACAACGATGTCTTTACAGTGACCTGCCAACGCTTCATCAATTGAGTTATCCACCACCTCGAAAACCATGTGGTGAAGGCCGGTGCCGTCGTCCGTATCGCCGATGTACATTCCTGGACGCTTACGTACCGCATCCAGACCCTTCAGTACCTTAATACTCGATGAATCGTAATTTTCAGACATGAGTTTCTCTCTTCTAGTTTGACTCTATCCTGCCATGTTCCACATGAAACAATTTACCGTTATCGTCCAACATATCGGCGATTTGGCTTTCAGTGATAGAGCTTACAAATACTTGTGCGCCCGTCTCTTTTAAGCAGTCAGCAAGACGCTTGCGACGTTGGCTATCTAATTCCGACGCGAAGTCATCAATTAGGTAAATGCATTGTTTACCGGCCATCTCTGTCAGGTGTTGCCCTTGCGCTACACGCAATGCACACACCATGAGTTTTAATTGACCGCGTGACAGAACATCTTCAACGGGCGTTCCGTTCACTTTAATGCGCAAATCAGCTTTGTTTGGGCCACTAAAGGTGTATCCCAATGCCTGATCACGCTCAAAATTCTTTTCTAGTATCTCGTGGTATGGAGTGTCTTTATCCCAGCCACGATAATACTTCAATTGGATCTCAAATTCTGGCAAAAATGTCTGACAGATAGTTTCTGCGACGGTTTTCATCTGCTCGATGTAACTTGCTCGCCATTGGCTGATGTTTTCAGCCAATCCTGCCATTTCCTGATCCCAATAACTGAGCTCACGATAACTATTGGCGGTTTTCAACAACGCGTTGCGCTGCTTGTTCAGGCGCTTGAACCTTCCCCATGCTTGATAAAAAGCGGGCTCGGTATGAAACACGCCCCAATCAATAAACGCACGACGATGTTTAGGGCCATCTGTCAGTAAATCAAACCCTTCTGGGTGTATCAACTGCAAAGGCAGAACTTGTGCCAACTGCGCTAATTTTTGTCCAGATTGACCGCCTATTTTAACCTCTGTTGAGCCATCACGCTGCTTATTAATGCCGATAGGTAGCTCAAATTGATCCGAGTTCAAAAAACGACCATGAACAAACAGTTCGTCACACTCATTTTGTATCACTCGTCCGGTGAGAGAGCTCTTGAATGAGCGGCCATGCCCGAGCAGATAAACCGCTTCTAAGACACTGGTTTTACCGCTGCCGTTCGGCCCGATAAGAAAGTTAAAGCCTGCTGATAACTCAATATCACAGGCTTTAATGTTTCGAAACTGCTGAATGATGAGACGAGAAAGAGGCATTCAGTTGGCTTATAGACGAATTGGCATCACCACGTACATGGCACTGTCATCGTCGGCATTTTCAATCAACGCGCTAGCGTTAGCATCCGACATCGACACACGTACATTTTCACAACGCAACGTGTTCAGAACATCAAGCACATAGCTTACGTTAAAGCCGATTTCGATGGCGTCACCTTCAAAGGTTACATCAAGCATCTCTTCCGCTTCTTCTTGTTCTGGGTTATTCGCGGTTATGCGCATTTCAGTATCAGCCAGATTCACTCGCACGCCACGGAATTTTTCGTTGGAAAGAATCGCAGCACGAGAGAAGGCTTGGCGCAACTCGTCACAACTTGCTATTAGTGTCTTATTGGTGCTCTGAGGCAATACACGGCGGTAGTCAGGGAAACGACCATCAACCAACTTAGAGGTAAAAGTAAAGTTATTCACCTCAGCACGAACATTGGAGCTACCGATCTGAAGTACTACGGGCTGCTCTGGCGCATCCATCAACTTTACTAATTCTTGCACACCTTTGCGTGGCACGATGATTTGCTTCTGCGCAAAGTCCGCACCTAGCTGAGTTTGCGATACCGCCATACGGTGGCCGTCCGTCGCCACGCTGCGTAGCGTGGTGCCGTCAATTTCAAACAACATGCCGTTGAGGTAGTAACGAACGTCTTGATTCGCCATCGAGAACTGAGTTTTGTCGATCAGCGTACGTAAATCAGCTTGGCTCAGTGATACTTCCACTTCGCTTTGCCAGTCTTCAATATTAGGGAAATCGTTCGCAGGAAGCGTTGCCAACGAGAAACGGCTGCGACCAGAGCGAACTTGTACACGATCACCTTCTAATACAAATGTGATGATCGCATCGTCCGGTAAACCACGGCAGATATCGAGAAACTTACGCGAAGGAACGGTAATGCTGCCCGCTTCAAAATCACCTTCTAGCGTCACTTTGCTTACTAACTCTACTTCAAGATCGGTTGCCGTCATCGACAATACGTTCTCTTCTACTTTAAGAAGTAGGTTACCCAGGATTGGCAGGGTTGGTCGGCCACCTAAAGCGCCCGAAACCTGCTGTAGCGGTTTGATTAAATGACTACGTTCAATGGTAAATTTCATGCTTGGCTCTTTACGCTGTCAGCTCAATAAATGATTTGCTTAGAATACCGTTATTCTAACCGATTACGAAGACAGGGTGCGAATCAAGTTAGAGTAATCTTCTTTAATGTCGTGGCTCTCTTCACGCAGCTGCTCAATCTTGCGACAAGCATGAAGTACGGTCGTATGATCGCGGCCCCCAAACGCATCGCCAATTTCAGGCAAGCTATGGTTGGTTAGTTCTTTTGCTAACGCCATAGCCAGCTGACGAGGACGCGCTACAGAACGAGAACGACGCTTAGACAGCAAGTCCGCTACTTTAATCTTGTAGTATTCCGCCACTGTCTTTTGAATGTTATCGATTGTCACAAGCTTCTCTTGTAGAGCAAGCAGATCGCGCAGCGCTTCACGAACAAAATCAATCGTAATTGGACGGCCAGTAAAGTTCGCGTTCGCAATAACACGGTTCAGTGCACCTTCTAGCTCACGAACGTTCGAACGCAGACGCTTGGCAATGAAGAATGCCACTTCATCAGCAAGGTGGATTTGGTGATCTTCAGCTTTTTTCATCAAGATCGCCACACGCGTTTCAAGCTCAGGCGGCTCGATCGCAACAGTAAGACCCCAACCAAAGCGAGATTTAAGACGATCTTCAACGCCATTAATTTCTTTAGGATAACGGTCAGACGTTAGAATGATCTGCTGATTACCTTCCAATAGTGCGTTGAAGGTATGGAAGAATTCTTCTTGTGAACGTTCTTTATTAGCAAAGAATTGGATGTCATCGATAAGGAGCGCATCCACGCTGCGGTAGTAGCGTTTGAATTCTTCAATCGCATTGTTTTGCAGCGCTTTCACCATGTCTTGCACAAAACGTTCTGAGTGCATGTAGACCACTTTTGCGTTCGGGTTGTTATCCACAATCGCGTTACCCACCGCATGCAATAAGTGGGTTTTACCCAAACCCGTGCCGCCGTATAGGAATAGTGGGTTGTAAGCTGCACCTGGGTTATCCGATACCTGACGCGCCGCAGCCAAACCCAGTTGGTTCGACTTACCTTCAACAAAGTTATCGAACTTGTGTTTTGGGTTCATGTTTGAGCGGTGATTGATAGCCGCAATCGCTTGAGCGTCGTCATCCCAGGTTTTGTGTACTGGCTTACGCGCCTGTAATTGCGCAGGTGCAGATGACTCGGCAGCCACATCTGCAGGCGTACGTGTCGGCGCTGGTTTTGGTGCAGAGACAGGTCGGCTCCCCACTTCAAAACGTAAGTTAGGAATATCGCCACCGCAGTATTCCTGCAGTAAGCGAGTAATATTGTTCAGATACTTATCACGCACCCAGTCCAACACAAAGCGGTTTGGCGCGAATAGAGTGAGAGTATTGTCATTGAGCTCCGCTTGTAGCGGACGAACCCACATGCTGAATTCTGTAGCTGGTAGCTCTTCTTGAAGCTGCTGCAAACATTGCAGCCAAAGCGAAGATGACACGGTGCCCCCACTGAGTAATTGAATTATCGGAAAAGACTGGCAATTTTACCTGTTGATAACCAAGATCGCCAGCGATTGATCGACGATCCAGTGAATAAGATCCAAGTTATTCACAATTATTTCTGCAAACTTGATGAGATCAACACACCTTGCCCCAAATTTGCCCACACAACGATCCACAATTGGGCAAAACTCACAAGATCGAGCGATTGGTGATAAGTCTGTGTATTATTTTATTCCCAATGCTGATTTTGTCGATCATTTCGCTAGGTTCAGTTCGCATTTTCGTCACATTTAACATTCTTCTTCTATTATCTAATAACTCACAGGTCTAGGTTATTGCTCTTGGTTATTTATTTAATTGAGCTAACTAACAGTAGTATTTCCAACCATAAAATTATGGAGATGTATTATGAAAAACTGGATTAAGGTTGCCGTTGCAGCCATTGCACTGTCGGCAGCAACCGTACAAGCCGCTACTGAAGTCAAAGTTGGTATGTCAGGTCGCTACTTCCCGTTTACTTTTGTAAAGCAAGACAAGCTACAAGGCTTTGAAGTCGACATGTGGGATGAAATCGGTAAACGTAACGATTACAAAATCGAATACGTAACAGCCAACTTCTCTGGTTTATTTGGTCTTTTAGAAACTGGTCGTATCGATACGATCTCCAACCAAATCACCATGACTGATGAGCGTAAAGCTAAATACCTATTTGCTGACCCTTACGTTGTAGATGGCGCACAAATTACCGTGCGTAAAGGCAACGACAGCATCAAAGGTGTTGACGATCTTGCGGGCAAAACCGTTGCGGTGAACCTAGGCTCTAACTTTGAGCAACTGCTGCGTCAATACGACAAAGACGGCAAGATCAACATTAAAACGTACGACACAGGTATCGAACATGACGTGGCGCTCGGTCGTGCAGACGCGTTTGTAATGGATCGTCTTTCTGCGTTAGAGCTGATTAAGAAAACTGGCCTTCCTCTGGAATTGGCAGGCGAACCGTTTGAGACCATTCAAAACGCATGGCCTTTCGTTGACAACGAGAAAGGTCGTAAGCTGCAAGAAGAAGTAAACAAAGCACTGGCTGAGATGCGCGCAGATGGTACAGTAGAGAAAATTTCCGTGAAGTGGTTTGGCGCTGACATCACGAAATAAGAACTCTTTGTACTTTAGGCCGCAAAGTGGTATCACTCTCGGACTAAAATAAACTTACGTAAAGGTGGAACTTGTTTTCCACCTTTTCTTTTCTCTAGCCTTTAGGTAAGCCGTATGGGATTTGACTTTAATTACATGTTGGAACTGCTGCCGATATTGCTGAAATATCTTGGCACAACCATGGAAATGGCGACATGGGGATTGGTGTTTTCGCTGATTTTATCCGTCATTTTAGCCAATATTCGCGTATTTAAACTGCCAGTTCTGGATCAATTAAGCCAACTGTACATCAGCTTCTTCCGTGGCACCCCACTGTTGGTTCAGCTTTTCCTGCTTTATTACGGCTTACCGCAAATTTTTCCATTGATGGTCGGTATCGACGCCTTTTCAGCAGCGGTGATCGGTTTAACGCTGCACTTTGCCGCTTATATGGCGGAAAGTATTCGTGCCGCCATTATTGGCATTGATCGCAGCCAAATGGAAGCGAGCTTATCGGTCGGTATGACGACATCCCAAGCAATGCGCCGAGTGATTTTACCTCAAGCAACGCGTGTCGCACTGCCTTCATTGATGAACTATTTCATCGATATGATCAAGTCAACGTCTCTCGCTTTCACGCTTGGTGTGGCCGAAATCATGGCGAAAGCACAGATGGAAGCCTCATCAAGTTTCCGTTTCTTTGAAGCTTTCCTTGCGGTTGCTCTTATTTACTGGGGAGTGGTGGTGATTCTGACTCGCGTACAAATCTGGGCAGAAGCAAAACTGAATAAGGCGTACGTACGATGATTAAGTTAGAAAATATTCACAAACGTTTTGGTGAGACTGAAGTGCTGAAAGGCATCGACCTCGATATTAAGCAAGGTGAGATCATCGTGATTATCGGCTCAAGTGGCACGGGTAAATCAACCTTGCTGCGTACGGTGAACTTTCTAGAACAAGCAGATGAAGGTCGTATCACGATAGATGACATCTCCGTTGATACTCAAAAACACACTAAAGCCGAAGTATTAGCGCTGCGTCGTCGAACTGGCTTTGTGTTCCAAAACTATGCCCTGTTTGCCCACATGAATGCGCGCCAGAACATTGCCGAAGGTCTAGTGACCGTTCGAGGCTGGAAAAAAGCCGATGCTCTCAAACGAGCGCAACAAATTCTGGATGACATCGGCCTTGGGGATAAAGGCGATAGTTATCCAGCGGCATTGTCTGGCGGCCAACAACAACGTGTGGGTATCGGCCGAGCGATGGCGCTGCAACCAGAACTGCTGTTATTTGACGAACCAACTTCTGCGCTGGATCCTGAATGGGTCGGTGAAGTTCTCTCATTAATGAAGAAGTTAGCTAATCAGCATCAAACCATGCTGGTGGTGACGCACGAAATGCAATTCGCGAAAGAAGTCGCTGATAGAGTGATCTTCATGGCGGAAGGCAATATCGTAGAGCAAGGTTCTCCACAGGATATCTTCGATAATCCACAAGATCCTCGTTTGAAAAAATTCCTTAACCAAGTAGGAATAGAGTAACGATCAAGCATCAGGATCGATTGATCCTTGAGATTTTACTCACACTACGTATAATCGCCCGGCCGGAATTTCGTACTCATTGAGTCATTGACACATTATGTGAGTGTGATTACAATTCCGCCTCTTTGTTGAGAGGCGTCGGTTGTCCTTCTCTATATAAAGAGCTTCTTTATATAAGAAAGCAAATACCCACGCCGGGTTTAACAAGAACCTAAAACTACTGATCAGTAAAGGTAATTATCATGAAACGCACTTTTCAACCTACAGTTCTAAAGCGCAAGCGTACTCACGGCTTCCGTGCTCGCATGGCAACTAAGAACGGTCGTAAAGTTATCAACGCACGTCGTGCAAAAGGCCGTGCGCGCCTATCAAAATAATCGCTAGTTTATTTTGAACACGTACGCGTTTAATCGGGAGTTACGTTTGTTAACTCCCGAGCATTATCAAAACGTCTTCCAGCAAGCTCATCGAGCTGGCTCGCCTCATTTCACCATCATTGCTCGCAATAACAAACTTTCTCACCCACGATTAGGTTTAGCGGTTCCCAAAAAGCAAATCAAAACGGCTGTCGGTCGTAACCGATTTAAGCGTTTGGCTCGTGAAAGCTTTCGTAACAATCAACATCAGCTTCCAAACAAAGATTTTGTTGTGATTGCGAAGAAAAGCGCGCAAGATTTAAGCAATGAGGAAATTTTTAAGTTGTTTGATAAGCTATGGCAACGCCTGTCTCGCCCTTCACGTGGATAGCCATTGGGCTCGTTTATCTGTATCGCTGGTTTATCAGCCCTTTGATTGGTCCTCGTTGCCGGTTCACACCAACCTGTTCCACTTACGCGCTAGAAGCTTTGAGAGCTCACGGTTTTGTAAAAGGATGTTGGTTATCAGGCAAACGTCTATTAAAATGCCACCCTTTGAATGAAGGGGGGTATGACCCCGTTCCACCAGTCCAAAAACAAGACAGAGATAACTAACGATGGATTCTCAACGTAATATCCTGCTCATCGGTTTGGCCCTGGTTTCTTTTTTGCTGTTTCAACAATGGCAAGTTGCAAAGAATCCAGAACCTCAAGCAGTTGAACAGGCTCAATCAAGCAGCACTCTACCTGCACCATCTTTTGCTGATGAACTTGACCCAGTTCCTGGTCAACAGCAAGCTTCTGCAAAAACTATCACAGTAACGACTGATGTTTTAACTCTGTCGATCGACACCGTTGGTGGCGATGTGGTACATGCCAACCTTAACGAATACTCTGCTGAGTTAGATTCATCAGATTCCTTTGTTCTGCTTAAAGACGCTCAAGGTCACCAATTTATCGCTCAAAGCGGTCTAGTGGGCCCTCAAGGTATCGACTTGAGCAGCTCAAATCGCCCTCACTACAACGTAAGTGCAGACAGCTTCACAATGGCTGACGGTCAAGATGAACTTCGCGTTCCGATGACATTCACTGCAAACGGTATCGAATACACCAAAACTTACATCTTTAAACGCGGCAGCTACGCGCTTAATGTTGAATACGATGTAGTGAACAACTCAGGCAACAACGCAACATTTGGTATGTACGCTCACCTACGTCAAAACCTAATGGACGATGGTGGTAGCATCACAATGCCTACTTACCGTGGTGGCGCATACTCAACAGAAGATACGCGTTACAAGAAGTACAGCTTTGATGATATGCAGGATCGCAACCTGTCTCTTAACCTAGCCGATGGCCAAGGTTGGGCAGCAATGATTCAGCACTACTTTGCCGCAGCTTGGATCCCACGTAACGAACCAGGTACTAACCTATACACTCGTGTAATTGGCAACCTAGGCGACATCGGCGTTCGTATGCCGAACAAAACTATCGCAACAGGCGATCAGGCTAAGTTTGAAGCAACACTTTGGGTTGGTCCAAAACTGCAAGATGAAATGGCAGAAGTGGCACCTAACCTAGACCTAGTAGTGGACTACGGCTGGTTATGGTTCATTGCGAAGCCTCTTCATATGTTGCTTTCATTCATCCAGAGCTTTGTTGGCAACTGGGGTGTGGCAATCATCTGTCTGACCTTCATCGTTCGTGGTGCAATGTACCCACTAACAAAAGCGCAATACACGTCTATGGCGAAAATGCGTATGCTTCAGCCTAAGCTGCAAGCTATGCGTGAGCGCATCGGTGATGACCGTCAGCGCATGAGCCAAGAAATGATGGAACTGTACAAGAAAGAGAAAGTGAACCCACTAGGTGGCTGTTTACCTCTTATCCTACAGATGCCTATTTTCATCGCACTATACTGGGCACTAATGGAATCGGTTGAGCTACGTCACTCTCCATTCTTCGGTTGGATTCATGACCTTTCAGCGCAGGACCCTTACTACATCCTGCCTCTACTGATGGGTGCGTCTATGTTCCTAATCCAGAAGATGAGCCCGACAACAGTAACGGATCCAATGCAGCAGAAGATCATGACCTTTATGCCGGTTATGTTTACCTTCTTCTTCTTGTTCTTCCCATCAGGTCTCGTTCTGTACTGGTTGGTGTCGAACATCGTAACGCTTATCCAGCAAACTCTGATCTACAAAGGATTAGAGAAAAAAGGCTTACACAGCAAGTAACCTTTTAGGAAATGATTGAGAAAGGCGGCCAAAAGGTCGCCTTTTTGTTTTTGGCTGATTACAATTCAGCTAATTAATTGTGATGGCTCCCTAGGTATCTTCCCTATAGCCCAGCTCAAAAGGCAAAATTATGACTACAGATACGATTGTCGCTCAAGCGACCGCGCCTGGTCGTGGCGGTGTCGGTATTATTCGAGTTTCTGGCCCTAAAGCCAACCAAGTGGCGTTAGAAGTCACTGGCAAAACACTAAAGCCCCGCTACGCAGAGTACCTGCCGTTTAAGTCAGAAGATGGCACTGTGCTTGATCAGGGCATCGCACTGTACTTCCCTAACCCACACTCATTTACAGGTGAAGACGTACTTGAGCTGCAAGGCCATGGCGGCCCTGTCGTGATGGATATGCTGATAAAACGCATTCTAGGTATAGATGGTATTCGAGCTGCTCGCCCTGGTGAGTTCTCTGAACGCGCATTTCTGAACGATAAACTCGACCTAGCTCAAGCCGAAGCGATTGCAGACCTCATTGATGCAAGTTCTGAAGAAGCCGCAAAATCGGCGCTGCAATCCTTACAGGGCGCATTTTCAGGCCGTATTAATACCTTAGTTGAGTCGCTGATTCATTTGCGTATCTATGTTGAAGCAGCCATCGACTTCCCTGAGGAAGAGATCGACTTTTTGGCCGACGGTAAAGTGGCTGGTGACCTACAAGCCATCATCGACAACCTAGATGCGGTGCGCAAAGAAGCTAACCAAGGCGCTATTATGCGTGAAGGGATGAAAGTCGTGATTGCGGGTCGTCCAAATGCGGGCAAATCAAGCCTGCTGAACGCACTATCGGGTAAAGAGTCTGCAATCGTAACCGACATCGCAGGAACCACGCGTGATGTACTGCGTGAGCACATCCATATTGATGGCATGCCACTACACATCATTGATACAGCAGGTTTGCGTGATGCTTCCGATGAAGTAGAGAAAATCGGTATCGAACGTGCGTGGGATGAAATAGCCCAAGCAGACCGCGTGTTGTTCATGGTAGATGGCACAACAACCGATGCCACCGATCCGAAAGATATCTGGCCAGATTTTGTGGATCGCCTACCAGACAACATTGGCATAACTGTGATCCGTAATAAAGCGGATCAAACGGGTGAAGATATGGGGATCTGCCACGTCAATAACCCTACTCTTATCCGTTTGTCAGCGAAGACTGGTGCAGGGGTTGAAGCTCTGCGCGATCATCTCAAGGAGTGTATGGGCTTCTCTGGCAACAGTGAAGGTGGGTTTATGGCTCGTCGTCGTCATCTCGATGCATTAGAACGTGCCGCACAGCACCTTCAAATAGGCCAGGAGCAGCTTGAAGGCTATATGGCAGGTGAAATATTGGCTGAAGAGCTACGCATCACCCAACAACATCTCAATGAGATTACCGGTGAGTTCAGTTCTGACGACTTACTGGGACGAATCTTCTCTTCATTCTGTATCGGGAAGTAAATAATCGAACGCGCGGTGCTGAGCTTAACTCACACCGCGTTTCTTTTTGTACGGCAAGCCATCCATGAGCTTTAGCCGTCGCATTCAATAAGGAAGAAGTATGATCCACATTATTACAGGCAGCACGTTAGGTGGCACAGAATACGTAGGGGATCACCTGAGTGATCTACTCAACGAGAATGGATTTGAAACAACGATCCACAACCAGCCTTCCCTCAGTGATATCGAAAATCAAGGTACGTGGTTGGTGATCACCTCTACACATGGAGCTGGTGAGTATCCTGATAATATCCAACCTTTTATCGCAGCATTACAAAATACACCGCCAAAAATGACTGATGTAAAATTTGCGGTGATTGCGATTGGTGACTCTAGCTACGATACGTTCTGTGCCGCTGGTCAACACGCTTATGATTTATTAGAGGATATTGGTGCAACCCCTCTCGCAGATTGCTTTAAAATCGATGTACTGAGCCATGATGTGCCAGAAGACGCCGCAGAGATGTGGTTAAAAGAGAATATCGAACGTTTTTAAACTCACGACTTTCCCTTCAACAGAGTCGAAATTCGGCTCTGTTTTCTCCCATGTGAATAACTCCCACCAAATTATTTTGTTTAACCGCTCAAAAACCAACCAAACAGACTGTGGATAACTACAATAAGATCCAGTGATTTTCCTTTAGTTATCCCAATAACAACTTTGATAAATTTTACCTCCTGTGTATAACTACCACTTTTGATCCCAGGTAATCCTCGATCTGATCCAATCATGATCACAAGATATGATCCAAAGAAGATCCATGATCTTGTTGATCATTTTTAGGTTATCCACAGAAACGGTCGATCCTAATAGTAGATCTAATAAAAGATCATATATATAGATCTTATATATATTTATCTTGAAGCTTAAAACGGATAAAACGAGAAAACGTTTTTCTCTCTGGCATAAAGCAGGTAAAATACGGCTCCTTTATCTGTCCATTAAATCCCTTTGAATACCTGAGGTCAGTTCATGCTTTATCACGAAAACTTTGACGTCATTGTTGTCGGTGGCGGACACGCAGGAACGGAAGCCGCGCTCGCATCTGCACGCACAGGACAAAAAACGCTTCTCCTTACCCATAACATCGATACATTAGGCCAGATGTCTTGTAATCCGGCGATCGGTGGTATTGGTAAAGGTCACTTAGTAAAAGAAGTAGATGCTATGGGCGGTTTGATGGCTGAAGCCATCGACCATGCAGGTATTCAGTTTCGTACACTAAATGCCTCCAAAGGTCCTGCAGTACGAGCAACTCGAGCTCAAGCCGATCGCGCTCTGTACAAAGCGTACGTTCGTAATGCATTAGAAAATGCGCCTAACTTAACGTTGTTCCAGCAGTCAGTTGATGATCTGATTGTTGAACAAGATCGCGCAGTTGGTGTGGTAACTCAAATGGGACTTCGCTTCCATGCGAAAGCCGTTGTGCTAACCGTGGGTACCTTCCTTGGTGGTAAGATCCACATAGGTATGGAAAGCTCGTCTGGTGGTCGTGCCGGGGATCCACCATCGATCGCATTAGCGGATCGACTGCGTGAACTGCCGTTCCGTGTGGATCGTTTAAAAACAGGTACTCCACCGCGCATTGATGCTCGTACAGTTGATTTTTCAGTGCTAGAAGCTCAGCACGGTGATAACCCAACGCCTGTATTCTCGTTCATGGGCAAACGTGAACAGCATCCGCGTCAGATTCCATGTTTCATTACCCACACCAATGAACAAACTCACGATGTGATCCGTAGTAACTTGGATCGCAGTCCAATGTACGCAGGTGTGATTGAAGGTATTGGTCCTCGTTACTGTCCGTCTATTGAAGACAAAGTGATGCGTTTCGCTGACAAAAACAGCCACCAAATCTTCATTGAGCCAGAAGGCCTAACCACGCACGAGTTATACCCTAATGGTATCTCGACCAGCTTGCCATTTGATGTGCAAGTACAAATCGTGCGCTCAATGAAAGGGTTTGAAAATGCACACATCGTTCGCCCAGGTTATGCGATTGAATACGATTTCTTCGATCCACGTGATTTGAAGCAAACGTACGAGACGAAGTTCATCCATGGTTTGTTCTTTGCTGGCCAGATTAATGGTACGACTGGCTACGAAGAAGCCGCAGCGCAAGGCTTGATGGCGGGCCTAAACGCAAGCTTGTTTAGCCAAGACAAAGAAGGCTGGAGCCCACGTCGTGACCAAGCTTACATGGGCGTGTTGATTGATGACTTATCGACCATGGGTACCAAAGAGCCGTACCGCATGTTCACTTCTCGTGCGGAATACCGCCTGCTACTTCGTGAAGATAATGCCGATTTGCGTTTAACGGAAAAAGCGCGCGAGCTAGGCTTGATTGATGATGTTCGTTGGGCTCGCTTTAACGAGAAAATCAACAATATGGAAACGGAGCGTCAGCGTTTGAAAGCAACCTGGATGAATCCGAAGTCAGAGGGTGTTGATGAGTTGAACAAGCTGCTGAAAACCCCAATGGCCCGTGAAGCGAGTGGTGAGGATCTTCTGCGTCGTCCAGAGATCACTTATTCGCAACTGACGCAACTTGAAGCGTTTGCTCCTGCACTTGAAGATCAGCAAGCGGCTGAGCAAGTTGAAATTCAAGTGAAATACGATGGTTACATCAAGCGTCAGCAGGAAGAGATCGAAAAATCACTGCGTCACGAAAATACCAAGTTACCTGCTGATTTGGATTACCGCGATGTAAAAGGCTTATCAAACGAAGTCGTTGCTAAACTGAGCGAGGCCAAACCAGAGAGCATCGGTATTGCATCACGCATTTCTGGTATTACGCCTGCTGCAATTTCTATTCTACTTGTTCACTTGAAAAAGCATGGTTTGCTGAAGAAAGGTGAGGAAGAATAATGAGCGCATTGCGAACAAAGCTGGATTCACTGATCGCGAAAACCGATTTGGAAGTGTCAGAACAGCAACGAGAGCAGTTAGTTGGTTATGTCGAACTGCTCGACAAATGGAACAAAGCGTACAATTTAACATCGGTACGTGATCCGCTTGATATGTTAGTGAAACATATTCTTGATAGTATCGTTGTAAGCGCACACCTGTCCGGTGAGCGCTTCATTGATGTTGGTACTGGTCCGGGGTTACCGGGCATCCCTTTGGCAATCATGAACCCTGAGAAAACCTTCTTTTTGCTCGACAGTCTTGGCAAACGCATCCGTTTTATCAAGCAAGTCGTGCACACATTAGGGCTGAAAAACGTGACACCAATTCAAAGTCGCGTCGAAGAATTCCAACCTGAAGAAAAATTTGATGGCGTTTTGAGTCGAGCTTTTGCTTCAATGACAGACATGGTGGAATGGTGCCACCATTTGCCGAAACAAGAGCACGGGGTGTTTCTAGCGCTGAAAGGACAGCACCCTAAAGATGAAATGGATCAGCTTCCTGAATGGTGCAGTGTGACAGAGATCATATCTTTGGCTGTTCCTGAGTTGGAAGGTGATCGTCATCTAGTAATCTTATCGCGCAAGGAAAATTAGCGAGGTAATCGTGGGTAAAATTGTAGCAATAGCCAACCAGAAAGGTGGGGTCGGCAAAACAACAACGTGCATTAACTTAGCGGCTTCGATGGCGGCAACAAAGCGCAAGGTTTTGGTGATCGATCTCGACCCGCAAGGCAATGCTACGATGGCCAGTGGCGTGGATAAGTATATGGTCGACGCCACCGCATACGATCTTTTGGTCGAAGATACACCGTTCGATCAAGTCGTTTGTACCCAAACAACAGGGAAGTATGATTTGATCGCGGCGAACGGAGACGTAACCGCGGCAGAAATCAAATTGATGGAAGTTTTCGCTCGTGAAGTGCGTCTAAAAAATGCATTGTCGTCAGTTCGCGATAACTATGATTTCATCTTTATTGATTGTCCTCCTTCTCTAAACCTTCTTACAATCAATGCGATGGCGGCAGCTGACTCTGTGTTGGTGCCGATGCAATGTGAATACTTTGCGTTAGAAGGTTTAACTGCTCTTATGGATACAATCAGCAAGTTAGCGGCTGTTGTGAATGAAAACCTCAAAATCGAAGGTTTATTGCGTACCATGTACGACCCACGCAACCGCTTATCGAATGAAGTATCCGATCAACTTAAAAAACACTTTGGGAATAAAGTTTACCGTACTGTCATTCCGCGTAATGTTCGTTTGGCTGAAGCGCCAAGTCACGGTAAGCCAGCAATGTACTACGATAAGTACTCCGCAGGTGCCAAAGCGTATCTTGCTCTAGCGGGCGAAATGCTCCGCCGCGAAGAAATCCCAGTTTAACTCTAACCTAAGGAATTCAATCCCATGTCTAAGCGTGGTCTCGGAAAAGGACTGGATGCGTTATTGTCGACCAGTTCGTTTGCTCGTGAAAAACAGCATATTGCATCGCATAGCCAAGAATTATCGGCAGACGGTGAGTTAACCGATTTAGCGATTGGTCAATTGCAACCGGGCGTATACCAACCGCGTAAAGATATGGCGCCTGAAGCGCTAGAAGAACTAGCGGCTTCGATTCAATCACAAGGCATTATTCAACCAATCGTGGTTCGCCAGGTCGAAAATGGTCAGTTTGAGATCATCGCAGGTGAGCGCCGCTGGCGTGCTGCAAGGCAGGCGGGTTTAAAACGCGTGCCGTGTTTGGTGAAAAAAGTTGAAGATCGTGCCGCCATCGCCATGGCGTTGATTGAAAACATTCAACGTGAAGACTTGAATGTGATTGAGGAAGCCCAAGCGCTTGAACGTCTACAAGATGAATTCACGCTGACACATCAGCAAGTGGCCGATGTGATTGGTAAATCAAGAACGACGGTCAGTAACCTATTACGTCTGAATCAGTTGGAAGTTGATGTAAAAGGTCTGGTTGCAGATAAAAAATTGGAAATGGGTCATGCTCGAGCTCTGTTAGCGTTAGAAGGCGAACAGCAAGTCGAAGTAGCTCAACAAGTGGCTAAGAAGCAAATGACTGTTCGCCAAACCGAACAGTTAGTAAAAAAGTGCTTAGCCCCACAAAATGAGCAAAAAGGGCAACAAGAGGATACCGAAGCCGAGCAAATGTCGCATAAATTGAGTCAGCTGCTTGATGCAAAAGTTTCTCTTACCCGTTCTGCAAACGGAAAAGCGAAATTGACGATAAGTCTTGATGAGCCTCACAAATTGGACCAACTAATTGCCAAGCTTGAGGCCTAGATGAGATAATTGATTTAGGTCAATTAATCTAATTAATCGAATTTTGTGCGAAAGTTGTCGTTTTGTAAACAAAACTGTAAGTTTTTGATGCAATCGAATTGCTTTACGTTGAACTGAACGTATAATTTTCGCCAATTTCCCAGCACAGAGAGTTAAGTGCGAAGTGGATATTACTAGAGGTACGAATACATGGTAGCTGCGTTAGCTAGACCAGGACGAGAGCTCGCAAGGCAATTGTTAATGATCCAGTCTGGCGCGGTTATTTTTGTGGCAGCAGGAATGGCGGTAGCCATAAATCCTGACTGGGGATTTTCAGCGCTGATTGGCGGAGGCATTTTTGTTGTTGCCAATGCAGTATTCGCGCTGTGTGCTTTCATGTTTAGTGGAGCTCGCGCTGCCAAGCGCATCGCTGCTTCCTTCTATACGGGTGAAGTACTGAAAATTCTCATCACGGTTGCACTGTTCTATGTTGCCTACATGTATATGCAGGTGGAACTTGTTCCCCTCAAACTAACCTATTTGCTGGTACTAGGTATTAATATCTGTGCACCAGTGCTATTCATTAACAACAAAAAATAGGATGAGTTATGGCTGCGCCAGGTGAAGCGCTAACATCGTCCGGTTACATTGCCCACCACCTTTCTAACCTATCGCTATACAAGTTGGGTTTAGTAGGGTCGGAGACAAGTTTCTGGAACGTACATATCGATAGCCTGTTTTTTTCTTGGTTTACTGGTTTAATTTTCCTCGGAATTTTTTACAAAGTAGCAAAGAGAACAACAGCGGGTGTACCGGGTAAGCTTCAGTGTGCTGTAGAAATGATCGTTGAATTTGTCGCCGATAACGTCAAAGACACGTTCCATGGACGCAACCCACTGATCGCGCCTTTAGCACTGACTATCTTTTGTTGGGTATTTTTGATGAACGTGATGGACTTAGTTCCTATCGACTTCTTACCATACCCAGCAGAGCATTGGCTAGGTATTCCTTACCTTAAGGTTGTACCGTCTGCTGATGTGAATATCACCATGGCTATGGCTCTAGGCGTTTTTGCATTGATGATTTACTACAGCATCAAAGTAAAAGGTCTAGGTGGATTCGCAAAAGAACTTGCACTACATCCATTCAATCACCCACTGATGATTCCGTTTAACCTACTAATTGAAGTGGTATCGCTATTAGCGAAACCTCTATCACTTGGTATGCGTCTATTCGGTAACATGTTCGCGGGTGAGGTTGTATTCATTCTTTGTGCGGCAATGCTACCATGGTACTTACAATGGATGGGTTCACTACCGTGGGCAATCTTCCATATCTTGGTTATTACGATTCAAGCCTTCGTATTCATGATGTTGACAATTGTTTACCTGTCAATGGCACACGAAGATCCTGATCATTAATTTTTTTAAAGCTTTTTATTTGGGCACTAAGCCAACAACTATAAATTGGAGATAGTAATGGAAACTTTACTGAGCTTTTCTGCAATCGCCGTAGGTATTATCGTCGGTCTTGCTTCTCTTGGTACAGCGATTGGTTTCGCACTGCTAGGTGGTAAATTCCTAGAAGGTGCTGCACGTCAACCAGAAATGGCTCCTATGCTACAAGTTAAGATGTTCATCATCGCGGGTCTACTTGATGCGGTTCCAATGATCGGTATCGTAATCGCGCTACTATTCACTTTCGCAAACCCATTCGTTGGTCAACTAGGTTAATCACCTTTAACTCGGGACGGGCGATTATCGCTTGTCACTGATTAACACTAAGTCCAAATAGAGGGGTAGCTGTTGTGAACATAAACGCAACTCTGCTAGGTCAAGCAATCTCGTTCGCACTATTTGTGTGGTTCTGCATGAAGTATGTATGGCCACCATTGATGCAAGCGATCGAAGAGCGTCAGAAGAAAATTGCTGATGGTCTTCAAGCAGCAGAACGTGCTGCGAAAGACTTGGATCTAGCACAAGCCAACGCTTCTGATCAATTGAAAGAAGCGAAGCGCACAGCAACTGAGATCATCGAACAAGCGAACAAACGTAAGTCTCAAATTCTTGATGAAGCTCGCGAGGAAGCTCAGGCAGAACGCCAGAAAATCCTAGCGCAAGCAGAAGCAGAACTTGAAGCTGAACGCAATCGTGCACGCGATGAGCTGCGCAAACAAGTTGCTACTCTGGCTGTAGCTGGTGCTGAGAAAATCCTTGAGCGTTCTATCGATAAAGATGCGCAAAAAGATATTCTCGACAACATTACTGCAAAACTTTAAGTCTGGGGGCGCATATGTCTGATTTGACTACTATCGCACGCCCCTATGCTAAAGCAGCCTTCGACTTTGCTTTAGAGAAAGACCAGTTGGACCAATGGGGCCAAATGTTATCTTTTGCTGCTGAAGTGGCCAAAAACGAACAAATGAACGAACTACTAACGGGTTCGGTTTCTGCTGACAAAATGGCAGAAATTTTTGTTGCAGTTTGCGGCGAACAAGTTGATGCGCACGGTCAAAACCTTTTGAAGGTAATGGCTGAGAATGGTCGTTTAGCGGCCCTTCCTGATGTTTGCACGGAGTTTTTTACTCTGAAAAAAGAACATGAGAAAGAAATTGATGTTGAAGTAATTTCAGCAACAGAGCTTTCTGATGAACAACTTGCAAACATTGGCAGCAAACTTGAAAAGCGTCTTGAACGCAAAGTGAAGCTGAATTGCAGTGTAGATGAGACCCTACTTGGTGGGGTTATTATTCGAGCCGGAGACCTAGTCATCGATGACTCAGCGCGTGGTCGTTTGAACCGCCTGAGCGATGCATTGCAGTCTTAATGGGGATTGGAGCATGCAACTTAATTCCACGGAAATTAGCGATCTGATCAAACAACGTATCGAATCTTTCGAAGTTGTTAGTGAAGCTCGCAACGAGGGTACTATCGTATCGGTAAGCGATGGTATCATCCGCATCCACGGCCTAGCGGACGTGATGCAAGGTGAAATGATTGAATTACCGGGTGGCCGTTATGCACTGGCACTTAACCTTGAGCGTGACTCGGTTGGTGCGGTTGTAATGGGCCCATATGCTGACCTTAAGGAAGGCATGAAAGTTACAGGTACTGGCCGCATTCTTGAAGTGCCAGTTGGTCCAGAACTACTAGGCCGCGTAGTAAATACGCTGGGTGAGCCTATCGATGGTAAAGGTCCAATCGAAGCGAAAATGACTTCGCCTGTAGAAGTGATCG
Source organism: Vibrio sp. 2130-1 (assembly GCF_033339515.1). NCBI lineage: Bacteria > Pseudomonadati > Pseudomonadota > Gammaproteobacteria > Vibrionales > Vibrionaceae > Vibrio > Vibrio sp. 2130-1. The sequence goes on from NZ_JAWOUT010000018.1 coordinate 40,770, forward strand.
CACCAGGTGTAATCGACCGTAAATCGGTAGACCAACCTGTGCAAACTGGTTATAAGTCAGTTGACTCAATGATCCCAATCGGTCGTGGTCAGCGTGAGCTTATCATCGGTGACCGTCAGATTGGTAAAACAGCACTGGCGATCGACGCGATCATCAACCAGAAAGACTCTGGTATTTTCTCTATCTACGTAGCAATCGGTCAGAAAGCATCGACTATCGCTAACGTTGTTCGCAAACTAGAAGAGCACGGCGCACTACAAAATACTATCGTTGTAGTTGCATCAGCTTCTGAATCTGCAGCGCTTCAATACCTAGCGCCTTACGCAGGTTGTGCGATGGGTGAATACTTCCGCGATCGCGGTGAAGACGCACTGATTGTTTACGATGATCTATCTAAGCAAGCGGTAGCTTACCGTCAGATCTCTCTACTACTTAAACGTCCACCAGGCCGTGAGGCATTCCCAGGTGACGTATTCTACTTACACTCGCGTCTACTAGAGCGTGCAGCTCGTGTAAACGAAGAGTACGTAGAGCGTTTCACTAACGGTGAAGTGAAAGGTAAGACTGGTTCTTTGACTGCTCTTCCTATCATCGAAACTCAAGCAGGTGACGTTTCAGCATTCGTACCGACTAACGTAATCTCGATTACCGATGGTCAGATCTTCCTACAAACTGAGCTATTCAACGCTGGTGTTCGTCCTGCTGTTGACCCTGGTATCTCAGTATCTCGTGTAGGTGGTTCAGCTCAGACGAAAATCATCAAGAAACTATCAGGTGGTATCCGTACAGCACTAGCTGCATACCGTGAACTAGCGGCATTTGCTCAGTTCTCTTCTGACCTTGATGACGCAACGAAGAAACAGCTAGACCATGGTCAAAAAGTTACAGAACTAATGAAGCAGAAGCAGTACGCTCCAATGTCTGTATTTGACCAAGCCCTAACTATCTTCGCGGCAGAGCGCGGTTACCTTGATGATGTAGAACTTAACAAAGTTCTAGATTTCGAGGCGGCTCTACTATCGTACGCTCGCGGTCAATACGCTGAACTAGCAGCTGAGATCGACAAGTCTGGCGCTTACAACGATGAAATCGAAGCTCAGTTGAAGAAACTGACTGACGACTTCAAAGCAACCCAAACTTGGTAATTAGGTCGGTGGCAGTTTCTGCCACCAACTAACGGAGAGTAACGATGGCCGGCGCAAAAGAGATACGTAATAAAATCGGTAGTGTTAAAAGCACTCAGAAAATTACGAAAGCGATGGAAATGGTAGCAGCTTCAAAAATGCGTCGTTCTCAAGATGCAATGGAAGCTTCTCGTCCATACGCTGAAACAATGCGTAAAGTGATCGGTCATGTGGCTAACGCAAACCTAGAGTACCGTCATCCGTACCTAGAAGAGCGTGAAGCTAAACGTGTTGGTTACATCATCGTTTCGACAGACCGTGGTCTGTGTGGTGGTTTGAACATTAACGTGTTCAAAAAAGCCGTTACAGACATGCAAGCATGGAGAGAGAAAGGTGCTGAGATTGAGCTAGCCGTTGTTGGCTCAAAAGCAACAGCTTTCTTTAAACATGGTGGCGCAAAAGTTGCGGCACAGGTTTCTGGTCTTGGAGATAATCCAAGCCTACAAGACCTAATCGGCTCTGTTGGCGTAATGCTGAAGAAATACGATGAAGGTGAACTGGACCGTCTATATGTAGTATTCAACAAGTTTGTAAATACTATGGTTCAGCAACCAACGATCGATCAATTGCTACCTTTGCCTAAATCGGACAGCGAAGAGATGCAGCGTGAGCATTCATGGGACTACATCTATGAACCTGAACCAAAACCTCTACTGGATACGCTATTAGTGCGTTACGTAGAGTCTCAGGTATACCAAGGTGTGGTTGAGAACCTTGCTTGTGAGCAAGCGGCTCGAATGATTGCGATGAAGGCTGCAACGGATAACGCAACCAGTTTGATTGACGATTTGGAACTTGTGTACAACAAAGCCCGTCAGGCTGCGATTACACAAGAACTATCAGAAATCGTTGGTGGTGCAGCTGCGGTTTAAGCTTAGGTAAAACGAAATAGTTTAGAGGATTAACGATGGCTACAGGTAAGATCGTACAGATCATCGGTGCGGTAGTCGACGTAGAGTTCCCACAGAGCAATGTACCTAGTGTATATGACGCTCTAAACGTAACGGACTCAAAAGAGCGTCTAGTTCTTGAAGTTCAACAACAGCTAGGCGGTGGCGTAGTTCGTTGTATCGTAATGGGTAGCTCTGATGGTTTACGTCGTGGAGTAGAAGTGGTTAACACTGGCGCTCCAATTTCAGTACCAGTAGGTACTAAAACTCTAGGTCGTATCATGAACGTCCTAGGTGACGCGATTGACGAGCGTGGTGAAGTGGGTGCGGAAGAGGTTTACTCTATCCACCGTAGTGCACCAAGCTACGAAGAGCAATCAAACGAAATTGCACTTCTAGAAACGGGCGTTAAAGTAATCGACCTAATTTGTCCATTCGCTAAGGGTGGTAAAATCGGTCTATTCGGTGGTGCTGGTGTAGGTAAGACCGTTAACATGATGGAACTTATCAACAACATCGCACTACAGCACTCAGGTCTATCAGTATTTGCTGGTGTTGGTGAGCGTACTCGTGAAGGTAACGATTTCTACTACGAGATGCAGGAAGCGGGCGTTGTAAACGTTGAGAAGCCTGAAGAATCAAAAGTAGCGATGGTTTACGGTCAGATGAACGAGCCACCAGGTAACCGTCTACGTGTTGCACTGACTGGTCTAACAATGGCAGAGCGTTTCCGTGACGAAGGTCGTGACGTACTACTGTTCATTGATAACATCTACCGTTACACACTTGCAGGTACAGAGGTATCAGCACTACTAGGTCGTATGCCTTCTGCGGTAGGTTACCAGCCAACTCTTGCAGAAGAGATGGGTGTACTTCAGGAGCGTATCACGTCAACGAAATCAGGTTCTATCACGTCTGTACAGGCGGTATACGTACCAGCGGATGACTTGACTGACCCGTCTCCAGCAACAACGTTCGCGCACTTGGATGCAACGGTTGTACTTAACCGTAACATCGCTGCAATGGGTCTATACCCTGCGATCGACCCGCTAGATTCAACATCTCGTATGCTTGATCCACTAGTCGTTGGTCAAGATCACTACGAAGTTGCTCGTGGTGTTCAGCAGACTCTTCAGCGCTACAAAGAGCTGAAAGATATCATTGCTATCCTAGGTATGGACGAGCTATCTGAAGAAGATAAGCAAGTTGTATCTCGTGCACGTAAGATTGAGCGTTTCCTAACTCAGCCTTACCACGTAGCAGAAGTATTTACAGGTGACCCTGGTATTTACGTACCTCTAAAAGAGACTCTACGTGGCTTTAAAGGTCTACTAGCTGGTGAATACGACGACATTCCTGAGCAGGCATTTATGTACTGCGGTAGCATCGACGATGCTATTGAGAATGCGAAGAAGCTATAAGGCTAACTAGGAGGCGATATGGCAGCAATAACCTTTCACCTAGACGTAGTAAGCGCTGAGAAGAAAATCTTCTCTGGTCGTGTTGAAACGTTTCAGGTGACCGGTAGCGAAGGTGAACTTGGTATTTTCCATGGTCACACACCGCTGCTGACCGCTATCAAGCCTGGTATGGTGCGTATTGTGAAACAGCACGGCCACGAAGAAATTATTTATGTTTCTGGTGGTATGGTAGAGATTCAGCCTGGTACAGCGACTGTACTAGCTGATACAGCTATCCGTGGTGAAGAGCTAGACGCAGCGAAGGCAGAAGAAGCCAAACGCCGCGCTGAGGAGCAAATCCAGAATCAGCATGGTGACATGGACTTCGCACAAGCGGCCAGTGAACTGGCTAAAGCCATTGCTCAGCTACGAGTTATCGAGCTGACAAAAAAGCGTCGCTAAGCTCAATTAGCAACGTTGCATGAAAAAAGGCGGCCAATTGGTCGCCTTTTTGATTAATTTTAGTTGGAAATTTACATCCCACCATTAACTAATCCTTCCAAGGTGTTTAAAATAACGCCCAATTAAAATAGAACGTCAATAGGTTATTAATGAAATTCAGTGCTGTGATCCTTGCTGCGGGTAAAGGTACCCGTATGTATTCAAACATGCCTAAAGTGCTACACACTTTGGCAGGGAAGCCAATGGCAAAACATGTGATTGATACATGTACAGGTCTTGGCGCACAAAACATCCACTTAGTATATGGTCACGGTGGTGATCAAATGCAGCAAACGCTAGCAGAAGAGCCTGTAAACTGGGTACTGCAAGCGGAGCAACTAGGTACAGGTCATGCGGTTGATCAAGCGTCTCCGAAGTTTGAAGACGATGAAAAAGTACTGGTGCTTTACGGTGATGTTCCACTGATTTCAGCTGAAACGATTGAAAACCTATTAGATGCACAGCCAACAGGCGGTATTGCACTACTAACAGTGATTCTAGATAACCCGACAGGCTACGGTCGTATTATCCGTAAGAATGGTCCTGTTGTGGCGATCGTTGAGCAAAAAGATGCAACAGAAGAACAAAAACAAATTAAAGAGATCAACACTGGCGTGATGGTTGCGACTGGTGGGGATCTTAAGCGTTGGTTGTCTGGCTTAAACAACAACAACGCACAAGGCGAATACTACCTAACTGACGTTATTGCAGCTGCACACGATGAAGGTCGTGCCGTTGAGGCAGTACACCCAGTCAATGCCATTGAGGTGGAAGGGGTCAACGACCGCGCACAGCTTGCTCGTCTAGAGCGTGCTTTCCAGTCAATGCAAGCTCAGAAACTACTAGAGCAAGGTGTCATGCTACGCGATCCAGCACGCTTTGATTTGCGTGGTGAGTTACAGTGCGGTATGGACTGTGAAATCGACGTGAATGTTATCATCGAAGGTAAAGTTTCACTGGGTGATAACGTAGTTATCGGTGCGGGTTGTGTACTGAAAGATTGTGAAATCGACGACAACACCATCGTTCGCCCTTACAGTGTGATTGAAGGTGCAACGGTTGGTGAAGAATGTACGGTTGGTCCATTTACTCGCCTTCGTCCTGGTGCTGAAATGCGTAACGATTCCCATGTGGGTAACTTCGTTGAAGTGAAAAATGCGCGCATCGGAGAAGGTTCAAAAGCGAACCACCTAACTTACTTAGGTGATGCAGAGATCGGTCAACGTACTAACATCGGTGCAGGTACTATCACTTGTAACTACGATGGTGCGAACAAGTTTAAAACTATCATCGGTAATGATGTTTTTGTTGGTTCTGATAGCCAGCTGGTGGCGCCTGTCACTATCGCTGATGGCGCAACCATCGGTGCAGGCACGACACTAACAAAAGATGTTGAAGAAGGTGAGTTAGTAATTACTCGCGTCAAAGAGCGCAAAATTACTGGCTGGCAGCGTCCTGTAAAACAGAAATAAGCAATACCTGCACTCTATCGCTATATTGTCAAAGCCGTTCAACAAGAGCGGCTTTGTTGTTTCTAGCTCAGGCTTCATCGTTAGTAACTAGGAATAGCAATACGGTTTTCGAGCCAACGAACGGCTTGAGATACAAATAGGATGAGTAACAAGTACTCCAAAACGAGGAAGGTATAAATCTCTAAGGGTAAGTACTCATTCACCACCAGCTCATTAGCACGGCGAGTGAGATCGCTTAAACCAATCACGCTGACTAAAGAACTCATCTTGAGAATGTAGACAAATTGATTGCCCAGTGGAGGGAGGATTTGTCGAAATGCTTGGGGAAGAATTACCAAGCGCATCTTTTGCCAATAGCTTAAGCCCAAAGATTCAGCCGCTTCATGTTGGCCACGGCTGATAGCTTGTATCCCACCGCGAAACACTTCCGCCATAAACGCACTCTCAGCGATAGTCAGTGCAATAACACCCGCCCAAAAGTGATTGAGTGAGACATCCAATAGTGTAGGCATGCCGTAATACACCCAAAGTAGTAAGACTAAAACTGGCACTGAACGGATCACCTCGACATAAATACGGTTTATCCACTTCAGAGAGGCAGAGTCCGACAGAGCGGGTAAGGCAACGATCAGGCCCAAGCTCATCGCAAATAACATACTGAGGAGTGATACCTGAATGGTGTCATTAAACCCAGCGATTAAAAACTTTAGATTGGTGAGCCCTTGATCCGTCGAAGGGTCAAGTACATACCAGCCCCATTGATAATCAGAACAACCAGTGAGTAATAGCAGTGAAAACAGCCATAGAGTTCGAAACGTCACATTTACTCCCTGAATTAACTAAAAAACTTCCTTTGTTACTGCTATGTTATCAGTAGAGCTCTAATAAAGGTTAATTATTAAACCGTATAAGGTCATTATTTTTAAGGGAATAAAAATGAGAAAGATTTTACTAGTGCTAGGAATGTGTTTGCTTGCTGCGACTCAAGTCGCTCACGCTGAAAGCCGTCTTCAATCCATTTTAGACAATGGCGTACTCCGAGTTGGAACGACGGGAGATTGGAATCCGATGACGATGAAAGACCCCGCGACAAACAGTTATCGTGGCTTCGATATCGATGTAACAACAGAACTTGCTAAAGATCTCGGTGTAAAAGTGGAGTATGTGCCCACGGATTGGAAGACGCTAGTTAATGGCATTACCGCCAACAAATACGATATTACTGGCAGCGCATCTCTGAACATGTCTCGCGCGAAAGTAGCTGGATATAGCCAGCCATATTTCTACCTTGCCTTTGTACCTGTGGTGCAAAAGAAAGATCTCGCCAAATTCTCTGATTGGGCGGATTTTAATAAACCAGAAGTAAAAGTCGCGGCGACGTTAGGTACGGTACAAGAAAAAATGGTGAAAGAATTCTTCCCGTCTGCTCAACATATTGTTATTGAAGCGCCAGCGCGCGACTTCCAAGAACTACTAGCTCGCAGGGCCGATGTATCGGTGACGTCCAATGTGGAAGCAGCGACGTTGGTGGATAAGTTTAAACAGTTGGCGATAGTGCCAGTGACCGCACCGCGTAAACCAACCCCAATTGCTATGTTGTTGCCGCAAGACGATCAAGTATGGATTAATTATATCAATCACTGGGTAGAGTTGAAAAAGACTCAAGGCTTTTTTAAGCAGACTGCCAAGAAGTGGGGGTTGAAAAGCTTATAAACAGAAAGAGCCGCATTGCGCGGCTCTTTTTATTATCTGAACGATTAAAGTTCGTCTTCACTCACGACTCGGGCGTTGTCAGGAGTCGTAAAGTGCTTGGATAATTCGCGATTCGACAGAATGTATCCCATCCACAGCCCACCCATACAGATGATGATTGCGATGCCAGTAACCATCTGAGCTTGGCTTGCCATTGCGGCTACCAATGCACTTGAGAAGCTACTTACACAGATTTGCAGGCTGTTTTGCAGACCTGCTGCTGTTGCAGGGCTCTGTTGTGCGCTGGCCAGTGCACGGTTTACCACTATTGGGTACAGCGCGCCGTTAGCAACGGCAATCAAACAGAATGGCGCAAGAATAGGCCAAATCGATGACAGCTCCCACTGTGAAGCAATGAAAATCATTAATGCCGCGACACTAAATAGGCCAATCAGTTGGCGCAGAACCTTTTCATCACCAAATTTTCGAACGCCTACTTTACCTAAGTAGCCACCAGCCATAAATGCGATAGTTTGTGGGATAAAGCTCAAACCAATATCTTTTGCTTCGTAGCCCAGTTGCGCCATGATTTCTGGCATCCCTGTTAGGTAAGCAAAGAATGCAGCTGAAGCCGTCGCAAACATAAACACGTTGCCAAGGTATTTTTTAGAACTCAGCAGCGCTTTGATGTCGGCAGACATACTGGTTTGTTTGATTTCTGCTTTCTCGTCTTTTTGTGCCATGGTCGCAAAGACCAAAAAGACACCAACCAGTGTTAGCGTAATAAAGATACTGTGCCAGCCGAAGTTATCTGCCAACACAACCCCTAATTGAGGTGCTAGTGCTGGTGATAGCGCGACGAGTGGCATTATTGTCGCAAAAATTTGTTGGCTACTGCTTGAGTAGCGCTTAATGACCATAGCCTGCCAGATCACGGCTGGTGCACACACACCGATAGCTTGGATAAAGCGCAGTGTGAGTAGTTGCCATACTTGATCACAGAAAGCCAAACCGAATGACGCGATAGTAAATAGCACCAACCCGGCTGCGAGTGTATTACGATGGCCAAATTTATCGGATGCCAATCCCCACATTAGTTGGCCAATCGCCATACCAACGAGGAATACCGTTAAAGAGAGCGCAATTTGCTCAGGGCCTGTTGCAAAGTCGATTTCCATCGCTTTGAATGCTGGCAGATACATATCGGTAGCAACGAAGCCAAGCATCGATAATGCTGCCAGATAAATGAGCTGTAGTTTTGAGATTTTCATGATTCAACCAGTCAAATTATTTAATCATTTTTTAATCAACATCAGTTGGCGCCAACCCTGATTTATTTACCTTATTATTCTATTTTTCGATTTTGAGAAAATAAAACGCTAAAATTGTTGGTTATCAATCAAATTTTTTGAAAGGTTAAATCATGTTCTCTAAAGCGTCTTTGGAAATGCTGGATACGGTTGCCCGTTTAGGCAGTTTCACCGCTGCGGCTGAGGTATTGCATAAAGTCCCCTCAGCCATCAGCTATGGAGTAAGGCAGGTCGAGCAAGATTTAGATGTGGTGCTGTTTCGACGTTTACCAAGGAAAGTCGAGCTAACTCCAGCGGGTGAACTTTTTATGGCCGAGGCGCGCTCTTTGCTGCGTCAAATGGAAGAGGTGAAAGCACAAACGCGGCGAGCGGCTCAAGGATGGAAAAGCACGTTAAAGCTGACCTTAGATAACGTGGTGAAGTTAGAAAAACTCAAACCTTTGGTGGAAGATTTTTATCGCGAGTTTGAATTTGCTGAATTGCAGATCAATATGGAGGTCTTCAATGGTTCTTGGGAAGCCATAGCACAAGGTCGAGCCGACATTGTCGTTGGCGCGACATCTGCGGTTCCCGTTGGGGGAGATTTTGAAGTCAAAGATATGGGCGTATTAGATTGGGCATTTGTAATGTCACCCGCTCATCCTTGCGTTCGACAACAAGTGCTTACTGAAGCATTTGTGAGTCAATTTCCGGCGATCTGTCTTGATGATACTTCGAACGTGCTGCCAAAACGCCATACTGGCCATTATCCGCAACAGCGCCGATTATTATTGCCCAATTGGTATAGTGCGATTGAATGTTTAAAAAATGGGGTGGGCGTGGGTTACATGCCACGTCATATTGCAACACCCTTAATCAATGATGGTGTGCTGGTGGAGAAGGTCATGCCGGATGATAAACCGCTCAGTCACTGCTGCTTAGTATGGCGCAAAGATGATAATCATAAATTGATCCAGTGGATGGTGGACTATCTTGGGTCGCCTAATCAGCTACATAAAGATTGGTTACAGTCATAAAAAACACCTCGCTAATGCGAGGTGTTGTCTTTGATATATTTGAAATGTGGCGTTTTATGACAAGAAAAACTTATACGATGGGTTGTCTGTCTCATCTTTGCATTGATAGCCAAGTTCACGTAAATGTGCAGAAAACTGAGCTAAATCGCTTTCATCTAACTCGAAACCACATAAAACACGTCCGTAGTCAGCGCCGTGGTTACGGTAGTTGAACAAGCTGATATTCCAATGAGTACCGAGTGTGCTTAAGAAGTTGAGTAGCGCTCCCGGATATTCTGGGAATTCAAAGCTGTATAGGCGCTCTTTAAGCGGCTTAGACGGCTTACCACCAATCATGTAGCGCACGTGCAGCTTCGCCATTTCATCATCAGACAAATCAACCACTGGGTAGCCACCATCACGTAAGTCGTGAATGATATGTTCTAGCTCTTCCTGACCGCCTTGCAAACGCACACCGACAAAGATATTTGCCAATGCGTCATCGTTGTAGCGGTAGTTAAACTCCGTTACGGCGCGGCCGCCAATGAGGTTACAGAACTCAAAGAAGGCACCTTGACGCTCAGGAATGGTGACGGCAAGCAAACCTTCACGTTTCTCACCAAGCTCGCAACGCTCAGAAACATAACGTAAGCCATGGAAGTTAGTGTTGGCACCAGACAGCACAGTACCTAAATTCTTACCTTGCAGTTTGTTTTGCTCAGCAAACTTCTTCAAACCCGCCAGAGCAAGCGCGCCAGAAGGCTCTGCAATCGCACGGGTGTCTTCAAAGATGTCTTTTACTGCTGCGCAGATTTCATCGCTAGAGACTGCAATATGGCCATCAATGTACTTTTGGCATAGACGAAACGTCTCTTCACCAATGCGTTTTACTGCAACGCCATCGGCAAACATGCTGACCTGGTCTAATACTACTGGTTCACCTGCATCCAATGCCGCTTTGAGGCATGAAGAATCTTCTGGCTCGACCGCAATCACTTTGATTTCTGGCATTAGCTGCTTCACGAGTACCGCAACACCGGCAGCCAAACCGCCACCACCGACAGGGACGAAGATGTAATCAAGGTGACCATTTTGCTGCAGCATTTCCATGCCTATGGTGCCTTGACCTGCAATCACCAGTGGGTGATCGAAAGGAGGGACAAATGTGTACCCATGCAGATCAGAAAGGCGTTCCGCTTCCGCTTTTGCCTCATCAAAGTTGCTGCCGTGCAGCACTACATTGCCACCGAAGCCACGTACCGCATCGACTTTGATGTCTGGTGTGGTTTTGGGCATCACGATGGTGGTCTTGATGCCTAGCTTAGTACCAGAGAGCGCCATGCCTTGAGCGTGGTTACCTGCCGATGCTGCAATGACACCAGCGGCTTTTTGTGCTTCAGATAAACTCGCCACCATGTTGTATGCACCGCGCAATTTGAACGAGTGTACGGGTTGGCGATCTTCACGCTTGATCTGCACGTTATTCCCGATACGTGCAGATAAACGAGGCATTTCTTGCAGTGGCGTCACTGTTGCTACTTCATAAACAGGTGCGCGAAGGATTTGGCGCAGATAATCTGCGCCAGTTTGGTTCACTTGTTTTTCGGGTTGAGCTTCCATCATTGCTAGCCCTCTAGCTTCGACTTGTCTCGTACTGCACCCTTGTCAGCACTGGTTGCCATACTCGCGTACGCTTTGAGTGCAAATGAAACTTCACGTTGGCGGTCAACTGGTTTCCAGCCTAGTTCGTCTTGTTTTGCACGGCGCTCAGCAAGTTCTTGTTCAGACACTTGGAGTGAAATTGAACGGTTTGGAATATCAATTGCGATCATATCGCCTTCTTTTACCAGACCAATTGCACCGCCGTTTGCTGCTTCAGGAGAGGCGTGGCCGATAGACAGACCTGATGTGCCGCCAGAGAAACGGCCGTCAGTCAGAAGTGCACACTCTTTGCCAAGGCCCATCGATTTTAGATAAGTGGTTGGGTAAAGCATTTCTTGCATGCCCGGACCACCTTTAGGGCCTTCGTAACGGATAACAACCACGTCGCCTGCTTTTACTTTGCCGCCTAAGATGCCTTCTACGGCGTCTTCTTGGCTTTCGAAAACTACGGCTGGGCCAGTGAACTTATGGATGCTCTCATCCACACCAGCAGTCTTAACGATACAACCATCTAATGCGATGTTGCCTGATAGAACGGCTAGGCCACCTTCTTGGCTAAAGGCATGATCGATAGTACGAATACAACCTTCCGCACGGTCGTCATCAAGGCGATCCCAGCGGCAATCTTGTGAGAACGCTTGAGTAGTACGAATACCCGCAGGACCTGCGCGGTAGAACTTAAGTACTTCTTCGTCTTCAGTTTGGATGATGTCGTATTTTGCGAGCTGCTCTTTCATGGAAAGACCAAGTACGGTGCGCGCATCATTGTGTAGAAGACCTGCACGATCTAACTCACCAAGAATTGCCATGACGCCACCTGCGCGGTGTACGTCTTCCATGTGATATTTCTGGGTAGATGGTGCCACTTTACATAGGTGTGGTACTTGACGTGATAGGCGATCGATATCTTCCATATCGAAATCCACTTCACCTTCTTGCGCCGCGGCAAGTAGGTGCAGAATGGTGTTGGTTGAACCGCCCATTGCAATATCCAGCGCCATCGCGTTTTCGAACGCATCAAACGTAGCGATGTTGCGCGGCAGTGCTGATTCGTCATCTTGCTCGTAGTAACGACGAGTCAGTTCAACGATACGACGACCTGCATTAAGGAACAGTTGTTCACGGTCAGCGTGCGTTGCCAGCATAGAACCGTTACCTGGTTGAGAAAGCCCCAGTGCTTCCGTTAGACAGTTCATTGAGTTTGCAGTGAACATGCCTGAACACGATCCACACGTTGGACATGCGCTACGTTCGATCTGCTCGCTTTGCTCATCAGACACTTTTGGATCCGCGCCTTGGATCATCGCATCTACAAGGTCTAGTTTGATGATCTGATCAGAAAGCTTGGTTTTACCCGCTTCCATTGGACCACCAGAAACAAAGATAACAGGGATGTTAAGACGCATAGATGCCATCAACATTCCTGGAGTGATTTTGTCACAGTTAGAGATACATACCATGGCATCGGCACAGTGCGCGTTGACCATGTACTCCACAGAGTCTGCGATCAGTTCGCGTGAAGGCAGTGAGTACAGCATGCCGCCGTGACCCATTGCGATACCATCATCAACCGCGATGGTGTTGAATTCTTTCGCAATACCGCCAGCTTTTTCGATTTCGCGTGCTACAAGCTGACCCATGTCTTTCAGGTGTACGTGACCCGGAACAAATTGAGTAAACGAGTTTACAACGGCGATGATTGGTTTACCGAAGTCTTCTTCTTTCACGCCCGTTGCACGCCACAGTGCTCGTGCACCCGCCATGTTACGACCATGTGTGGTGGTAGCTGATCTATATTTTGGCATTTCCTAATCCTTCTTACTTCTGTTCTGGGTACACATAGTCTAACCAGCCCCACTTATCTTCCGTGGTGCCGTCAAATAGGCCAAAGTAGGCTGCTTGTAGTTCTTTAGTGATAGGGCCGCGCTTACCAGTGCCCACTTCAATCTTGTCGATGGTTGCCACTGGTACAATCTCAGCCGCAGTACCTGTCATGAAGACTTCATCGGCAAGGTAAAGGGCTTCACGAGCAATGTTCGCTTCACGTACTTCGTAGCCTTTATCGCGTGCAATTGTCATGATCGAGTCACGAGTGATGCCCGGTAGAATCGCGCTAGTTGCTGGTGGTGTGGTGATTACGCCATCTTTGATAACGAAGATGTTTTCACCAGCCCCTTCCGATAGGTAACCATCTACGCTTAGCGCAATACCTTCGTCGTAACCGTGACGACGGGCTTCACCACCAACCAGTAGTGAAGATAGGTAGTTACCGCCTGCTTTAGCCGCAGTTGGGATGGTGTTTGGCGCAGCGCGGTTCCAGCTTGAAATCATCGCGTCGACACCTTTTTCTAGCGCTTCTTCGCCTAAGTAAGAGCCCCAAGGAAATGCTGCAATGATTAGATCCATCTCAGTGCCAACTGGTGGACATACGCCTAAGCCAACATTACCGACAAAACCCAATGGACGAATGTAAGCGCTGTCGAGTTTGTTTTGGCGCAGCGTTTCGCGGGTCGCTTCCATGATTTCTTCTACAGAGAAAGGGATCGGAAAGCGGTAAATCTTGGCAGAATCTTTTAGACGTTGTGCATGCTCACGGTGACGGAAGACAATTGGGCCTTTTGGTGTGTTGTAACAGCGCACGCCTTCAAACACGGATGTACCATAGTGCATTGCGTGAGTCAGAACGTGAACGTTCGCCTCTGCCCATGGAACCATCTCACCATTAAACCAAATGAAATCTGCAGTTTTCGTTGCCATTTGTTGCCTTCCTTATGCACTTACGTGTTGTTGTAAGTTGTGATTTGGCAGTTCATCGTTGCGGATTTTTAGCACCTCAACCTTACGAACGTCCCACAACTTCTCTATTTGATTGATCAAAAACGAGATTGGTCGATCGCTGTCGACGATGATCTCGACGCTGGCTACTTTGCTTTCGTGGTTTTGCGTAGCAGCGACTTGTTTGATCACGAAGCCTCGGTGACGAATCACACGTAGAACGCGCTCCAACAGTACCGGTTTGTCATCGGCTTTGATGTCGAGTAAATATCTGTCCATGCGATTGTCTCCTATGTATTTTCCAACATATCACTGTTTGATGCGCCAGGTGGCACCAATGGCCACACGTTTTCTTCTTCATCAATCAAAACGTGAAGCATGTAAGAAGTTTCACTCGCTAGCATCTCTTTGAGAGCAGGTTCGACTTCTTCTTTCTTGGTGATGGTTTTGCCCGGGATATCGAACGCTTTTGCTAACATCACGAAATCTGGGTTGTCATCAAGAATGGTTTCACTGTGGCGACCGTCAAAGAACAATGACTGCCATTGGCGAACCATGCCAAGACGTTGGTTATTAAGAAGGACAATCTTCACTGGAATCTGCCGACGCTTCAGCGTGCCCAATTCCTGAACGTTCATCATAAATGAACCGTCACCTGTAATAAGGATAGACTGATCATCAGGACGTGCGACTGCAGCGCCCATCGCTGCTGGCAAGCCAAAGCCCATGGTGCCAAGGCCAGCAGAAGTGATAAAATTTTGTGGTTCGCGTGGCTGGATATGTTGCGCTGCCCACATCTGATGCTGACCGACGTCGGTCGAGACAATTGAGCTATCTGGCATCATGTCAGACAGTTGTTTAAGCAATAGCGGTGCGTAGATTAACTCGCCTGGGTGGTCGTAACGCCACTTAAAGCCGCTGCGCAGACTTTCACTGTGATGAACCCACGGTGAGATATCTTGAGTCAGCTCTAGCTGAGGAAGAATGGTGTTGATGTCGCCACGTAATGGTGCGTTGGCGTGGCGCAGTTTATGAATCTCCGCAGCATCAATGTCGATGTGAATCACTTTCGCATTTGGTGCAAACGTATCGAGCTTACCCGTCACACGGTCATCAAAACGCGCGCCAACCACGATCAATAGATCAGCTTCTTGAACCACTAGGTTGGCGGCTTTGGTGCCGTGCATACCCAACATACCAAGATAGTGAGGATCATGGCGTTCAATGGTACCGAGGCCTTTTAATGTGCTAACTGCAGGCATTGGGTTTAAGCGAAGAAATTCGCGTACTGCATCGGTTGCTTTCGCAAGTTGCACGCCACCACCAACATACAACACTGGGCGAGTAGATGCTGCCAGCACATCTTGCGCACGTTTGATATCTTCAGCGCTGACATCTTCGATTGCTGGTGCTATGTATGGAGGAAGAAGGTCTGTAGGTGCTTGAGCGAGTTGAACGTCTTTGGCGATATCGACAATGACAGGACCCGGACGACCGGTTTTTGCGACCTCAAAGGCTTCGGCAAGTGTCGGAGCTAGATCTTCAATTTCGGTCACGAGATAGCTGTGCTTAGTACAGGCTAGGGACATTCCGATCACATCCATTTCTTGGAATGCATCGGTACCGATATGAGAGCTAGCAACCTGGCCTGTGATGGCAACTAGAGGTACGGAGTCAAGGAAAGCGTCGGCAAGGCCGGTAACAAGGTTAGTGGCTCCTGGGCCAGAAGTTGCCATGCACACAGCAACGTCTTGAGTGGAACGAGCCATCCCGATAGCTGCCATAGCGGCCCCTTGCTCGTGACGGCATAGGATGTGTTCCACCCCACCGTCATACAAAGCATCATAGATTGGCATGATGGCCCCGCCGGGGTAGCCAAAAACGGTTTCGATGCCTTGCTGTCTTAAAGCGGCTACGACAAGTTGTGCACCAGTCATCGTAAACCTCCTTTGCTACGTTGTGGCTCGTAGCGATTGCCATATTTATTGCACTTCATGTGCACTCCCATTCTTCCCGTTAAACTGTCCGAGGGTTAGACAGATGACAACTTGTAGTTGTAAAAAAACCCCCGGACTTTTCAGTGCGGGGGTTTTTTGTAATTTGTGGTTACCTTTCGCCCACAATACCCCGCGCGGTGCCAATAATGACCACGATAATCAGGGCTAGCAGTGCGTTGATATGAGCGAAAAGGTTCATCTGTCTGTCGTTCTTTTTTCGTTAAAAAATGTTGTGTAATGTTCTACGAAATTGTTTGCGTCATTAGTGGTATCACACAATTCCGCTGCATGACAAGCAAAAAGTCATTCTTTTTTCACATTAACTCTCAATTGGGACGCGGTATATAACATAACCAACTAGATAAAACATTTGTTTACAGAGTGTTCAAAAAAATTGAGGAACGTATGGGGCTGGCAATCATTCATAGTCGAGCAAGCGTCGGGGTGCAAGCGCCATCGGTTAGTGTAGAAGTTCATATCAGCAACGGCATGCCAGGGTTTACCTTAGTAGGCTTGCCAGAGACAACGGTAAAAGAGTCCAAAGATCGCGTACGCAGTGCGATCATTAATTCTAACTTGCAATTTCCTGCTAAGCGGATCACCGTGAACTTGGCTCCGGCAGATCTACCCAAGGAGGGAGGGCGTTTTGATCTTCCTATTGCATTGGGAATTTTGGCCGCTTCGGAGCAAATCGCGACAGATAAGCTCAAAAACTACGAATTTGTTGGTGAGTTAGCGTTATCTGGTGGTCTGAGACCTGTAAAAGGTGTGCTGCCTGCTGCGCTGGAAGCCAGTAAGATTCAACGTCATTTGGTCGTCCCACATGTGAATGGCGATCAGGCGGCGCTGGTGGGGAAGGAACAACATAAATCGGCCCAATCATTACTGGAAGTATGTGCCGAGCTTTGTGGTCAACATCGACTGAATCTTTTTCAAACGCCTAAGCGAAAAACGATCGAAAAACATGGTCGAGACTTACAAGATATTATTGGCCAACAACAAGGTAAGCGAGCACTGGAGATTGCTGCCGCTGGAAACCACAACTTACTTTTCCTTGGCCCGCCAGGTACTGGAAAAACGATGTTGGCTTCGCGTTTGTGTGACTTATTACCGGAAATGAGTGACGAAGAAGCAATGGAAACCGCTTCGGTGGCATCGTTGACTCAGAGTGAAATTAATGAGCATAACTGGAAGTCGCGTCCGTTTCGTTCTCCGCATCATTCAAGTTCAATGGCGGCATTAGTCGGCGGTGGTTCGGTACCCAGACCAGGGGAGATCTCTTTAGCCCACAACGGGTTATTGTTTCTCGATGAAATGCCCGAATTTGATCGTAAAGTTCTGGACTCGTTACGCGAACCGCTCGAATCTGGAGAGATCATTATCTCTCGAGCGCAAGGTAAAACACGCTTTCCGGCTCGTTTCCAATTAGTCGGAGCCTTGAACCCAAGCCCGACAGGATATTACGAAGGCAATCAAGCGCGCACCAATCCACAAGCTATTTTGCGCTACCTTGGTCGATTATCTGGACCACTGTTAGATCGCTTTGATATGTCTTTAGAAATCCCAGCTTTGCCCAAAGGGACATTAGCAGAAGGTGGTGATCGCGGTGAGCCGACTGCTATCGTAAAAGCGCGTGTGAGCCATGCGCGTAACAATATGCTAAACCGCAGTGGTAAGGTCAATGCACTGCTAGGTAGTCGAGAAATTGAGGCGTTTTGTCCCTTGCATAAGAGTGATGCTGAGTTTCTTGAAACCGCTTTGCATCGTTTAGGGCTCTCGATTCGTGCATATCATCGTATTATCAAAGTGGCGCGAACAATCGCCGATCTGGATGGGGCGGAGCAAATTGAACGAACGCACTTGGCCGAGGCGCTTGGGTATCGAGCGATGGACCGTTTGCTGAAACAGCTTACGGCGCAAGCGGTATAGACAGCAAAGTGTCATCGCAACAAGTGTTGTAAGCACCTTGTTGCGATGAAGGACGTTAGAAGGTGTAGTTGAGACCAAGCGACAATAGGTACTCTTTCTCCTCATAAAACGTGATATTCGAGTCAGTTTGGCTATAGCCGGCTAAAGAAATGAACGACCAGTCTTGCCAGTCAAATATGTTTTGATATTCGTAGGCCGCAAATAGGCTGATGGTGTCGTCATTTCGTGTTTTAGCAAAAGTTTGGCTAGCTGCTTGATAGTCTTTCCATGCATAACCCGCGGTGAGGGCCAATCGATGACGGTTGATAAATTTAAACCAGCTAATGTCAAATCCGTACGAATCAAATGACTCCGCCTTACCGTCGGCATCTTGATTGATGTAGGTGAAAGCGGGTTGCAACATAGATGTTTGGTTGAGTGGAATGCGATAGTCGCCTTTGACATAGTAAAGGTTAGCATCGCGAGCAAGTGAGCGGTCTGTCACTTCCTCCTGCTCGATGTCTTTATCAGCATAAGCAAGATCAAGGTTGAAGTTCTTATCAATCAACCCTTTGATCTGAAAGCGATACGCATTGCCGTCAACATCCGTCTCTTTACGTGCGGTTCCTACTTGATAAGGGTTGCGCCAAGTTTCGCCTTTGAGTACCGTCGGCAGATAGGAAACATCGAGCACGGTGCCAGATTGTAGCTCGTGTTGATAGCCCAACTGAAAAGCGAGTGTACCTACCGCGACATCTGAGCGTGTGGTACCGGCGTAAACTTGGTGGTTGAGTCGGCTACCAAAGGTGTATGTCACACTCCCTAGCGGTGCAGCGATAACGGAACTGTCACTATCGGCACGCTTATCGAGAGAATCGATGGTGTTACTATTTTCTGTATTGAAATTGGATTCTGATGATATGAATCCGGCATTCAGCGAAATTTCACCGCCAAAACCTGCGGTTTCAGCGAGTTGAGCCTGAGCAGAACTGACGACAAAGGCCAAAGGCAAGAGAAGTAGCCTTGGTTTCATTCGTTATCTCCTTGTTGTCGAATGAGTGGTGCACATATTGGTTGCGGTAACAAATCTGACCATTCCCACGCATGTTCCAATGTGGCAAAGGCGCAGTATAATTACACGCTGTTTTATTCTTCACACATTATCACTGTTGTTTGACTATCATGTTGGCATATTTGTTATTTTTTTTTAACGCTTCTTTTGTGATTCTCAATTCTGCGGTTTGTTCACTCGCAATTTGTGTTATCGCTGTATTTAAAATATTGCTTCCTGGCGTAAAGCTAAAAGCGATAGCGACCGCTTGTGCCAATAAGGTGATGTGGTTATGGGCTACCGTTAATGCGTGCATTCTGGCGGTATCTAACCGTGTTGAGTGGGATGTTCAGGGCGGTGAAGCGCTTAAAAAAGACGGGTGGTATCTGCTGATCAGTAATCATCTCAGTTGGACAGATATTGTTGTGCTTTGCTGCGTGTTTAAAGACCGTATTCCCATGCCGAAGTTTTTCCTCAAGCAACAACTGCTGTATGTGCCTTTCATCGGGATGGCGTGTTGGGCGCTCGATATGCCATTTATGCGTCGCTATTCGCGAGAGTATCTGATCCGCAATCCTCATAAGCGAGGTCAAGATTTAGAGACGACACGTCGCTCGTGCGCTAAATTCAAACACACTCCAACCACAGTGGTTAACTATGTCGAAGGAACCCGATTTACCGAAGAAAAGCAGCGTAAGAGTAAAGCAAACTATCAATATTTGCTGCAACCAAAGTCGGGCGGGATTGCGTACACGTTAGCGGCGATGGGGGAGCAGTTCGAGAGCATTATCGACGTTACGTTGGCGTACCCAGAAAATACGCATAAACCGTTCAAGGATTTATTGATGGGCCGCATGAGCAAGGTGGTTGTGCGTGTAAATGTGTTACCCGTTGATGAAAGAGTGCTTGGTGATTACTTCAACGATAAGCCCTATAAGCGACAATTTCAGCAATGGTTGGGGGATGTGTGGCAAGAAAAAGATCGGTTGCTACAAGAGATTTACAAATAAACAAAAGGGGAGCGACGTGTTCCCCTTTTGATTGATATCGATGTGCTTATTTTAGTGTCAGCAAGTAGTTCACCAGAGAGAAGTACTCATCCATCGTTTTGATGCTTTGTGCTTGAACTAGGTATTTGTTGTTAACGATAACCGCAGGAACGCCGGTTAGACCGCTGTTTTCAAATTGCTTGTCCATACGGCGAACCATTGAATCAACCGCGAAGCCTTTGAATGCAGAATCGAATTTTTTCGCGTCTACACCTTCATCAAGGAAGATTTGACGAAGTTCTTCATCATTACGTGGCGCCTTCTTTAGATTGTGGATGCGGTTAAACATCACTGGCACCATTTTGTCTTCCACTTTTAATGCAACCATCGTTGCGTAGGCTTTGCTCATTGATGGGCCCATGTTGCCACCCATGAAAGAAACGTGGTTTTTTAATAGCTTAGTACCTTCTGGCAACTGCTTTTTCAGTTGCTGGATAACCGGTTCAAAGCTATTACAGTGCGGGCAGTAGAAAGAGAAAAACTCCGTCACAAGAGGTTTTTTTGATGCCTCAAGATCCAATACTTTGTAATGTTCACCTTCTTTGAATTGCGCTGCATGTGCCGACAGGCTTAACATCAGCATAGAAAACAGTGCGAACAGTTTTTTCATCGAAATATCTCCATTTTTGAATTTTTGGCCTGACTTACCATTGAGGCATTAAAGACAGCGGTGCTTCTTCTAAAGCGGCGATCTGCTCTTTAAATGCAAGGACCTGACCTTCCCAGTATTTTGGCTCATTAAACCATGGAAAAGCGAGAGGAAATGCAGGGTCATGCCAACGTTTTGCTAGCCATGCCATATAGTGCACCATTCGTAGACCGCGAAGTGGCTCGATTAGTTTCAATTCTGCAGGATTAAAATCGCAAAACTCTTGGTAAGCCTCTAAAACAATATCCAACTGCATCAGTTTGTCTTGGCGTTCACCGTTCAGTAGCATCCATAAGTCTTGTACTGCAGGGCCGTTACGAGCGTCATCCAAATCAACAAACATAGGGCCATCTCGCCACAAAATATTGCCTGGGTGGCAATCGCCATGCAAACGAATCATATTGAAGCCTTCTTGCCAGTGGCTTTCAATTGATTTGATCAGCATATCCAAGTCATTGAAGAAGCTGTTCTCCAAGTGCATTGGAATCATATTGGCGTTTTGCAGAATCTCTCTTGGTTGATACAGGTATTCTTGTAAGCCAATAGTAGGACGATGTTGGAAGGCTTGGCGGCTGCCGACTTTATGGATTCGGCCAAGGAAACGCCCTACACCTTCGAGCTGATCTAAATTGTCAACCTCGTATTGGCGACCACCCACACTATCAAACAGCGCAAAAGCATAGCCTTGATAGTGATGCAGGGTTTCACCGTTGATGCGCACAGGTGGTGCGACGGGGATCTCATTGCCAATCAGCTCTAAAGTAAAGTCGTGCTCCTCTTGGATCTGTTCATTGCTCCAACGTTCAGGACGGTAAAACTTGACGACATAACGACGACGCTCTTCGTCAGTAAATTGATAAACACGGTTTTCGTAGCTATTGAGGGGAAGAAAGCCTGATTCTGCGCGAACGCCGATGCTTTCTAACGCGTACCACATAAAGTCTGGGGTAAGGGCGTCAAAGTTAAACATACTTTGGGACATATAAACAAAAAGGCTCATTACTGAGCCTTTTTCCATTAGTCATCGAAGTTATAGCTTCTTGATAAATCGGCTTTCCACTTCAATGGTGAATTCGTTGCTCTTATCGGTGAGTATAAACTGAATTGTCGTAATCGCAGAGTTTAGCTTGTCAGGATCGGCACCAAGACTCATTGGCAGGTTCAATACCTCACCTGGCTGGACCTGAATTGTCTGCTTACCATACCAGCTTACATCGGATAGCCCTTCAACATCCAACGAGTACTCTTGCACTTGCTGAGTTTTGTTGATCACCTTGAGGGTGTAGGTGTTTTCTACTTCGCCCGAGCTATTAACGCGGAACAGTTGGTTACGGTCGCGAATAACACTCATACCGGCTGGGTCTACCGCTGCAATTTGGGCAAAGAAAAGACCGACCATGACCAGTAGCACAGCTCCATAGCCCAGCAGCTTCGGACGCATGACTTTGGTACTCTTACCCGATAAGCGGTGCTCGGTGGTGTAACTAATTAGGCCCTTCTCGTAGCCCATGCGATCCATGGTGTTGTCACACGCATCAATACAGGCGCCACAGTTGATACATTCATACTGCAAGCCGTCACGAATATCGATACCTGTTGGGCACACCTGCACACACAAGTCACAATCAATACAATCACCCAAACCAAGTTGCTTTGGATCGGCTTTGCGCGGACGTGGGCCACGTTTTTCCCCACGTTTTGCATCGTAGCCAACGATGAAGGTGTCTTTATCAAACATGGCAGACTGGAAGCGCGCGTAAGGACACATGTGAATACACATGATGGAACGCATCCAACCAGCATTACCATAAGTACAAATGGCAAAGAACATTACCCAAAAGACGGGCCAGAAGTTGGCGTTAAAGGTGAAAAAGTCGATAACCAATTGCTTCATTGGCACGAAGTAGCCAACAAAAGTAAAACCAGTGGCGAGTGCAATGGCAAACCAAGCTATATGTTTGACGGCTTTACGCATCGCTAAATTCGCCGTCAGCTTATTGGAGTCTTGTTTACGGCGTTTATTGGCACTACCTTCGAGCTTCTCTTCAAACCAGATATACATGAAGGTCCAGACGGTTTGTGGGCAGAGATAGCCACACCAAACCCGACCTAAGAAGGTGGTAATAAAGAACAACCCAAACGCCGCGATCACAAACAGCAAGGCGAGTAGGGTAAGATCTTGTGGGTACAGTGTGGTACCGAAAAAGTTGAACTGCTGGTTGCCAATATCAAGCAAGATCGCTTGACGTTCACCGTAAGGAATCCACGGTATCAAAGCGAAGAGAAGTAGTAAGAACCAACCACCGTAACGACGCAGTTTCTGGTAAGTCCCTTTGCTTTCGCGTACATAGATGCGATTACTTGGGTTGAACCGATCCCCGTTTCCTTTATGGGTTTTGGGATTATAGGTTTTAGGAGTCACATCTTTGATATCGATCTTGTCCTGACTCATGCACTCATCCTTCTTAGGCTTTTATAATGTACGGCGTCATTTCTATTGATGTCGCTCGATGACATTGCTGCTCGTTCCGTCATAAAGATGACCGAACATAATTATTTTAGTAAATACTGATGAACGGCGATTATACAATCAATAACAATTCCGTTTCTTTAACGCAGTCAATGTTTAACAACAAAAATCAGTACAGTTAACCTGATAATTGGCTGAACAGTTATAACCAATTGTGGGACTAAAAACTTTGGTTATAAAAAGCGACTCACAGAGAGAGTCGCTTAAAGAATACTGGCTGTTGAGCTAGTTATTTGATGATGCCACGAGCGCGTAGGATCGCCGTTTTAAAATCGTCCTCTTGGTCTTTTTTGAGTCCAGGGATCATTTCATCTTTGCTGCTATTACGCATTTTAAGGTGGTAGATCAGTACATCGTCGGTCAGATCTTCTAGCTTTCCTTTATAGCCTGCTTCTTTTGCCAGCTTAACGATGAACTGCAAGAGGTTCAGCTCTTGATCTTTATGCCATTCAGGCTCTAGTAGCTCAAGCAGCTCTTCAATGCGATGACACTTCATTTCTTTCTCCACAGAATTTATAGGTGTAATTAGCAGTAAAGGTACCAAATTGCTTTGCTAAGACCAAATAGGAAAAACGATCTCTTTCACCGTGGTTTGTTCTAAGTCTTTGAAGTTTTATGAGTTGCGTGCAAAGAAAAAAGCGCAGCTGGCGCCGCGCTTTTGATTAAGCTGCTTTGATAACTTTGGCCGGAACACTCGACATCATTGCTGTCTTCTCAACCAATGTCATTGCTGGCGCAACTTGCTTTGCCTTTGGTGCAGTAGTAAAGCCACTGCGGCGGCGCATTGCACTAGTATTAGTGTGTGCGAACCTGACTGTTGTTGGGCGCATTAATTTACCTAACTGTCAGGCATATCCATTGCCGATGTAATGGCCTGAATCATTATGAGCTAGGCTCCAACAAGATTGAAGAATCACTCTTCTGGCTCTCGCCAATCCAGTTAATGAGTCAGGAATACCGATATGCATGCATATCAAGTGTAAGATTAGCATCCTTGTAATAATTGGTCGATAGTTGAGCAATTGAATTGTTTAGATTTTGTCATTTTGTCGCGATGTTCGAGGCAATTTTTGTTTGATCCCTCGATCAGCAGTAGTAGTATGAGATCTCGATGAAGGAGGTGCCTATGTCATTTTTGAAGAAGACACTTGCCAGTTTTGGGATTGGGAGCGCGAAGGTCGACTCAATCTTAAACCAAGACGTGCTATACCCAGGTCAAAGTGTGGATGTGTCTATCCATGTATATGGTGGTGCGACTGAACAAGCGATCGACAACATTGATTTAAAACTCTGTTGCCGCTACATCGCCGAAGCCCCTGATGACCGTGGTGCGCGAGAAGGACACAGCATGCGCCGAGTACCTCAAACTCATGTGCTTGCTAAGTGGAGTCTCCCTTACGCATTTACCATCCATTCCGGCGAAGAGCGTACCTTCGATGTTAAGCTCGATGTGCCTTGGAACACGCCTGTCACCATTGGTGATGCCAAAGTATGGTTAGAAACTGGTTTAGACGTTGCTGCTGCTTTGGATCCGACTGATAAAGACATCCTCACCGTTCGACCTGATCCACTGATGGATGCGGTACTATCTGCATTTGAAGCGCAAGGTTTACGAATTCGCCAGGTGGAATGCGAGGAAGTGAAAGGATTCGATCTACCATTTGTGCAAGAGTTTGAACTGGTGCCAACCGACGGACCTTACCACGGCGTGTGGCGCGAATTAGAATTTGTTGCCCACCGCAGTGAGCAAGAGCTCAAGTTGTGGTTTGAAGTTGACCGCACACGCAAGGGGCAAGGTGGCATGCTCGCGAGCTTACTGGGTAGTGGCAAACTCAAGCGAGAGCTGACCATCCCTGCCACGACTAAGCCAGATCAAGTTGGCGAACTTGTCCTCAATTATCTCGATCAAACTACTGCCGTTCATGAGTCTTAATTTAAGCTTACACGTGTAAGCCTAATGTGCCATACTAGAGCAAATTTCAAACTCTAGTATAGGCGCATTGATGTCCGAGCTGCAGAAACCTCAATACAGTCAACGTGAAGAACTGGCCAATACCATCACCCACGGTATAGGGATGATTTTTGGTATTGTTGGCTTGATACTGCTGTTAGTTAAAGCCATAGACCATCAAGCTGACACTTTAACGCTTACCAGTATGGCGATTTATGGTGCGAGTATTATCGTGCTATTTTTGGCCTCGACGCTCTATCATGCGATCCCTCATCCCAAAGCGAAACGTTGGCTAAAAACCTTCGACCATTGTGCTATTTATCTTTTGATAGCAGGCAGCTATACCCCTTTCTTGTTAGTCAGCTTAAGAACACCTCTAGCATTTGGGTTGATGATCGTTATTTGGAGCATTGCGTTGATCGGCATCATCATGAAAGTTGCGTTCGTCTATCGATTTAAAAAGCTTTCTTTGATGACGTATTTGGTGATGGGATGGTTATCGTTGATTGTGATTTATCAATTAGCTATTAACTTGGATGTCGGCGGACTTACACTGCTTGCTGCTGGTGGAATTGTGTATTCACTAGGGGTAATTTTCTACGTCGCGAAGCGCATTCCCTTTAACCATGCGATTTGGCACGGCTTTGTTTTGGCTGGCTGCGTGTGCCATTTCTTTGCGATTTATTACTTTGTTGAGCCTATCTAACCGATAGGCTCAACAAAGAATATTAAACACGTATTAGCGAGTTTTTACCTCTAGCACTTTGGCAGAAAACTGATATTGCTGTGATTGCGGTACAGCCAATTTAATGCTCTTACCTTGTTCCGCTTGCTGTGGTCGCAGGTAGGTATCCGCCATGCGCTTGATGGATTGCCAAACTGTTACGTTTTCTTTTGCCAGTTGCTGACCAGACATATCAAACACTTGCACCTCAACTTCCACTTGAATGACAGATTGAGAGCTTTGGTTGGTGATTGATGTAGGTAAAACAAGCTCACCGCTTTGATAGCTTGCTGAACCAATCAATACATCCACACCTGAATCTGATAGCTGCATGGTTGGCTTTTTGGCGTTTACCACCACGGTCGTGCCAACGGTTTTCGTTACCACTGGAATTGTCGCAATCGCAGGAGCTGCGATTGTTTCAACTACGCTTGCTGTTGTTTGTGTCTCCGTCGCTTGCTGCGCCGGTTTTTTCATGACGTATTCCCAGGTAAAGTCATCGTTCAACTTCACTTCTCGACCATCGGCTAAAGTGATGACCTCGGCGGCGTATGTGGATGAGGCGGCAAGTAGGGTCGCCAGAGTAATCCATGTTTTCATTGTTATACCTTTTAATTAGAGTCTGCTTAGCGGCGCCAAAACGCAGGAAAGAACAGTACAAGAATAGTCAGAATTTCCAAGCGGCCCATTAACATCCCAAAGCTTAAGAGCCATTTGGCAGTATCGGGCAGAGGCGCGAAGTTGCCTGTCGGGCCAATCACACTGCCCATACCAGGGCCAACATTGGCAACGGCGGTGATTGAGCCAGAAATACTGGTCACAGGGTCGAGGCCAAGAGCACTTAAACAACCCGCGATAAAGATAATGGTGATAAAAAACATCAAGCCAAATGCCACCACTGAGCGAACAATATCATCATTCACCGGTCGCTGGTTATAACGCTGTACAAACACCCCTGAAGGGTGAATCAACTTCATCATTTGTTTGTTTAGCAGCGTCATTGCAATTTGGAAGCGGAAGATTTTGATCCCGCCAGACGTTGATCCTGAGCATGCCCCCGCCATCATTAAGAATGCGAAAAGAGTGGTGGGTAATGCGCCCCATGCGGTGAAGTCTTCTAAGCCAAAGCCAGTTGTGGTGACGACAGAGACAATATTAAACATCGACACTCGCAGGGCATCCAAAATGGTGTACCCATCTCGAATCACTAACCAAGCTGAAATCACTAAGCTTGAGAATACGAACAGGTACGCAAATCCTCTAACTTGAGCGTCGTTAACCAACACATCAATACGGCGTTTACGTAACGCGGCGATAAAGAGCAAAAACGGCAAACCACCTAAGAACATAAAGGTAGTGGCCACCCAATGTGCGCCATTAGAGAAGTGGTTCATTGACCCATCAGATGTAGAGTATCCACCCGTCGATAGCGTAGTAAAGGCATGGTTGATTGCTTCGAACAGGTTCATGCCGGTGATCAAGTAGCCCAAAATACATAGGCCCGTTAGCATCAAATAAACCGCTACGATGTTTTTGGCGACCGTTTTCGCTCTTGGACTACTTTTATCCGACCAATCTGATGATTCGGTTTGGAATAGCTTCATACCACCGACATTCAGCATAGGTAACACTGCTACCGCCATCACGATAAAACCAATTCCACCAAGCCACTGTAAAATAGAGCGCCATAGCAAGATGCTCGGTGCCATGTTGTCTAGGCCACTGAGCACCGTTGAGCCCGTCGTGGTGATACCCGACATCGTTTCGAAGTAGGCGTCGGTGAAGCTGATGTGGTTGATAAACACAAATGGCAAGGCGGCGAACGCACTCGCGATGGTCCAAACCAAACTGGTGATGAGGAACATATCGCGTACGCTGAGTTTGAACTTGGCGGTGCGACCGATCGTCAGGCAGATGAAGGCGGCAAGGTGCGTGATCACAACGGCTTGGGCGAAATCGAGGAATCCCCCCGTACCGGTAAAGAAAGCGACCAAAGTCGGCACGTACATAAACAGGGCCAGTTTGGATAAAACCAGCCCGATAACAAACAGTACGGGACGTAAGTTGACCATAGGAAAATCCTAGAGGAAGAATGGACTCGGCTGGAATAGCGCTTCGACGTCTGATACGTATTTTTTGTTGACCAGGAACATCACCACATGGTCATCCTGCTCGATGACCGTACGGTCGTGGGCAATAAGAACTTCTTCGCCACGAACGATAGCACCAATGGTGGTCCCAGGTGGAAGCTTTATATCTCCAATCGCACGTCCAACCACTTTAGATGTACTTTCATCACCGTGAGCGACGGCTTCAATCGCTTCCGCAGCGCCGCGGCGAAGTGAGGATACGTTTACGATATCAGCGCGACGAACGTGCGTTAGCAAGGCTGAAATAGTGGCTTGCTGAGGTGAGATTGCTACATCAATTACGCCGCCTTGTACCAGGTCTACATAAGCGCCACGTTGGATCAGCACCATCACTTTTTTAGCGCCCATGCGTTTTGCCAACATTGCAGACATGATGTTGGTTTCATCTTCGTTGGTCAGCGCGATGAAGACGTCGACTTGGTCGATGTTCTCTTCCGAGAGAAGCTCTTGGTCTGCCGCATCACCGCAGAACACGATGGTGTTTTCTAGTTGCTCAGAGAGCTTTTCTGCACGCTGGTAGTTACGCTCAATCAGCTTCACGCTGTAAGTTTGCTCTAGGCGTTTTGCCAAGCTTGCGCCAATGTTACCCCCTCCAACAATCATGATGCGGCGGTACGGTTTTTCTAGGCGCTGAAGCTCACTCATCACTGAGCGAATATGATTACTTGCTGCAACGAAGAACACTTCATCGTCGGCTTCAATAATGGTGGTACCTTGTGGGCGAATCGGACGGCCTTGACGGAAAATCGCCGCCACACGGGTATCGATGTGCGGCATGTGCTCACGCAAAGCAGACAGCGCGTTACCCACCAGCGGGCCACCATAATAGGCTTTTACTGCGACTAGGCTGACTTTCTGTTCAGCGAAGCTTACCACTTGCAGTGCGCCTGGGTATTGGATCAGACGTTCGATGTAGCTCGTAACGAGTTCTTCTGGTGCGATAAGGTGATCAACAGGAATGGCGCCAGATTTAAACAGGGCTTCTTTTTCTGCCAAGTATTCTGGAGAGCGAATACGTGCAACGCGGTTTGGGGTATTGAATAGAGTGAACGCGACCTGACAGGCAGCCATGTTGGTTTCATCAGTGTTGGTTACTGCGACGAGCATATCGGCGTCTTGCGCGCCAGCTTCATGCAGCACGTCTGGGTGGCTCGCATGGCCATTGACCACACGCAGGTCGTATTTGTCCTGCAATTCACGCAGTCGGTCGG
Source organism: Vibrio sp. 2130-1 (assembly GCF_033339515.1). Classification (NCBI taxonomy): domain Bacteria; kingdom Pseudomonadati; phylum Pseudomonadota; class Gammaproteobacteria; order Vibrionales; family Vibrionaceae; genus Vibrio; species Vibrio sp. 2130-1. Next base: position 69,871 of record NZ_JAWOUT010000018.1, read on the forward strand.
CATTATTGTCGACGATGGTGATGTCGTTGTTTTCACCCACTAGGTTTTCTGCCAGTGTGCCGCCAACCTGACCTGCACCAAGAATAATGATCTTCATACTCTTTTCTCGTATCTGAAAAAGGCGATTGAAATCACTCCAATCGCCCTATTTAGCATGCTGTTACGCGTGTGTTTTAGTTAGCACTGCGTAGTAGAAACCATCCATATCTTCTTCGCCTGGTAGAATTTGACGACCAGGCTGGTCGGGATCAGAATCCAGCAGTTGCGCATCCGCGGTACGTGCTAAAAACGCTTTTACTTGCTCCACGTTTTCTTGCGGTGTGATTGAACAAGTCGCGTAAACCATTGTGCCGCCGGGTTTCAGTTGCGTCCACATGGCATCAAAAATTTCACTTTGCAGCTCTGCTAATGCGGCGATGTCGTCTGCACGACGTAGCCATTTGATGTCTGGGTGACGACGAATCACGCCAGTCGCAGAACATGGGGCATCCAGCAAAATGCGATCAAATTGCTCGCCTTGCCACCATTCTTGTGGATTACGCGCATCACCGCAAACCACTTTTGCCTGAAGGTTGAGACGCTTCAGGTTTTCATGCACACGTTTCAAGCGTGTGTCGTCGCAGTCAATCGCGACCACTTCACTGCCCGATGTGCGCTCTAGAATGTGCGCAGTCTTGCCACCTGGCGCAGCACAGCAATCTAAAATCAGTTCGCCGTCTTGTGGTTTTAGGTAGTTGATCGAAAGCTGCGCTGCCGCATCTTGTACCGAAACCCAACCTTTATCAAAGCCAGGTAGTTTCATCACGTCACATGGTGCGGCCAATTTTATGGCGTCCATTGCTTCTGTGTGTGGCGTGCTATCAATGTTTTCATTTTTGAGCAGCGCAAGGTATTCATCACGAGTGTGGTGTTGATGGTTCACACGCAGCCACATTGGTGCTTTTTGGTTGTTCGCATCAACAATGCTTTCCCATTGCTGTGGGTAGGCCTCTTGCAGCAGTTTTAGTAACCAGCTTGGGTGACCGTACTTGCCAGCGTTGTTGCTGACGGCCATTTGGTCGAGTTCTTCTTGGTTGCGCTGGTAGTTACGCAATACCGCGTTAATCAAACCACGCAGACGAGGACCTTTCAGCTCTTTAGTGCCTTCAACCGTTTCACCGACTGCTGCGTGCGCAGGAATACGCATGAAGCTCAGTTGGTAAATACCAACCAGAATTAGGTGATGGAATACACGTTGTTTGCCTTTGAGCGGCTTATCCATCAACTGGTTTGCGATCATTTCTAGGCGAGGGAGGTAACGTAGCGCACCGTAACAGATCTCTTGTAACAGAGCGTGGTCACGAGGTCGTACCGTTTGTTGAGCCGCTGGAAGAGCGCTTGAAAGTGAGTGGCCCTTGTCGACGACAAGATACAGGACGTTAGCAGCCGCAGCGCGAACATTCATGATGAGTACCTTAAAGTAAAGGAGGGCATCTCTGCCCTCTAAAAGTTCGTATAATTGGGGATAATAACCCCTAGTATGGCTTAAACCAGCAGAGTGCCCACTTCAAACCAAGCCGCACGCGAATTCAGAATATCCTGAACTGACATGGCTTTTTTGCCAGGAACTTGCAGTTGCTCTAGCACCAGTACGCCGTTGCCTGTCGCAACATAAATACCGGTTTTATCTGCTTGTACGATGGTGCCGGCTGGCTTGTCACTGGTTTGCTCTGCCACACGGCTTTGCCATACTTTGATGCTGTTTTCTGCCGCCTCAAAGTGGCTCATTGGCCATGGGTTAAATGCACGAACGCAGCGCTCAATGTGCGCCGCATCGTCGTTCCAGTTGATGCGTGCTTCTTCTTTGCTGAGCTTTTTCGCATAGTTCGCTAGCTCATCGTCTTGCTTCACTGGCACTGCTTTACCCGCAGCAATGTCTGCTAGGCAGTCAATCAGGGCTTCTGGACCAAGCTCAGCCAATTTTTCGTACATTGAAGCGCTGGTATCTGTCGCTTCGATTGGCAGAGTTGCAATCTTCAGCATATCACCAGTGTCGAGACCGATGTCCATCTGCATGATGGTTACGCCAGTTTCTGCATCGCCCGCCCAAATAGAGCGTTGGATTGGAGCCGCACCACGCCAACGAGGTAGGATAGAACCATGTACGTTGATACAACCCAGTTTAGGGGTATCAAGAACCGCTTGTGGCAGCAGCATACCGTACGCAACGACAACCATGAGATCGGCGTTCAGATCGGCAAGTTCTTGTTTCGCTTCGTCGGACTTAAAGCTTTCAGGTTGGTAAACCGGGATGTTGTGTTCCAGCGCCAGTTGTTTTACCGGTGGCGCAGCCAATTTCTTGCCACGACCCGCTGGACGATCTGGGTTTGTGTAAACCGCGATGACTTCATGCTCCGAAGACAACAACGCCGCCAAGTGACGGGCGGCGAAATCCGGAGTACCTGCAAAGACAATACGTAAAGACTGACTCAAGGTAGGCTTCCTTCTAATTGGTATGGTTCGAGATTAAGCGTTTTGCTGCTTCTCGTTAAAGCGTTTGATTTTTGCTAGCTTGTCCTGAATGCGTTTGCGTTTCAGTGGTGATAGGTAATCCACGAATAGCTTACCTTGTAGGTGATCAAGCTCGTGTTGAACACAAATCGCTAGCAGGTCGTCGGCTTCAAAGGTGAACTCTTTGCCATCACGATCCAGTGCTTTAACGGTAACTTCTGCAGCGCGAGGCACAAGTGCGCGCGCACCTGGTACCGACAGACAGCCTTCTTCGATGCCATCTTCGCCACGCTTTTCCAGAATCTCAGGGTTGATTAGCACCATCGGCTCATCGCGAGTTTCTGAAATATCAATCACTACGATACGTTTGTGGATATCAACCTGCGTTGCAGCAAGGCCAATACCTTCTTCGTCGTACATGGTTTCAATCATGTCATCGACGATTTTTTGAATCTCAGGTGTCACCGCTTCAACAGGCTTTGCGACTGTGCGCAGGCGATCATCCGGGAATGTTAATACTTGTAATACAGACATATTCACTCGAAATATTGAACTGTGCCGAAACAGCACAAACCTTGTTGGCTCAATTCTAGACATTTTATAGCCTAAATGACAGCATCCTTGCACCAATTTCCATTCTGGTTCCTGCTTAATAGACCAAGGACGAGGGTCATGAATCGAATTTTCCGCAACGTTGCCAGTGTTACGTTGCCGTTACTTTTCTCTTTCAACGCTGTAGCAAATGTGGATGCGAACCCACTGACAGTTAAAGATGATGCGCCACAAACGTATGTAGTCGTGAAGGGCGATACGCTATGGGATATTTCGGCCATGTACTTGGATAGCCCGTGGTTGTGGCCTCGTTTATGGCAAGTAAACCCGGAAATCGACAACCCTCATTTAATTTATCCTGGAGACAAGCTGTCTTTGGTGTGGATTAACGGTCAGCCCGTGTTGAGCCTAAAACCGGTTAAGAAGCTGAGCCCGAAAGCTCGCATCACAGAAAAGAAAGCCGTACCAACGGTCGCGGAAGGTTTGGTGATGCCTTACCTCAAATCGGATCGGTTGCTAGATAAAGATTCGTTGAACAGAGCAGTAAAAGTGATGGGTAGCAGCAAAGGCAGTAAGTATCTGACTGCAGAAGATGTGCTGTATATCAATGGCAATCAGACCGCGACAGGTTGGGCTATTTACCGACCAGTAGCTACCTTTTCGCGTGACGATGTGTCCGAAGAGATTACCGCGCTGCGTTTGATTGCCAAAGGCGAGCTCGTTGAAGCTTCGAGTGATTATTCAGGTTTGAAGCTTACATCGCAAATGCAAGAAATCCTACGTAACGATATCGCGTTGCCAAATCAATCGGTTGAGAATACTGACTTCACGACTACGTTCTATCCGCTGCCGTCGCCACAAGGCAGTTCTGCAAAGTTGCTAGGTAATATCGAAGGTATTCGCTTTAGTTCAACTAACCAAGTCGTGGTGATTGATAAAGGCACGTCAGACAATCTCAAGCAAGGCAGTGTGTTTGATTTAAAAGAAGACGCGCACCCAGTTTACAAAGACGGCGATGAGTTCAAGAAAGAGTTTGGCGTGCTTGATAAGAAAATCACTTTGCCTCAAAGCAAAGTTGGTGAGTTGCTGGTCATTCGTCCTTATGAGTACTTTAGCTTGGCACTGATCACTAACAGTACGAAACCCATTAACCAAGATATTTCGGTGGTGTCACCGTTGGCGGACGAATTAACCATCGATGAATCGACGAAATAACGATGATCTCGCTGCCTGGTTAAAACTGAGTTGTTTACCAGGCATTGGCGGCGTCAAAATGAATAAGCTACTGGCAAGAGACACGCCACGTAACATCGTAAACTTCTCTCCTGAACAGCTACAACAACTTGGGTTAACAACTAAGCAAATTCAAGCTTGGGCTTCAACAGATAAAGAAGTCGATGCTTGTTTAAGCTGGCTTGAGGCTTCTACAAACCATCATATCCTGACACTGACTGACCCGCGTTATCCACCTCAACTCAAACAAATCGTTGCACCGCCACCTCTACTTTTTGTTCAAGGAAACCCTACTTGTCTTTCTCAGCCACAAATCGCGATGGTTGGCAGTCGAAATGCGAGTATTGATGGATTACAGCATGCACGTCAGTTCGCTGCAGAGTTTGTTCAGCACGATTTTATTGTCACCAGTGGTCTCGCTTTAGGCATTGATGGCCATGCGCATGATGGTGCGTTGCAAGCGGGTGGTAAGACGATTGCGGTGCTAGGATCTGGCTTAGCAAATATTTATCCGGCACGTCATTGTGGTTTAGCGCAACGTGTTATTGAACATGGGGCTTTGGTGTCTGAGTTTCGGCCTAATGCCAAGCCGCGCCCAGAAAACTTCCCGCGTCGTAATCGTATTATTAGTGGATTATCGCTTGGTGTACTGGTCGTCGAGGCGGCGAAAAAGAGCGGCTCGCTAATTACAGCTCGTTACGCGCTTGAGCAAGGTCGAGAAGTATTTGCGCTGCCAGCGTCAATCAATGCCCCCAATGCCTGCGGTGGAAACCAGTTGATACGTCATGGCGCTTGCCTCGTAGAAAAGACGAAAGATGTCTTAGATGAAATACAGTCCTTGCTTGATTGGTCTATTAATCAGAGTACCGATTTATTTTCTACGTTAAATGATGAAGAAGAATTGCCATTTCCTCAGCTGTTAGCTAACGTAGGAAGTGAAGCTACACCGGTTGATATTCTTGCAAACAGGACCAATATACCTGTCCAAGAAGTCATGATGCAGCTCTTAGAGTTAGAACTCTCTGGGCATGTCGTTGCGGTTTCAGGTGGCTATATTCGAAAGGGGAGGGGCTAGCTATGATGATGGATATACTGATGTATCTATTCGAAACCTACATCCATAGCGATGCAGAGTTACAGGTCGAACAAGACGAGTTGGAAGAAGAGTTGCTTCGTGCAGGCTTCCAACAAAAAGATATCTACAAAGCCCTTGTCTGGTTAGAAGAGCTTGCCGCATTGCAGCAAAGTGACACCTCTTCTGCAATCTCGACTTGCATGGCTTCGTCATCAACTCGTATCTACACAGCGAAAGAGATGCAGCGTTTAGATTTGGAATGCCGAGGATTTCTATTGTTTCTCGAGCAAATCAATGTGTTAACCACAGAAACTCGCGAAATGGTGATTGACCGAGTGATGGGATTAGAAACGAGTGAGTTTGAGCTTGAAGACCTCAAATGGATCATTTTGATGGTGCTGTTTAATGTGCCTGGTAATGAAAACGCTTATACGCTAATGGAAGAGCTGTTGTACACCAAAGAACAAGGGATTCTTCACTAACCCAATCTAGGCAAGTTCGAGTTTAGCTAGCAAGAACGCGAGCTTGTCTTTTGGTGTGTTTTTCACGAAACGGTAAGTATGAGTAGTAAAATCGACAACACCCTTTTCTCTGCCCATGAACACGCATTGGAACACGAGCCGTGTCCTAAATGTGGCAGCGAGTTGACCCTCAAACATGGCAAACACGGTCCCTTTCTTGGCTGTAGCCACTACCCAAGCTGTGATTACATCAAAGCCCTGCACAACAATGATGGACACATCGTCAAAGAGCTTGGCGTTCCTTGTCCAGATTGTGGTAACGAGTTGGTATTACGCCAAGGGCGTTATGGCATGTTTGTTGGTTGCAGTAACTATCCGGCGTGCCATCATATTGAGTCGATTAATCAACCTGAGCCAGAAAAGCAGTCGCAAGAGCACCACGCGTGTCCTGAATGCGGTAAAGGTCATTTAGTTGAACGTAAGACGCGTTTTGGTAAAACTTTCTACGCATGTGATAACTACCCTAAATGCAAATTTGCAGTGAATCTCCCTCCGGTAAAGGGGAGGTGCGAAGAATGTGGTTTTACGTTGTTGGTGGAGAAGAAACTCGCCAGTGGTGTGAAATTGCAATGTGCCAACCGTAAGTGCCAGCACACTCAACAAGGGTAAATACATCAAAGGAATTAAAAAGGGTCGCATCGTGCGACCCTTTGTGGTTTTTGGGGCTAGATTTTAGCGTTGTGCTTGTTTCGCAAACTCGTGCACGGCTGGGAATGTCATTGGATCTAAGATGTCTGCCAGGGCGCACAACCTACGGTGCAATTCTCCTGGGTAGTCGCCACACACGTTGATGTGTCCCATCTTGCGACCTGCACGTTTCTCTTTGCCATACCAATGAATGTGGCAACCATCCATTAATAACAATGCTTCTGGTAGTGTGTCTTCACCAAGAATATTAATCATTGAGGTTTCACGAACCAATTTCGTACTGCCTAATGGTAAGCCGCACACTGCGCGCAGATGGTTTTCAAACTGACACGTTTCTGCACCTTGCTGTGTCCAGTGACCAGAGTTGTGCACGCGTGGAGCAATCTCATTCACTAAAAGTGCCCCATCGACATCAAAGAACTCAAGCGCTAATACGCCAACGTAATCTAGGCTATCTGCGACTGCCGTGAACATTTGCTTTGCTTGTTCCTGTAACCCTGGCGCATCAATCGCAGTAGAAAGACTCAATACACCGTTGGTGTGGACGTTCTCTGCCAGAGGATACACTTCCACACTGCCATCTTTGCTTCGAGCACCAACCAGTGATACTTCGCGGTTAAAAGGAACAAACTCTTCAGCAACAATCGCTTGAGTTGGTGTTGCCGCGATGCACTCTGCCATCTCAGTCCAAATGTCGTCGACTTGAGAAGCTTCTTTTAAGCGCCATTGGCCTTTACCATCGTAACCACCTAATGCACTTTTCAGAACCATTGGCATACCAACGTGTTCAATTGCGCGCTCAAAGTCTTCACGAGTTTCAATGACGTAGTATTTCGCGTTGCGCACGCCGGCATCATCAAGCAGTGCTTTTTCAATACGGCGATCACCACCTGCTTTGATGGCTTGCGTACTTGGTAGGAACTTGCCGCTCGCTTCGCAAACTTTGAGCACGTCATGTGGAATATGCTCGAACTCGGCAGTAATCACATCAACTTGCGTAATCGCATTTTCCAAGCCATGGCCAAGTACCTGTTGAGTTAAAGGGTGAACGACCTCACCGCTGCTGACATCGTAAGCTGAAATTTGAATATTCAGTGGCGCACCAGCCAGAGACATCATACGAGCCAACTGACCCGCACCAAGAACCAGTACATGCATCTGATTAATCCTCTGCAGGGTTTGGATTTGCGAGAACTGTTTCCGTTTGCTCATTACGGAATGCTTCTACCTTCGCCATGATGTTTTCATCATGAGTGCCTAGGATTTGCGCTGCTAGGATACCGGCGTTTGCTGCGCCCGCTTCGCCAATCGCCAATGTACCAACCGCAATTCCCTTTGGCATCTGTACAATAGAAAGCAGTGAATCCATACCTTTCAGTGCACGAGACTGAACGGGAACCCCAAGCACAGGCAAACTAGTAAACGCCGCCGCCATACCTGGTAGGTGGGCTGCACCACCTGCGCCTGCGATGATAACTTTGATGCCGCGTTCTTTTGCGCCACTGGCGTAGTCAGCCAGTAATTGAGGAGTTCGGTGTGCTGACACGACTTTTGTTTCGTAAGGCACGCCAAATTGGTCTAGCATGTCTGCTGCTAGTTTCATGGTTGGCCAATCGGATTTAGAACCCATGATGATACCGACTTTCATCTCAAACTCCTTTAAGCTGCAAAAAATTAGGTGAGCTATAAATTTGTGCGCATTATACGGGGATTTTTATCTCAAGCAAACGTTTGCGTCCAGTTGTTGGCGCTATTGATACATTTTATAAAAAAATTGCTTTAGTGTCTGAGAATGAATATTTGTACACTTAGTGAAAACAACACAGTCAAACAAATAGGAAGTAATCGGTGGATAACTTTGAACAAGTGCTCAACGCACTCAAGCAAGGCGAAGTGATTGCCTATCCAACAGAAGGGGTTTTTGGTGTCGGATGTGATCCAGATAACCCAGAAGCAATTCAAAAGCTATTAGAGCTCAAGCAGCGTCCGGTAGAAAAAGGGCTGATTCTCATCGCGGCAAGTTATGATCAGCTCTTGCCTTATATTGATGAATCTCAGTTGACTGAAGAACAATTACAGACTGTTCATGCCACTTGGCCAGGCCCATACACTTGGATCATGCCAGCGAGCGATAAAGTATCCAACTGGGTTTCAGGGCAGTTTGATTCAATTGCGGTTCGTGTGACTGATCATCCTTTGGTGCAAAAAATGTGTAATGCATTCGGAAAGCCGTTAACCTCTACCAGCGCGAATCTCTCCGGCTTACCACCGTGTATGACCACGGAAGAAGTCGAAGAGCAGTTGGGTGATAAGCTGGTCGCCATTCTTCGTGGCGAGACCAGCGGTCGTGATAAACCCAGCGAGATTCGTGACGCCAAAACTTCACAAATATTAAGACAGGGTTAACCCTGCTAGCCAGCCATCATTAGGTTTCACGTAATAGGTAATAACGTATGTCAGCGATCGATAAGCACGCCGTAAAGCAGTTCTTGATGTCACTTCAGGACTCCATTTGTCAGCAGTTAGAACAAGAAGATGGAAAGGCCGTCTTTGTCGAGGATGCATGGCATCGTGAACCGGGCGAACGTCTTGGTGGCGGTGGTCGCTCACGTGTTTTGCGTGATGGCCTTGTTTTCGAGCAGGGAGGCGTGAACTTCTCGCATGTGGAAGGGAAAGAAATGCCAGCATCTGCGACAGCGCATCGCCCAGAGCTAGCGGGTCGTCGTTTTGAAGCGATGGGTGTTTCTTTGGTTATTCACCCTAAAAACCCTTATGTACCGACTTCACACGCCAATGTCCGCTTCTTTATTGCAGAAAAAGATGGCGAAGACCCAATTTGGTGGTTTGGTGGTGGTTTTGACCTAACGCCGTTCTACCCATTTGAAGAAGATTGCCAATCATGGCACGACACTGCAAAACAGCTTTGTGCACCATTTGGTGACGATGTTTACCAAGAGCATAAGGCATGGTGTGACAAATATTTCTTCCTACCACATCGTAATGAAACTCGCGGTGTTGGCGGTTTGTTCTTTGATGATCTAAACCAGTGGGAATTTGATAAGTGTTTTGCTTACATCAAAGCAGTCGGTGAAGGCTATTGCCAGGCTTACTTGCCGATCGTTTCTCGTCGTAAAGAGATCGAGTATGGTGAGCGTGAGCGTGAATTCCAACTATATCGTCGCGGCCGTTACGTAGAGTTCAACTTAGTGTATGACCGTGGTACCTTATTTGGTTTACAAAGTGGTGGGCGTACTGAGTCGATTCTGATGTCAATGCCGCCGCTCGCTCGCTGGGAGTACTGCTACGAGCCAGAAGCGGGATCGCCAGAAGCTGAACTTTACGAGCGATACCTAACGCCACGAGAGTGGTAAGCACGGAATCTCCTTTTCTATATAGATAGATAGTGATAGGGTCATCTGTAATCAGGTGGCCCTGTTTTCTCTATATCTAAGTAAGGAACAAAGGTAAGGAAATGACCCAGCAAATCGATCGCTATGCCGTGTTTGGTAATCCTATCGGACACAGTAAGTCGCCATTCATTCACACCTTGTTTGCTCGTCAAACTAATCAATCTTTGGTGTATACCGCAGAAAGTGCACCTGTTGATGGTTTTATTGACGCGGCGAAGGTGTTTTTTGCTGAAGGTGGCAAGGGGTGCAACATCACTATGCCATTTAAAGAAGATGCTTATCAATTTGCTAGTCGATTGACAGAACGGGCTCAGTTAGCAGGCGCGGTAAATACCCTCAAGAAGTTAGACGATGGTGAAATCATCGGTGACAACACTGATGGTGCAGGTTTAGTGCAAGATCTGATTCAGCATCAGGTTGTATTGGAAGGCGCGCGAATCCTAATTATTGGCGCTGGTGGTGCAGCTCGTGGTGTTATTAAGCCACTACTCGATCAAAAGCCGACCTCTTTAACCATTTCCAACCGTACCTTTAGTAAAGCACAGGAGCTTGCAGAGCTGTTTGTCTCTCACGGTCCTATCCGCGCCAAAGAGATGGCAAGTATTGATGAAGAGTATGATGTCATCATTAACTCCACATCCGCTTCTCTTAGTGGTGAACTACCGACTATTTCATCCTCCATCTTTGCCGCTAACAGTACAAGCTATGACATGATTTATGGCAAAGGGGTGACGAGCTTTAACTTATGGGCAAAAGAGAATGGCGCCGCTCATGCGTATGATGGTCTTGGAATGTTAGTTGGGCAGGCTGCGGAAAGCTTTATGCTTTGGCGTGGCTTACGTCCTGGTGCTAAACAAGTTCTCAGAGAACTAAGAAAGAACCTTGAAGGTCAATAAGCGATGAATCAATCCATCTTATTCCCAGATATTCAATCATGGGATGAAGTATCACAATCGGTAAACTTTTCGGCGCAACAATCAGGCGCACTAATAGAGTGCTTTGTGACGAAACAAAAGCTAGAAAAGCTCAGTGGTTCACTGATTGAAACTGAGCAAGCGGCAATTAAAGTGTTTACTGATTACCGATTCGACCTAGAAGAAATGGCTGAAGAGCTAATAGAAGATGAAGCCTTCAACGAAGAAGGCCATATCATCATCGGTTAACAGGGCTTTAGTTCAAGTCTTTTACTTCATTTAAGTAGTCGTTTTTGTTCTGCACATAGTTGTTGGCAGACTTTTGCAAGAAAGCTCGTTCTTTTTCTGATAGAGGGCGAGCTTGTTTTACTGGGCTTCCAACATATAAGTAGCCACTTTCTAATACTTTCCCAGGTGGCACTAAACTGCCTGCTCCGATCATCGCCTCTGACTCAATTACAACAGCATCTAAAACAATAGCTCCCATACCAACCAAAACACGATCGTGGATCTCACAACCGTGCAGCATCACTTTGTGGCCAATCGTAACGTCATTACCAATAATCAATGGGTAGCCGTTTGGGTTTTCGGCGTTCTTATGGGTGACATGCAAAACACTGCCATCTTGAATATTCGTTCGATCACCAATGTGAATGTGGTTTACATCGCCTCGCGCTGCTACCAATGGCCAAATGCTAGAATCATCGCCAATTCGGATATCACCGACTAAAACAGAGGTTGGGTCAACGTAAACACGCTCACCAAGTTCAGGCTTTATACCTTTGTAGCTTCTCATTGAGCTCATCTTTTTTCCTTATTCAGGGCGATTACAGGGTGTATGGAGGTAGAATAGTAGTGAAAACTCGCCTTTTAGAATAAAAAACACCCAAACGATAAAAAAATCAAAAAAAACGT
>NZ_JAWOUT010000019.1:0-71844 GCF_033339515.1 Vibrio sp. 2130-1
TAGCATGAGTAGTTTTACAGGCAAAGCCGAAACGGATGATAACCACCTACTGAAGTAGGTGGTTTAGGGCTGAAAATTAAAAACCGCCCGAAGGCGGTTTGTGTTCATTCACGATTAGAATTCGTAGCCAACGTTGAGATAGTACGCTCGCTCTGCAGCAGGGTAACCTTTTGCCATCTCATACTCTTCATCAAGTAGATTATCGATACGAGCGCTAATAGAGGTCGACTTATTCGGATAGTAAGTCACTGCCGTATCAACCAACGAGTAAGAAGAAAGCGTGATATCTTGTGAAGGCCAAGTGCTGTAATCCACATCTGGACGCTTACCGACGTACTGATAGCTAACCGACCAATCCACTTTATCGAAGCTCACTAAAGCATTCCACTTATACATTTCTTTAGCGCGGCGCTGCAACTGATGCCCTTTATCGTCTTCAGCATCTTTGTAATCTGCACTCAACTGGTGCTGCACAATCCCTGTATCAAACTCAGCAACAAGCTCCACACCTTGGATATGTGTTTCACCATCGACATTCAAATATTTGTATGTGGTTGGATGGTAATCGATAAGATTCGTGATTTTATAGTCATAACCCGTTACGGACCAAAAAACGCCTTGGACATCACCGCTGAATGCTAGCTCCCAAGCATCTGACTCTTCCGGCTTAAGATCTTTCTCACCGTATGTTGGGTCATACTGTTGATATAGGTTTGGAGCCTTAAACGCAGTACCAAAAGAAGCTTTAACCCCAAACTCTGGCACAAACTGGTAACCAGCCGCTAAGCTGTAAGTGAACTCACTACCGTATTCTTCGTTATCATCAAGGCGAGCACTGCCCTCAAGCATTGCTTTATCAATACTGGTGGTTGCCATACCAAACAGAGCGCCATTGGTACGATCAAACGTTTTATTCGCACTCTTGTCTTTATAAGACTCGTTGCGCCAATCAATACCACCAGCCAACGTCGTATTGTTGTTTAGCAAGTAACTGTTGGTCCACTGGACATTTTGCTGCTCAAGTTCATCTTCAGTACCTGAGTGTTTGCCTTTTGCTTGCTCATAGTTCCAAGACTTCTGTTTCTGTGCCGTTACTTGTAGTTCTGACATCACATTATCAGACTGATACTTACCGCCCAGAGTGACAGAAAGATCATCTTTTTCTGCTTCGTAGTAACCGCGACTGCCGTAGCTGCTGTCATATTGATAAACATTTTCGTAAGCACGTAGGTTACCAAATGCAGACCACTGGTCATTGAAGTTATGCACGTAACCTAGCAGACCATTCTTTGTATCAAAGCCATGGCGATCACCGTCATTAACTCCCGGTACAGGACGAACGTTATAACCATCATCACTTTCACTACCAAGCGCGATATTTAGCTGGCCGCTCTCTGTGACTTTAATACCAGATGCCACACTCAATTCTTGATAATCTAAACTACCTAAACCCGCACTTAACTTCGTTCCTTCTTCGTCAGCACGCGCAATGGTGATGATATTGATCACGCCACCAATCGCTTCTGAGCCATAAAGTGACGCACGCGCACCACGTACGTACTCAATACGTTGAACGTAAGTAAGTGGGATTTGGTTAAAGTCCACAGCGCCCTTCGCTGCTCGTGCAAAACGTACGCCATCAACCAGTACTAAAACTTGGTCGGAACTGGTTCCACGAACAAATAAAGACGCTAACTGACCACGACCACCATTTTGTGAAACTTGAATCCCCGTAAGGCGACGCAATACATCTGGTAGGGTTTTCGCTTGAATGCGATCGATGTCTTGTCGAGTAACTACTTCGACATCTGCCAACGTACGGCTTTCGGCTTGCTCAAAACGGTTTGCAGTAACAACGATGGTTTCGTCAGTGGAGGTTTCTTGGGCCTGTAGATAAGAGACAGGTGAAAGCAGCGATGCCAAAGTGATCGCCAGTGCGGATTTTCTCATTGTATTGTCCTAAATCGCGTAATTCCTTCCGAGCCCTGTCATCATGACAGTCCAGTGCTGTGGCTCAGTTGTTGGCAGGTATTCGGACTCAAGAGCACGGGTGTACCGCCTACTTGCTCGACTTCCCACATAAACTAATGCAGTGTCTGATGAGCGTTCGTTCTCTTTTACCGCTGCGCGTCAGTTCTGGATTCACACCAGATTCCCATTTCAGCCATCTAGATTGCTAGATAGCACCAACTTGAGGCAAATATTATTCAGCTATTGATTATTTGTCCAGCCAATATTGCCCTTAGAAGTTGTAACGTTTTGATTGATTTTGCTTTCTACTCTGCCTGTACGCACTATCTTTAAATCAATTCCAGTACAAAACTGGACATCCTATTGAGATTGAATAAAATCTGCGCTCTTAAATTGAATGCACCATAAAAGGTAAGATCATGGCTACTCTTGATGTAAACCCACAACGCTACCAAGAACAACTGGCTGAAAAAGTCGAACGTCTCACGGATATGTTCGCGCCATACAACATGCCAGAACTGGAAGTGTTTGAATCACCAGAGCAGCACTACCGCATGCGTGCTGAGTTCCGTGTTTGGCATGAAGGCGAAGATCTTTACTACATCATGTTCAACCAAGAAACTCGTGAGAAGTACCGTGTTGACCAATTCCCTGCAGCAAGCCGTCTGATCAACGACCTGATGCCGCTATTGGTTGAAGCGATGAAAGACAACGACTCACTACGTCGTAAACTGTTCCAGGTGGATTTCCTGTCGACGCTAAGCGGTGAGATTCTGGTTTCACTCCTTTACCATCGCCAACTTGATGAAGAGTGGATTGAAAACGCGAAAGCCCTTAAACAGCGTTTAAATGATGAAGGCTTTAACCTAAACATCATTGGTCGCGCTCGTAAGATGAAGATTGTCCTAGACCGCGACTACGTGATCGAGAAGCTCGATGTAAATGGTCAAAGCTACATCTACCAACAAGTGGAGAACAGCTTCACTCAGCCGAACGGCAAAGTCGCAGAGAAGATGCTGGAATGGGCGGTCGACTGTACCCTAGAAAGCACTGGCGACCTACTAGAGCTTTACTGTGGTAACGGTAACTTCTCGCTGGCGTTGGCACAGAATTTCGACCGCGTACTGGCAACTGAGCTAGCGAAGCCATCTGTGGTATCTGCACAGTACAACATCGCCGCCAATAAGATTGATAACGTACAAATCTTACGTCTATCGGCAGAGGAATTTACTCAAGCGATCGAAGGTAAGCGTGAATTCCGTCGTCTACAAGATGCAGGTGTAGATCTGAAGAGCTACAACTGCAACACGATTTTTGTCGACCCACCACGTGCTGGGATGGATGTCGATACTTGTAAAATGGTGCAAGGTTACGAGCGCATCATGTACATCTCTTGTAACCCTGAGACTCTAAAAGAGAACTTGGACACTCTATGCGAAACACACAACGTAACGCGTTTTGCTCTGTTTGACCAATTCCCTTATACCCACCACATGGAAGCGGGTGTGCTTTTGGAGCGTATAAAATAAGGGAAAATCAGGATCTATAACATCAAAAAAATACCTTTGGGTACGGCCCTGGGTACGGATAGAGCTTAAGACTTTAAAACAAAAAGAGGATGCGCTTGGCATCCTCTTGTTAGTTCATACTAAAAGACATAGTTTAGATTAATACTCATATGGATTACGCTTTTCGTCTTGTTCAGCTTGTCGTTCATATCGCTCAGCAAACTCTCTCATTTCAGCCGCAAACCTCGTGTATCCGTTCGCATCTAAGGCCTCCGCTTTATCCCTATAACCTCTTGCTAGGTTACGTTCCTCTTGCCCATGCGTAAATCCATAAACTCCACGATCATTGAAAAGTTGATTGGTAAAGCCTGAGCGCATGTCTCCTGTATCACGATAATTTAAGACCGTCGCAACCGCTTTATGAATCCATAAACCATCAGGGTCTGGGGGAGCACAGGTTAATACATGGCCAACCTGAATCAGAGCAACTTCTGCATGTCCCGATTCTTCTGTTAATTTACGCACTTCACTAAACCAAGTATTAAATGATTCAGTAATAAACGTCCCATCCTCTTGGGTTCCAGGGCAACGCTTCCATTCAGTAAGAAGTTTATAAGCATTTTTTGCTAAGCTTTTTTTATGTTCATCGAATTGTTCATTATCTTCTTGATGAGACTTTTTCGAACGATAAACAAGCCCAACAACCTCCGCAAAGAAACCTGGTTCAGACGCCAATCGCTTTTCTAACGTAACTGGTGAGCCGGATGAGAAACGATCTAACCATGGAAGGAAATTCCATTCGATTTTGAACAAGGCATCCTGATCTGCGGTTTTAGATTTTTGAAGATGTGTTATCAACTCGACAGTTTGATGAGCATTCAGCTCCGAGATTCCACTACCTTTTTCAATAACATCTAACAAAGCTTGTATCGCTAGGGATTCATTAAATTGAGAACTTCGGTCAGCCATTCTAGAAACGCACGTTACTGCCGAACCTCCACGCCCGTATTTTAACAAATTTTCAATCGCTACAGTCAAATCTCGAGCTGGACCATATGGATTCACAACCACATTTTTCCAATACAGTGACTCTTGCTCATCTAAGAACGATGAAACCCTCTCCCATATATTCTCTTCAAAAGGAAGATGAGTTAAAAACTTAGCTTTTTGCTCAATAGTCCAAGCTCTTTGAAGGATTTCATCAACCCACTCTATTTGAAATTTCCAGTATCTAGACCAAACATAACCAGCAACAAGTCGAGCAGATATATCATCGTTACGTTCTAAAAAAGAAGGAAGAATCGACAGCTCCAAATTATCTGACGCAACAGTTCCTAGTACCCGTCCAACTTCATTGGGAACAGTAACGTTTGAAGCAAAGTGAAACACGGCATCACTATCGTCATCATTTATAATCTCTATGATAGCTCTTTCGCGTAATGAATCGAGTCGCTTTTGTTGCTCATCAAAATCTCCCTTTTCGTCATAAAGGTCAATATCTCTGCCACTAAAAAGGTGCCGATATTTTAGCTCAGGCAATGTAGGAGCAAGTATTTGTGCTGTATTCGCTATTTTGTTAACCGTATTTTCAGGTAACGCCCAATCGGCATCAGCGAACTTCCTGTGGTGCCGAACTAGCTCATCAACACACTCCCAAATAGGTAGACGCTCTACTTCTGGTAAGGACACAATTAAGTCGGAATTCAAATGTTCAAGTAAACTGTCGTGAGCAGGCTCTGGTAAGTCAGATAACCTCTTTATTAACTCACACAACTTCTCTGAATCACTTTTAGCTAAATTAACAGCGAGAACCGTAAATGCATCAATCTGCTCCCAATACTGACTTTTTAAAACGCCATCTTTCCAATCTCTAGGAATAAATTCACGCCAGACAGGGCGATGGCACCCACTTGTAAAGCCATGGTTGTGTGGCAAAAGTGCAAGAATAAGCTGCCATCCAACCACAGGGTGCTCCCTAATCACAGACTCAATAGCAGCTTTGCGTTTATCAAAAGTAGCCGTAGTCTGTACATGCCATGGTAAAAAAATGTCAGCTAAAGAATTAGAAGGACGATTTGACCATTGCCCGCCAGTATCAAATGAAGCAATATCAGCCAAGATAACTGATACACGAGACAAATATTCCGGACTCCAAGCCAATGTTTCCAACGCCCAGAGCAAGCCAACCATATAATTCTCGCCACCTAAGGCCCCACTTCCCTCTTCACTAAAAATTTTATGAAATGGTGTGTCTCGCAGATCCATAAGGACAGAATCTAATGCATCAAGGAACTCGTCAGGAGCAGCTTCTGCTAAAAGTGGCATGAGAGAGTCTAAACTTGCCCAACGTTTCCAGTCTGCTTTATTTAGTAACTCACGTACAACAATAACAGCCGTAGAAGTCGCTTTTCCGAAGGAGCATGAAGTCAATGCTTGAGGGCGACAACCAATTAAAGCTAGCGTTTCGGCAATACCCTTTCTAACTAGGGAAGAATGTGTAAGGACTTTTCCATGAACACTGGCAGCAAACCGATCTTCCTTAGCAAGTTCAAACTTAGGATCTTCCTCTCCTAATACAAAAAGGGCGGTCTTTTCAAACCTTTCTAGGTCATCATCAGTAACTCGCGATCCTAGAGCCCCCCAGGCTTCACCACGCGCGACAAATCTCCACTTCTCATCATGTTGAACTAGGGGAGAGTCCGAGCGAAGTGTGCCAGGCCTAAGAGTTTCGATCCACTCCCCGTAATCTTTTCCCAGCAGCATCTCAATTAAAGCTCGATCTGAAGGATTAGAACCGTCCCATTTTCCAACTAGCCCAGCCTGAGCCAGATGAGTTGCAGTGCCCCAGGTTGCATATGGTGGTAAGGCCCCATATCCTCTTAAGTAACGTCGAAGTGCAGAAAGCCTCTCACCACCGACTCTTGCAAGTTCTGTCGCTCTTCCTTCGGTATAACCAGATTCTTTTAGAACCGATTCAATTTGTGATTGTGAAGGGCTTCTTAGCTTTAAAATTTCTGGATTATCACCAGACCAAGCACCACATAGAGGAACAACGACAGCATGACCTTTACGACGAGCTAAAGCTTGGAGAGTAGCACCTTCATCTGTTTCTAAACCAAGGCGGGGATCTGCAACTAAAACATGTGGGGAACGAGTTTCAACGATGCTACGCCAAGCTTGTTCATCACTAATGTAGAGACA
This sequence comes from Vibrio sp. 2130-1, assembly GCF_033339515.1. Classification (NCBI taxonomy): domain Bacteria; kingdom Pseudomonadati; phylum Pseudomonadota; class Gammaproteobacteria; order Vibrionales; family Vibrionaceae; genus Vibrio; species Vibrio sp. 2130-1. Next base: position 6,681 of record NZ_JAWOUT010000019.1, read on the forward strand.
ACGATTACTGTATGCTGCTGATGCTTCCGGCTCTAATTCTGCAATAAAAGCTGAGACGAAATCAGCTACATCATTCGGACTCTCCGCAAAAAGCATTAATACCGGTGTCCTTCCTTCAAATAGTGCCTGCAGCGCTTCACATGCACTATTTCTTCCTATAGTAAATAGCTTAGGCGGGAGAGCTTCACCATCCTCACACTCGGAGTTTACATTTTCCCAATGTTCAATCGCAGTCGCGATACCTCCTAAATTGGCAGTCAAGTTCAGCTTCTTGGCCATCCATTTTCCAATAGCTGGATATTCTCTTAACCAATCAGCAAGCTTAACTCCGTCTATTATGCGAATCAGTTTCCACCCTGTATCTTTTCGTGTCTCCAACCATTGAGTTTGTGCTGGCTCACTCCATCCACCAGCTCCTGATGATCGCGGAGTTACAAAAACAAAAGACGAGCTTGCACGTTCGACATCATCAATTTCCTCTGTTCGTTTTTTAAAATCATCTGTAGCCTTAGCTCTTGGATTAGAGTTTGTACCTATCTCCCAAAAAGATTTACCACTTGGAACAAATTCGAGAAAACCTTCCTCAACTTCAACCATACCATCCCAACCTGGTTGATTGACGGCATCACCATACGGAATTCGACATAAAACGAGATTGGAACAAGATTGGGTCACAAGCCAATAAATTAGTTCCGGAATAACTGACTGACTTTCTCTTGTTGGAGCAAATCGGTCTAGATCGCCAGCTTGGACTATATGAGTGTGATCCATGCTCATGCTTCCTTGATTGAAAAGTGCTTCATGTAGGTAGTTCTCATATTTGATATACTGATTACCATTGAGCTTCTATCCGACACCCGATAGGGATGTAGTCTGATTCATTAATATTTACTACATTGAAGTTCAATATTCAGAATGAATACCAGATTGCCATACCCAAATAACCTCTTGATATTTAAATCAAAAGCAATCCATTAACACTTTTCAGATCGAAGTACCCCTCCCCCCTGAAAAATGCACCAGATTGCTTAATAGATTAGCAAAACTAGCACTTAAGCGTATATAGGCATAAGACACAAATCGAAACCATAAATTCCTTTGCTCTTCGTTTCTACAACAGGGGCATCCTCTCATCTCAACCTCAGAACCTTCAGTATTCGTACAAATTCCATCTAAAGATGATAAACGTTGTTTCTGCGCACATTTAACCTCAACTGTTGCAAATTATCAGCACAGTGCCCCCTCGGCCATGTGGCGAGAGGTGCTTAAATCAAAAATTGAAGTGTTCCGTGATAAATATGATTGTTTACAAAACGTAGAAAAGCATTGAAGAAGATTACGAAAGTTATAACAAGTCAACACACAAACATCTCAACGTATAGAGAGCTACTAGAAGCCCTTATGCGGTAACATGCACAGATTCTCTGATAAAAGGTACTTTGTTTCTTGTTAACGAATAGCCATTCCAATGATGCTGCCCAGCTGCGGCAGCCAAGAATAGATGATGTTGCCTACAGTCCCCTCAAGTGGTCCCTTCAGTAGAGATAGGAACTCAACTGCAAGTTTTGGGTTATCCATATGGAGCTGTTTAACTATGCGCTCTAATTCTTCTTTTTGAATATCCGCTGCACGCTCATCGAGCTTCTTCGCTAAACCTAACAGTTCCAACTCAACATCACTATTACGGCCATATTTATCTATCAGCATCGACACCTGTTCTTGAGCAATCCGGTATGAAGTTATGCTCTCAGATAGCATGTGTTTAAGGTCTGCAACCTGCTCTTCCAGGCTAAAGATTCGCTGGTCATAGTTAGACTTGGTTAGCGCCAGAATACCCTGTTGATGTTTCACTTCCATAGCGGCCATATCTAGCTTATTTTGAAGAGCCATTAATTGAATCTGGTCTGTCATGAACTGATCTGGATGACGAGTACCATTGAGGACTTCACCATACTCATTAAGTAGAGTTTCAACCTTGTGCTCAGTACCTGTATCAGACTTAATCCTAAGTCTGACTTTCTCACCATCTTGTTCAATGGTAACTTTGCTATTTGCTTCAGAACACTTCTGTTTAAGCACTTCACTAAAGTAAGAAAGTAGCCCAACGCCAGCTTGTATCTGGTGAGGTTCAAATGTGATAGTTCTACGAATTACCTTGTCTGAATCGATAACCTCTATATCAGAGTAATCATAAGAGCAACCCAGAACCAGAAAGCTATTTCCTTCAACAATATCAAGGTACTGTATTCGCTGAACCACATAGTCGAAACTCATCCGGAAAGAACTGTTCTCTCCAACATCCAAGGGCATTATTAAGATCGGAATGAAGCCCAAAGAAGATACAGATTTAGATCTAAATGTTACCCAACTATCTAAGCTTGTAGGCATATTCATTCCAATATCGATCGCAACCTCACCTTTCAAAGCTCCCATTTGGATCATCTTCGGCTTAGATGGCGCTGCTTTGAACTCTTTGAAACTTGCTCGGCCTCCTGCCAAAAGCTTTTGACACCGCCACTCCATTTCGTTCAGGTTGCTTAAAACCCCATCTTTCATCTCTTTAATAGAGTCAACATACCCCAAGTTAGCTAAAGCTACTTGTAACTCTGACAACTCGATTGCGTTGTTTGCCCGCAACGCATCCCAAGCATCACCTACATTAAAAACTTTATTGATATACAAGCTAATATCCCATTTCATTTCATCCTTTCAAGCATGATAACCGACTGATTGAATAACTTGCTATCTAGGTCGGATGTATCGGCTCTAATTCACACTAAGGTTATGATGGTATGATGAAGCTTGCCGCAGTTTTTGTGGCTAATTTAGTTTAGCTCTTGCAGAAAGTACTGTATTTTGAAGTAGCTCGACCGTCTCAATTATATTCCTTCCACCAGCAACTAAACGGTGCAGCTCTTCAAAATCCACCTGCACATACTTGTTCTTCCTTGGATTAAAAATAATGCCATGTTTCCAAGTCACAACGTCAGGATTACCCAGTGAGAATGAAAAGTTTAAAAGCCAGTAAAGCAAAACCTGCCTGTAATCACTCGCTGAAAAGTTCTTATTGGTGCACTTAACCTCTATCAAGTAGCCTTCAAAGCAAAAATCTCCATAGCTAGAAGAAATCCACTCTAATCCCGCTATGCTAGGTGCAATGGTTATCGCCTTACCATTAGCTAACTCGGTCAATCCCGATGCTAGGTTACTAGCCACACTTTCAATTAACCTTTTGTCCTGCTCCGTTAACAGACTAGGGAGCTGCGCGTCAAAAAAACGAGACTGTCTTTTTAATGCTATTGCCAAGTAATCTTCCTCTATTAACTCTCTTCCATCGAGCAAAAACTCCGCCCTAACGCTAGCTATCTCATATAGCATAGCAGGAGCTAAACTCATCCTACTCAATGCGACTTCAGAAACAGCAGCGATACTTTCTAGCTCCATCCATGTTTGATTTAGCCCTGCGACCATACCTGGAACTAAGCCGGGGAATAAAATTTCAGAAACACCAGGAATGTCTCTAGCCAGGGTACGAGGATCAGTAAATGGGAGTCTTAAAAAGCGCATGAAGCCGACCAGTCCTTATATAACTCAGCGAAGGCTTTTGAACCTTCAATTTCAAAACCTAGAGACCAAGTATTTTCTATTTTCTTCTTAACTCGCCCTCTAAAATGTTTACCTTCATCCCCAAACTGATATGAAGCTAACCAGAACATTCTCTGTAACTCTCCATGGCTCACATCGTAACGATTACTTGCAGCTAAAAACTGTGAGCGACTTTTCCAGTGCCTCCAACAATCAACGCTTGCTCGCTTCACTGTTTCAAATTCAGAACTATTGAAAATACCCATCACAAATTGAGAGCGTGTTGGGGTTGCTTTAAATCTTATAGCTCTCATAAAGTGCAGGCAGTTAGCCTCAGGCAACAACAAGTGTTCACAACTCTGTATAACACCGTCCAAGCTACTGTCTATGCTAGAGTGAATTTGGGAGAATTCACTGTCTGCTCTAATCTTTGATATTCCCCGCATAATCTTAGACCACGATCCTCTAAAAGCATTTAAGTTACTAGGCTTGAGCAAGGTTTGACATAACTGAGCGGCTGCGTATGGGCTTTGAAACACCAATGTACGACTAATCTGGGCAACGAGATATGAATCGGGCTGACTTTTAAAGGTTTCCGCCTGTAGGAGGCTAACAACATCAATTTCATTGACCGCTTTCTGTAGCTCTTCATATTCTGCATGCGGATCATCGGTATACGGATCAAAGTACAAATCAATTTCCTTCAACTTCCCAGCCTGTTCATCATCAGAGCTAAGCTGAGCCGTAACGAAATTCTTGTAATGCAGTGAGGATAAAAAGGTAGTTTTAGTTCGATTAAGTGACAATCCATAATCAGCCAAGTATCTTGATAGAGTTGATAACGCTTTGTAAGCATCTGACTGACTCTTGGCAATCAAGGTGAAGTCATCTACATATCGATGCCAAATCAAACCAGATGAAGTCAGCAACTCATCAATAGCGTGCATAAGCACTTCAGCTAATACTCTGGAGCACTGCCCACCTACTGGGAGGCCAAATGATCTTCCAGCACTCATTTGATTGAGTATTCTATCTAGCTGAGCGGAAACGGTGGAATGTTCAGAGAATAAGTCTCCAATCAAGTTTTCCAAACGGTGGTGGTAAATATGCTCATAGAAGCCTGATACATCCGTTTGAACCACCACTGACTTGCTATCTGCCAACAAAGACTCTTCAATTGTTGCTGCTTTGTATGAGTACCAAGAGTGTTCACGTAAAAATAGTCGACTCTGTTCATCGGAGTGTCGGTAAGAGTGCGCACTATCAAATCTTTGAGGAGCTAACTTTTCAGAAATAGCAATTGCAAGCCCATTTATATAAACATTCCAAAACGGGTGTATCTTCGTCGTAATACGAAACCCACTCATCCCACTAGGTACAAGCAACCGTTCATGAAAAATCGACAGAGAATCGATTGTTTTTCTGGCTTCGTTTTTCCCTGACTCATCCAATACCTTAAACAACTCATAGGCAATCTCAGCAACGCCTTTGTGACACTCTGAAATAAAACGGTTATCCAAGTCAAAGGGGAGGGTGTCATTATCTCCATGAGCGCCAATTTCTCTAGCAGCTTTCTCAAAGTGCTCTAAAGTTACCTCTTTCGCCATCTCACTACCTGCAATCTAAATTTGAAGTGTGCGCAGTCCGACACACCTTTCATTGAAGTTATTGTTTATTTTCCGTGCACCTTTTGCTTTCCAGTAGTAGTGCTTAATTATTCTACACTAGGCGATTGATTTTTTAGCTATCAGTGTTGTTTTTGAGATGATGAGTATTAATGTTCAGAAATAGAGAAGGCCCCCTGTTGGGGGCCTTCGAAGAGATATTTAATTGGTCACTTCCACCACAGCAGGGGTGACAACCTCAGCCTCAATGATAGTTTGCACTTCGGTATACAAATCCACATCTACTTCAGGTACGGATAATGATACCACTAACGCATATCGGGCCTTGGAGTCATATCTCTCATGAGCTTTTCGAGTTTTCCACCAACCACTAGCGGGGTAAATAGCTATCTTTCCTCGAGCTGCGAGATCTGCAGCACTACCACGCCAAATGTCTTTGTGAATCGATCCCCTGTGACGTTGCTGCTTTCCTAACAACCAATTGCTGTCTTCTAATGATTCCGATTTTTCGCCTTCAGCTTTAGCATTGATTCTTCGCATGAATTGCTGATCTGACTCCCCTTGGTGCTTGACGTCAAATCTCAACTGATGACTGGCATAACTGTATTTATTTAATACATTGCGGCTTGATGGATTTGGCTCAACAAAGTATGACAGGGTAATTGTTAGCTCTACATCAGCTTCACCGATTTTTTGCAGCTCATCAACGGGCCAAGGTAGATCATGTAAATGCATATCCTTGGTCTTGGTATCTCTAGACTTTGGCTTTGTATAGGGCTGCAGTTCATCCTGAATCACCAGCGACAGAGAGTTACTTGCACTATTTAGAGCTTTCTCCAAGTCAGGAACACCAAAGCCAACTTTGCGTACCAGCTTGGCCATATCGGATTTTTTCGTATTGCCATCACTGCGTTCAGCAGAAATCAACGAATACATTTCATCCGTCCAGTCGGCGGAATGAACGGTTAATGCTCTGACAGTTTCAGGCCACAGCTCAGGGTACTTAGACTTAATCTGAGCAGTAAATCTGGCAGCTAAGGCAGTAGCAGCACTGGTAGCATTTGCACATCGAAAATGTCTTTGAGAGAAGTCATGATTGGTTGTTAGCAGTTCTAAATCTTGCATTCCAGCACAACCGACTTCATCTTGACCAACATTTCCCCCTTCAAACACAACCTCTGGCTTAATCGGAGTATTTTTCCTTTCCCATTCAAGGGAAGTGGTCGAATAAGGTGATAGGCCACCTTTTGGTGCTAATGGTTGATAGTCGCTTGACTCTGTAATGACATCCTTCTCGGTATATGCACCAACAGTTAACACATTCCAGGCTTGAGCAGGATCATGGACATCGCTTAGATAATTAAGCTCTGGGTACACTACACTCCCAACAGGCTCCGTATTCCCCGCACATACAGTGAACAATCGAGGAAACTCACCTTCACCAAGAAAGTCTACCGCAAGCATATCCATTGCACTTGACCACGATGACGGCCTACCTCTGTCCGTCCCTTTCCCTGATGACAATGACATCGAATAGATACGTGAACGCTCAGGTTTATAGTTTTCTATTTCTGAAACCGCATTTTCGGTCACTATCCCCAGGGGCTTACCAGCATTATCACCATTAAACCTAATGGTTTTAACTGACTCTAACCGGTGGGTAACCGTTTCAATATCTGTCGAGCTTAACCTATCGGCCAAATCTCCCCACATAGCTAAGCCAGCCATACTTGTACCATGACCTATCACATCAGTAGGATCACTATCATCTGTTATCGTTCTTTGGTCTCCTAAATCGGAAAAAGAGGACAGCAATGGATGATCTACGTTCACTCCGGAGTCGATTATGCAGATATATGGGGAATTATCTGTATACGTATGATTTAGGCGATGGAGAAGCTCATCAGACCATTCTCGTTGCTCAACAGGCTCCATTGCATCAAAAAATTCAGCCGTAACTTTCGGGTAACGAATCTCTGCCACCCTAAAAAGAAGAGTTGCATTTTCTTCAAGCTTTCTTTGGCTAGCCTTTACTTGAATAACGGTATGTTCAGGAAAGCGAAGCTTATGCTCAGACACTTCAATTTCAGCGAGATTCGCTAATCGAGAAAAATCTGAGAGTATTTCAAGGTAGTGGTTATGGGTTTGACGGCTCTTCCTCGGTGTCGCTAACCATACTTCCCACCAAACATCCGCTCCTTTGTCTTCAGGTAGAAGACTGATATCATCAGCCCAGATAGCAGAGAAAGCAGCACGCTTGATAGATTTAATTGAATCAATAAGTTTTTGATGATCAGCCGCATCACCATTCTGCTTTGTTTTGTATCCTTCGTAATCATTCAGCTTTTTTTGGTAGAAGCTTAACTTTCCTTCCGGCACAAAAGCTGTCGCAAGAGTCGTTTTCTGTCCATCCTGCTCCACTGTTTTCACATTGTGTAGCACAATTCCTTGAGGATCATTGGCAAGGCTCTGAACGGCCATTTCAACGTCAGGAAAACTTTCAAACTCAACTTGGATACCAACCCCCATCGTGAGCTCCGATACAGGAATGCTCTGCTTTAGATCCGTCAACTCAGTAGCAACATTTTGAATTTCTTGACGTAACTTACTGCTGTGAGAAGCTCTGTTTTTTGCAGGGATTACTATTTTAGATCCGCCACCTCGAGTAGGAGACGTAAATTCGTGAGAGCTGCCGGAAGAATTAAAAAAGAAGTGAGGTTTATTAAATTCGTTTCGAGCCATTCAAGTTCCTTCTTACTCCATAAAGTGCTGACTAATGCTTTTTCTATCCTCAATGGCCTGCTGAAGCATTGTGGTGGTAATCGAGTTATAGTCATGAATAAGCATTTCTTTAATTGCATCATTTGCAGCTAAAGTTATCTCTGCATTACTCAAGCCTTCTGCAATTGCAGGAAGTCGCTTCCAAGAAAAATTCTTCGCTACATACGGCTGTAATCGAGTGCGGAACAGCTTGATGATTTCATCTTCTGAAGGGAGCTCGTACTTAATTACATCATCAAAACGGCGAAACAGCGCATGGTCTAACGCTTCAATATGGTTCGTAGCACAGACGATGACACTATTGGAGTCATCTTGCTCGATCATTTGCAAAAAGCTATTGAGGATACGCCTAGCTTCTCCCACATCGTTTCCTGAACCACGGTGTGAGCCTAGAGCATCAAACTCATCAAAAAAGTACACCCCCCTAACTTCTCGGATGGTATCGAATATTTGGCGTAACTTAGCAGAAGACTCGCCAAGATACTTGGTAATAACAGCATCAAGGCGAACCTCAAATAAAGGGAAGTTTAGTTCACCAGCTAAAACCGACGCCGTGAACGTTTTTCCCGTACCGGGCTTTCCAGCCAATAAGAGCTTTCTACGTGGCGAGAGACCATGGTTTTTAAGTGTAGTAAGGTGCTTTTGCTCTTTCACCAATCTCTCTAGCCTACCTTTAACAGAACTAGATACGATTAAGTCAGCAAAACGCAAGCTCGGGTGAGTTGTAACCAATAAACCTGATGTGTCTTTAACGCCAGTTGCTATCGACACTGGTAGGTTTTTTACGCTGTTCTTCTTAGCCTTTTCAACTAACCCTTTGAGCTCTTGAGCAAGCTTCCCATGACCATTTCTCGCCTCATGAGCGGCAACCTGAAGCGCAACAGATAAGAACCTGTCGTCATCTTTATCGATATGTGATTGCATCAAAGCTTTAATTTGAGTCGAACTAGCCATGGGTAATTTCTAAAATTAGGTAAAGTGGTTACACGATAATCATACATTGAAACTTAAATTTCTTCTATCAATGAAAGTGTCATAGCTCACATCACGAAGTAGTACTTCTCTCCTCGAACACAATAGTTCAAAACCAAACATCAACCTTAAAACACTGTTTTTACTAACATACTACGCTCAATACCAGCTAACTATCAATGCTCTCCACCTTGCTCATCATCCAATCTTCAACATCACTCTCAAGCCACTCCTTACGCTTACCTGATACGGTGAAGTTTTTTGGAAACTCCCCATTTTTCATTAGCTCATAAATAGTGCTTTTACATAGTGTTGTTTTGGTTACAACTTGCTCTAAATTAAGAAAATTCAACATTTTAAAACCTTGTTATGTAGTTCAACTCATGACAAAGGCCGCTGCGTTATTTTTTACTTTTCCTATTCGCCTACTCTGAGGCTACAGCTAACAGCACCTGTATAGAGCAGCACATAAAGATGAATCACTTGCTGGTACTGCCAGCAAGTGATTCATTGTCATTACAACAGACGTTTCGTCGCCAGGACAGCGTATCTATAAGCGGCATCTTTTCCTGCGGAACAGGCAGCGACTTTTCTCACCTCAACACGCTTCTCCGCGCTTCTTTCATCCACCAGCCGCCAAAGATCTTCATTAGCTATCGGTTCTTTATTTGCCTTACACCAGTCTCGTCGCTTCCAGCCATCTAACCACTCATTAAAACCCTTGACGCAATAATCGCTGCTTGAATAAATAATATCGCCATCTCTCGCTCGCTTTAATCCAAAAGCAAGCGCTGACAGCTCTAGGTAAGCCTGGTCAGTAACATAGTCAACAGGATCCCAATCTTCATCATCAATACATCCATCAGCATCGAGTGCTATGTACGCAACACCACCAACAAGACGACCTCTTTGTTTTCTCACCATGGCCGCTTCTACATAAATTTCTATACTCATTCTCATACTCTCCAGAGACTAAAAAGCCGATACATTCTTTGATTCGGCTTGGTTGTTAATAACTTGCTTTACAGCGATTTCTACATAACAACGGCAAGTAAGTTATTTTTTACCTGTCTCTGGGCACGCTTGCTTTCTACCCTCCAGTTCCTAACAAGCCTGATTTAAAACACTTTCAGATATATTTCATCAGTACGCATAACCAAACAGAGACCCCAAGGAGCCCTTATGCGTACCCCAAATACTGACCATGACTACCCCTTTGAGACTTCAGAACTCAATGAGCTGCTAGAGCGTGCAGCCGAAGCTCTAGCTACGAAATACAAACGTGAAGGCACGTTTACTAACCCAACCAATGTCAAAGAGTACTTAAAGCTCAAATTAGGAGCACATGACCGAGAAGTGTTTGCTGTGATGTTTCTTGATAACCAACATCAATTGATCAGCTTCGAAGAGTTGTTCTTTGGCACGATTGACGCCGCTTCGATTTATCCCCGTGAAGTATTAAAAACGGCACTAAATCACAACGCTGCCGCCGTGATTTTTGCCCACAACCACCCTTCCGGCATTGCTGAGCCTAGCCAAGCCGACAAACGCATTACTCAGCGACTTATCGACGCTCTAAAGCTCGTGGATATCCGTGTCTTAGACCACATCGTTGTTGGTGAAGACTGTGTCTCATTTGCTGAAAAGGGATTGATATGAGTGAGTTTATTGTTTCCGGGCTTAATGATGAGCTCGTTACTCCAATGCATTGCTTTCTTGATGCCCTGCTATTGGACAGCACCATTCCTAATACAGTTGAACGATTAGCGTTAAACATACGCTCTCAAGAGACTGACCAACGATTTCAGCCCATTGAAATTCAATTAGAACGCACATCCAGTGATTCGCCCTGGCAGCTTCGCTTTATCGCAACCTTTGATGTTGTCGTCACAGGTACGCCACAAAAAGAGTTATCGCTGTATTTCAACTTCGCGGGTTGTTGGTTCTATCACCCTGAAATCAAGCAGTGCAGCTTACAAAGGCCAGAAGTACAAACCTTACTCGCCAGTTGGCTTAAAGCAGTCACTCGATCGCTCATCGCACACTCTGCAATCTCAATCGACATTACCCCCATTCGCTAATCTCCATTTCTCTCAAAGAGGTCACTATGAATCAAGCTGCTAACCTGGCTATGTTCGCATGCAAGCGAGCCAAGCCTTCACTCCAACTCAAAGACTTAATCAAACGCTCTATTCATGATGTTAATTACCGAGGACGGCTGACTATCCGTTTTAAGGACACCAGTTACCACCCGAAAGAAGGCGGGTTTCATCCTGTATCTATCACTATCGATATGAAAGACAGCCATATAGCCATTAGGGAGATAACGGACCGCGTTTATGTGGGTGACGTGACACCGGAACTGGTTCCCGACCTGACTTTTGATTTTGCTAACAACGTCGCTTTCGCTCGCTTTAGCGGCTGGCTGGGCATGCACCTGCAAGAAACAACCGAGCTATATGAAATGTGGGAGTGTAACTTTCTAGCTTATGTGGCAATGGACGCTTACAACCAAATTCAGATTAAGTGTGGTTATTAATCAGAGCCAATCCACTTACTACCCCAGAACACTCCCCTTCCCTTACCAAACATTCAACAAAACCACCCACATAGAGCTAAGCCGATGTCTGCTTCCCATATTGTTAAAACGGGAAGCTTCAATCCCTTATTGCACAAGAGGTTCTCGATATCGTCGGCTCTGTACTTCCCAAAACATCCTTATACAGACAAAAAAGGAAGCAGATTATGGCTGAGGTCCAAGCAATCAAAAACGATGACACCATACGCCTGATTGGTCATTTGCTGAGTATTCGTTGTCATCCACAAATGGCCGATGTATGGAATATCGGATTAAACCTGGCACTGAGGATTTCTGATTTGTTATCGATTCGCTTTGAAGACATTCATGGTGACCGACTTATTATTCGTGAAAGTAAAACTGGCAAACTGGCAAACATTCAGCTCAATACCAAAGCGCAGCAGCATATTGCTAGATTAAGGGAGCAACATCCCGACCACATCTATTTGTTTCAATCCCACCGATGCCAACAGTTGAAAAACAAACCACCGCAGCCAATCACGCGACGTGCTGTGTCCATGGCATTTCAACAAGTAGGCCAAGAGCTAAATATCGCGTTAGGTACTCACTCGATGAGAAAGACACGAGGCTACTTTCTTTACCAATCCACAAAAGATATAGGCCGTGTCATGAAAATGCTTCGTCACACATCTGAAGGCGTCACGCTTCGCTATATCGGTATCACTCAAGATGAAGTCGATAAAGACTTTGTTTCTCTTGAGCTTTAAGCCTAGTCATTTCGTGAGGGGGCGGGACCGCCAATCCCTTATAAACATTAGGCTCAGAGCCTTTTGAGTTTCGCCATTATTACATTTGAGAGCAAATAACATGAACCCATATAACGCGATAGGAAGCTTTCTAGTTGGCAGCTTATCGAAAAGTTTAATCCAAAACTTATTCTGGAATACCAATCACCCAGTCAGAGGTAGCATTGTGTATTGCGATCTCGCATTTGGATATGCTGAACATTCAGGTGTCTACGTGGGAGATGGACGTATCATCCACCGTAATGGCAAAGGTCTTATCGAAGCCGTATCAATTCATCAATTCCTAGCAGATACCACAGCCCTTTCCATTTACGTGAGTTGCAATGCGCAAGGTAGAGCCATGGGTAGTGAGTTTGCTGCTCAAATTGCAGAAGCCATGCTTGGTGTACAAACTGACTATTCCCTGCTAAATGAAAACTGCCATCAGTTCTGTAGCCACTGTCTAAGCGGTGATATCTTCTCTAACACTTTCACATTGACTCAGCTTAAAGGTGACGCTCGTACGCACCTTCAAGCCAGTCAGTGGCGTGTATGGGACTTAAGGCATCGTCATAAAGGATAAGCAAATCATCTTTCTCAGCTAAACAAGTCCGCTTGCTATATTCCATAGCAGACATTGTTTGTCACCGGTCTTCCAGCGCATAAAAAGGCTAGGTCTCCCTAGCCTCATTACATATCAACTCAAAATTACCTAACATTCACTGCGCTCTGCTAAGCGAGCTTCCATCCACTCATTTATCTCAGATTCCACCCATGCCACAGCTCTACCACCAAGAGGTACGCTTTTAGGGAATGAACCCTCAACCATAAAATTGTAAATGCTTGAACGCCCTAGACCTGTCATGTTAATCACTTCTTTTAATCTGATAAATCTCACTGGGAAATCTCCTATGTTCTTCTTCCTCGTAGGATTCCGTGTGATGTGATTATTTAATGGATTCTCTAGCCAACCCCATGATTAAGCTAAAAGCACAAGTACGACGATTGGTACGTGATTCCTAATAGGAGTTTAAGGCTTTCGTCTCGCAGAGCTCATTTATGGTTCTCTCTTGATCCTGCTACATCCAAATGAGCGTACCCCTTCTCCAAAATTCTTCGTCTCTCTTTTGGCCAAATAACACATTCGGAAAAGTAAGGCGTCATAGTTACTCTTTGTGTCATACCTATTTTGTACAACTCTGAATTTATTATTATTAGGGAAATGAACTAAGCCTCTCATACCACAATATGAATACCCTAGAGCGTCAGACCACGCTTCTTGAACCAATACCGCTAAGCTTTTTTGGGGCTCAGGGCTGGTAGAATAGTGCCCTAAAGATCGGAAGTTTTCATTACTCATTAGAATAAACATATGATAGTGATCATTATTGCCACGATCCCTTTCTCTGCACCAGATATTAAAAGCCTTATTTCCTTTCTTAACATGATGAACTCTAGTTTTTTCCTTTTTTTTCTCTTCCAAAGTAAAATCAATCTTCCTCTGAAATATCCTTCTAAACTTTGTTATATATGAAATATCTCTATCCTGCTCAAGATCTTGAGGAAATCGTAGAACAAAACTAAAAGCAATAACCCGATTGTGTTCAGTGGTGACATAATCAAGAAGTTCTTTCGACTTTATCAGGTAAGGCTCGTAGTATTCCCTTTTTGGATTAAGTTTTATATCGTAAAAGAACTCTCCCTGGTAAATTTTCGGTTCCCTTACTCTTACCCTTTTCTCTTTCTTCATTCTTACACCTATTAGATTATCTATCTCATAGGTTAGGTATATTGGTAATAATTTATTAGTTTTGTTAATACTGCTTAAGAATAAAACATATATAACTATATACCGACGGTTTATCAGCGACACTAAACTATATCAGGCTAGAGGCTTCGGTGCTTTATTAAGCCATAAGCTGCTCGGATACTCTGTCTAATTGTTTCCACATATAGTACAAGACAGTGTCACCTTTGAACCTCGCTAGACTCAATAAAAAGCAGCGCATATCCATACATAGTACCACCCACTAACAGACTTCCCCTTTTAAAAAGAAGACTTACCACAAGAAACAACTTCAATAAACCATTGTAAAAACAACTTTAAATCACGATAATAACCAATTAAAAACACATAGAAAACTCAATAATAACTCTGTGTAATTTTAACATTTATATAACAAGGAGTGAGTGATGGATAGCAAGTTATCAGTTGAACCACCCAAGGCCCAAAGTGACAGGGAAGCAAATTCATACATCTCTTTACTACTTAAAAAGAGAAAGTTACACCGATATCAAGCTAAAAACTTTATCGATTTAGATATAGAAAAAAAGAACTCCCTCGTAAGAAAAGCATTCAAAGGATTAGAAAAAAACGATGCGAAATTTTTGAAGGATGAATTAATCAAAGAATATAATGAAAATGACTTGCTAGAAAAAATAAGATGTAACTTTGACCAAAAAGATAGTAGAAAAATAAATTGGCTATGGGGATTTATTATCTATAACTGTAGATATATAGAAAAGGAATTCCTTGACGATGCTAAAAGTGAAACAAGTGTATTTGAAACATTAGCTGTAGATAAAGAAACAAAATATAATCAGGTAATTAATTACATAGATAAATTAAACATCACCCCTCATAACTCAGTTAATTTTTACAACGACTTAATAAAAGAGTGGAACTTTATAAGTAAAGACAACTCACTCAATAAGTTCTTAGAAAGAGATCAAGATAGATTAAATGAAAAGTCTACAGAATTAGTGAGGTTCATAAGTAAAAACCATAGATTATATCCTGAAATTAGAGTATTCAAAAATATTGAAAATACTCATCCTTATGACACTTGCTTAGCAGTGTACGACCTTATTAATGATGAGATAATTAAAGAAAACCTATTATTAAAATTTAGTAAGACATGGAGTCAGTATAAATACAGAACCAAAAATAGTGGTAAAAAGCAATACACTTTTATTCTTCCACCTGACGCCAAAAAGAAACTAGATAGAATAGTTGATCTTTCTGATAAAAACATAGGCGACACTCTAACTGATATCATTGAGAAAGCCTACCGAGAGCTTAGTTAGATATATCCGTTTTACAACTAAATCAAAGCAGTAGAGATGCAGTTCCTCGAATCATTAGAAAGAGGCTGCATCTTCCTTACAAGTTGGACTAAAACTCAAGCCGATTTCGTCGGTGATAAAGGAACAATATTCTCAACTGTCAAAGTCTGAAGCTTGTCGCCCCACGCCTGTAAAACGGCTAGTTGCTCATCAAGATAATCATGGTGATTATAAACTCGAAGCATACCCGGTAACTGGTGACCGACTGTCTTTTCAATCGCCACGATATCTAACCCCATTTCACTACAACGGCTGATAAAGGTACGACGCAAATCGTGGGGTGAAAAACGCTCTAGATCGGCTGGTAAGTTACGTTTGATCAATGCCCGTACTGCCGCAGGCTCTTGAGCTTTATCTACAGTGAGCTGAGGCCAAACCAACTTCCATTTACTTGGAACATTTTCACGTTGCTCTTGCAACAACTCAATAAGATAATCACTGAGCGGTACTTTGCGACTGTCCGGACTTTTAGTATGTCGCTCTGCTGAACTGGCTGGTAGAGTCCAGACCTTGTTTTCTAAATCTAACTCACCCCAGCACATTTCTAGGACAGCACTGATACGTTGACCGCATCCCAACAAGAAACGTATTAAACGCACGTTAGAAGGAGCTGTACGCCACTCTCCTAAGCTAATTAGCAATATCTTCAACTCAGAAAAGCTAAGGTTTCGTTTTGTTACTTTAGATCCCCCTCCAACATCCTTTGCTTTAAGTTGTGGGGCCGGATGAAAATCAAGCATATTGAGGGCTAAGGCATGGTTAATCACTTGATTGATGATTTTATGGCAAGCACCGATAGCACCAGCCATACGCTTACCGTCTTTATCAACCTTCGCATCAAAAACCTTATTGAGATCATATATGCTTAAATCCGCCAATTTAACATTACCGATAATTGGCTTTATATCTCGATTGTAAATGGTTCTCGACTGAACGCCTCGTAATTGCTTAGAAAGACGCTTCTCATCAAAACTTTCAAATGCATCGTGAAAGGTCTTTGCCTCATCTTGTGCACGTTTTTCTTTATCAAGTTCAACTTTTGGATTCTTATTGTTCTCCAACCAACTCCGATAACGACCAGCTTCCACTCTTGCCTGCTCTAATGTCATACCCCGCTCAGGTTTTGACTGAACATATCGCCCCATAGAGATTTTTTCGTGTTTCTTTCCAATCTGAAACCGAAATGTCCATGTCATTGTACCGGTAGGACGAACGCGTATATTTAGCCCTTCAATTTTTTTATCTGGGATTAAGTACTCTTTATCTTGTGGCTTCAGAGCTTGTAGCGTGGCATTGCTGTTTATTCGTTTTGTCATTATAAGCAACTCTCTAAAATTCTGGGTACGGCTCGGGGTACGGCAATGATGAGGTTTTTATTGTACCCATAAAGACTTTAATGGACAATGAATCTAAACAAACCAACATAAGCCATTGATTTATATAACAACAACAAACATTAGTGGACGTTAATGGAATTATGTCACCATATACCCACCACATGGAAGCGGGCGTGCTATTGGAACGCAAAGCGTAACCCACTGCGTCAAATACAAAAAAAGCGAGCTCAATGGCTCGCTTTTTTGTATTTGATTCGTTTTGCTTATTCCGCAGAAGTCTTCTTGCTGACAAAACCTAACTTCTTACCAATCCATGCGAGTAAGATCATTGAAACCATGATCGCAAAGAAGTTTGAGCCTGCTTCTGGGTATTGCGCCTTAATAAACGCAGAGTGGCCAAACGCACCTACGAAGAAACACGCCAAGCCAACTAATGGGATATCTTCTGATACCGGATTATTTAGGTACTCTTGGTAAAGAGCTTGTACAGCCAGTACGAGTGCAATCAATGGGAAGATTGAAAAAGACACTTCACTCATGGTCAACCATGACAACAAAGCATCACCACACATACCTGCAACCAGTGCCAAAATCAGCGTTTTCTTTTCAGATTTATTTCCATTCGACATTATTCTATCCCGCCTTTTAATCGGTTACGTTCACGTTCTTTGCGATACCAATAGGCCCCTTTGGCTATCATTCGCAATTGCATGATCAATCGCTCGGCGAGTTCATCGCGCTCACGTCGATCTAAATCTAAAGCTTCAGCCCCCGAACTGAAAACCAAAGTCACAGACGCTTCTGCTTGAGTATACGCCTCTTCTCTGGTCACGCCGGTGCTCATTAAATACTCGGTTAATTCTGCCGCAAAATGCTGGATTTCTCGAGCAACAGCGGTACGAAATTCAGCAGAAGTGCCGGAGCGCTCACGCAACAACAAACGAAAAACGTTCGGACTACTTTCAATGAATTCCATAAAGGTTTCGACCGAGGTACGAATTACGCTACCTTCTTTCACAATACGTTGACGCGCCTGACGCATCAGTTGGCGTAGTAGCAAACCGCCTTCATCAACCATGGTTAAGCCTAGCTCATCCATATCTTTGAAGTGACGATAAAAAGAAGTCGGTGCAATCCCTGCCTCTCGGGCGACTTCTCGCAAGCTAAGGCTGGAAAAGCTGCGATCCGCACTTAACTGACTAAATGCCGCATCGATCAATGATCGACGTGTCTTCTCTTTTTGCTGTGCGCGGATTCCCATCGATTTCATTCTTAACTTGCTCTTTTTCTATAGGGTACAAGAGCCTCAATATAACGCAATTTGCTCCTACGGAGAAAGATATGTTGCTTCGCTCGCTCTGAGCGCGGAGAACGTTACTATTGGCATGCATCTAATTGCAATGTTCTCGATGCAATTTATAGACATACAACATACCAAATCACCCTTTTGGTCGATTCTGCGTGATCACTTCCACTCTCTAACAGGCATTACGTGTACCAATAGAGTAAATGAGTTAAAATCGCGCTAAAGCAATGTTAAGCAAATATAACAAGGAAGGCATCATGGCGCATGTTAATCACTATGACGTGATCGTAATCGGTAGTGGCCCTGGCGGAGAAGGGGCTGCAATGGGATTAACCAAAGCGGGACTGAATGTTGCCATTGTCGAGAAAGAAAGCAGTGTCGGCGGCGGTTGTACTCACTGGGGAACTATTCCATCTAAAGCACTGCGTCATGCCGTTAGCCGCATCATCGAATTTAATAGCAACCCGCTATTTTGTCGAAACAACACTAGCGTTCATGCAACATTTTCTGACATTTTAGGTCATGCTAAATCGGTCATTGATAAGCAAACTCGACTTCGTCAGGGCTTTTATGACCGTAACTCATGCACACTTTTGTTCGGAACCGCGCGATTTATCGATAACTACTCAATTGCAGTGATGCAAAGCGACGGTACAGAAGAAATCTATTCAGCGGATAAGTTTGTCATCGCGACGGGTTCTCGCCCGTATCAGCCTGACGACGTAGATTTCTTGCATGAGCGCATCTACGACAGTGATTCCATTTTGAGCCTGAAACACGACCCTCGCCATATCATCATTTACGGTGCGGGCGTTATCGGTTGTGAATACGCTTCTATCTTCCGCGGCCTTGGAGTGAAAACCGACCTTATCAATACCCGCGACCGCTTGTTGGAGTTTTTGGATAACGAAGTGTCAGATGCGCTGTCTTACCACTTCTGGAACAGTGGTGTGGTAATTCGTAATGATGAGACCTATGAAAAAATCGAAGGCACGGAAGATGGCGTGATTATTCACCTACAATCTGGCAAGAAGATGAAGGCAGACTGCTTGTTGTATGCGAATGGTCGAACAGGTAACACCGATAAGTTGAATTTGGGTGCAGTGGGTCTGGAAGCGGACTCTCGCGGACAACTAAAAGTAAACCGTAACTACCAAACCGATATCGAACACATTTACGCTGTAGGCGATGTCATCGGTTACCCTAGCCTTGCAAGCGCCGCTTATGACCAAGGGCGATTTGTCGCACAAGCCATTACGAAAGGTCAGGCAGAAAACTACCTGATTGATGATATTCCAACGGGTATCTACACCATCCCAGAGATTAGCTCTGTGGGTAAAACCGAGCAAGAGCTAACAGCTGCGAAAGTACCGTATGAAGTAGGACGCTCTTCGTTCAAGCATCTAGCTCGTGCACAGATCGCAGGAAAAGACATCGGTAGCTTGAAGATATTGTTCCATCGTGAAACCAAAGAAATTTTAGGGATTCACTGTTTTGGCGAACGTGCCGCGGAAATTATCCACATCGGTCAAGCCATTATGGAGCAAAAAGGCTCAGCGAATACCATCGAGTATTTCGTCAATACCACCTTCAACTATCCAACAATGGCCGAAGCGTATCGTGTCGCTGCGTTGAATGGTTTGAACCGCTTGTTCTAATCGATGCTTCTTGATAGCAGACAGAAAAACAGCAGGCTTGGACCTGCTGTTTTTATATCAACATTGTGTTAGGAAGGTATCCTTGTGCCATTGGTAGAGAAAGATAACCCCTAAACCAATACCCCGCATCAACATAAAGCTCGTCATTGCAAACCACAGCGCGTGATTTTCCCACTCGGCAAACAAGTAAAAGACAACGAAGAAACTGCTGGTCGCGACAAACATACTATTGCGCATGTCTTTGCCTTTGGTTGCACCGACAAAAATGCCATCCAATAGAAAGCACCACATCGACGCAAGTGGCATCACCACCAGCCAAGGTAGATACACCGCTGCTTGCTGTTGTACCGCCTCAATTGAAGTGATCATGGCGATCAACTGCGATCCCGCCAAACCAAAGAGCGCGGTCAGTCCTAAACAAATAACCAAACTCCAAAAGAAAGTGCCGACAAGCGATTCACTCAATTGTTGCCTATCTTTGGCACCAATCGCCTTCCCGACCATGGCCTCCATTGCGTAAGCAAAGCCATCCATGCCATACGAGATAATCATCAGGAAGCTCATCAGAACCGCATTTGCAGCGACAACCTCATCACCAAAGCTCGCACCTTGGAACGTCATAAAGCTAAAAGCCGCTTGCAGACACAAAGAGCGCAAGAAAATATCGCGATTCAATTTCACGAAGCGCCCTAAACCGTGTTGAGTGCTGGCTAGCAACTTTTGAGGTGATGGTAATTGTCTCTCTCGCCAGGTTTTCCAGACACACATGAGACCAAAACCCATGCCTGAGTAGTCAGCAATCACTGATGCCAGCGCAGCGCCTTCTACTTTCCACCCCAAACCAATCACAAACAACAAATCGAGGGCAATATTAGTCACGTTGGTGATGATCACCATCCACATTGGTGCTTTGGAATTTTGCGTTCCGAGCAGCCACCCCAACAACACAAAGTTCATTAGCGCTGCGGGGGCACTCCACACACGGATAGAGAAATATTGCATGCCGTAGTGTTTTACCTCTGCGCTGGCGTCACTCCAGCCAAAGATCAAATCAGCAATCGGGTTATGGGCAATAAGGAAGACTAACGCAAACAGCAGCGCCATAAGTGAGCCTTGCATAAACACCAAGGCAAGTTGCTTTCGGTCTTCACCGCCATAGGACTGCGCCGCCAACCCAGTAGTCGACATACGCAAAAAACCAAGCAGCCAAAACGTCACGCTGATCATGGTGCTGCCCAACGCAACACCACCCAAATACCAAGCGTGGTCTAGATGACCAATCACCGCAGCATCGACCAAACCGAGCAATGGAACAGTAATATTCGACAGCACCATAGGTATCGCTAAAGCTAAGACTTGGCGATGAACTTTTGGGTTAGATAAAGGAGAGAAGATTGAATTTGTCACAGGCACCTCATCAGTAAGATCGACGAGTGTACCTGAGCGCTTAACGACTAGCCAATTACCACTTGATGTGAACGAGGACTGGCGTGAGGCGATGCTTCAACATTGGAATCTTATTAAGCCAACGCTGCCAAGCTTTCCAACGAGAACAGAATCTATCGAATGGCGAGAAAGCTTTCACCCACTGTGCCCATGGTAACCATTGCAATATCTGTGCTGCAGGCGCTTCAAAGCCATGAGCATAACGATCAGAGCCAAGCTTTTGCCCCCACTTGGTTTCCGTTAAATCTCCTGCCAGCACCATACATAGTTCAGCAGAAACAAAATGTCGACCCAAGGTTTGAATAAATTTCGCGACTTGACGCTCTGTGCAATCGAGCAGTGCCATTTCACATAAAATGAGCACCGGTGCTTGCTCTGGAATGGCTAACGTCTCTAGCCACGACATTTTATCCACACTGCCACAGCGATGTTCATAGCGTTCATTTTTGTGGAACAAGCGCTGACGCCATACCAAATTTTCCGTCACATCCAGCTCTATCCAATGGCAGCGTCCATTATCCAAGCGATAAAAGCGGGTATCCAGCCCCGCTCCGACATTGATTATCCAAGCATCGGGATACTGCTGTAAGAAGTGACTAACCTGCTGGTCACAAAGCTGAGTCAGCGTCACGTGCAGCAATTGCTTCTGCGCAATATCACCACTCAAACAATCCGGCGCCATCTTACAGCTCAAACACGCTTTAGCAGCTATCGGATCGTACACCAAGCCATTGTCGACCATGCTTTCACGGCTACGCAATAACAGTGGCTTTAATAAATGGTTAGGAACTTGATGTTTAGACTGAGACATGGGCATTTCCTGCGCCAGAGAGAAAACATAGACATTGAAATAGATGATAATGAATATCAATTACATTATCAAGCTTATAAATTGGTCAAAACAAACAAGGTCAAGATGATGATCAAGCTTTTGGAGGAAGTAGAAAAAGAGAAAAGAAGAGAAAAGACAGCCCAGATCAACTGGGCTGCTTAAACACACTTACATCCAATCGGTATTGCGAATAATACCAACGGCTAAGCCTTCAATCGTAAGGTGCTGAGACGTTAAGTCCACTTGAATTGGGGCAAACTCTTCATTCTCAGCATGCAGTAATATGGTTGAACCTTTGCGCTCCAAACGCTTCACAGTCACATCATCATCAACACGCGCAACGACAACTTGACCGTCTCTCACGTCTTGGGTTTTATGCACCGCGAGCAAATCGCCATCCATAATCCCGATGTCTTTCATACTCTCGCCATTTACACGAAGTAAGAAATCCGCTTGCGGTTTGAACATCGCAGGATCGACTTGGTAGTGCGCCTCTACGTGCTCTTGAGCCAAGATTGGCTCACCCGCTGCGACTTGACCAATCAAAGGCAAACCCTGCTCATCATTGGCTGCGTCTTCAAGCAGGATACGAATCCCACGAGAAGCGCCTGGAATAATTTCAATTGCTTGCTTACGAGCAAGCGCTTTTAGGTGTTCCTCTGCGGCATTCGCAGAGCGGAAGCCAAGCTCACGCGCAATCTCTGCACGAGTTGGTGGCATTCCGGTGTCATCGATTTTACTTTTAATCAAATCGAAGACTTGTTGTTGGCGTGGCGTTAACGGCTTCATGTCTCACCTGTCTTTTTATACAGTTAACTGTGAGTATATCCAGTAAATGCTCAAATGAAAACCCAATTGGTTGTTTTTTAATTTATTTGTGGGGAGCTTTCAGCTTACCGATTAAGTTCATTCTTTATTCGTTTAAAACACCGACTTTTCAGTTAATCAAGTCAAAGCAATAACTTAGGGGTTCGACTAATTTACAGCCAATAAAATTAAAAGGTTTGACCAGTTTCTGGTATCCTTGCAGCGCTTAAATTTTATCGCCTAGGCTTATTTCTATTGCCGTACTCATCTCTTTTTATAGAGAAGACATGCAAAGCGGAAACTGAAATAAGGTTAGGCCTGTTTGAATACCTATTGAGGCTGTGAACTTTATGTCTTCTGGACAATCATTTTCACGTTCATTACTAAAACTACCTTTATCGGTACTGGTAAAGGGCACCACAATCCCGTCGAACCCGATTGAAGATCTGAACATCGACCTAACTAAACCGATTGTATATGCCCTGCCGTTCCGCTCGAACGTGGATTTGCTGACACTGCAAAAACAAGCCATGAGCCTTGGTCTACCCGACCCGCTCAGCCCGCTGGAAATCAATGGCAAAACGCTGAACCGTTTCGTCTTTATCGCTGCGCGTCCAACTGTGATGAACAACGATAATGATGTCCCAACAGATTCTGTCTCTCTGTTCACTGACTTACTGGAACTGCACAAGCTGGATAGTGAGTTGGATGTTCAAATGATCCCTGCAACCGTGCTTTGGGGTCGTAAGCCAGGTAAAGAAGAGAACCAAAAGCCTTACCTTCAACCGATGAATGGTCCGCAAAAAGCCAAAGCGGTAATGGCGGCGGGACGCGACTGCTTAGTTCGCTTTAGTCCTGTGGTATCTCTGCGTTATATGGCAGACTCTCACGGTACCGACAGCGCAATTGCGCACAAACTGGCTCGCGTGGCGCGTATCCACTTCTCACGCCAGAAACTGGCTGCTTCAGGCCCAAACCTGCCACAACGACAAGTGTTGTTTGCTCGTTTACTAAAATCTCCAGCTATTGAACTGGCGATTGCTGACGAAGCCAAGAGCAAAAACATCTCGATTGATAAGGCACGTAAAGAAGCCCACGACATCATGGATGAAATCGCCGCCGACTTCTCCTACAGTCTGGTGAAAAACGGCGACCGCATCCTGAGTTGGTTATGGACAAAACTATACCAAGGTTTGCACATCAATAACGCCTCGACTGTGCGTCGTTTAGCGCAAGACGGCCACGAAATTGTGTACGTTCCGTGTCACCGTAGTCACATGGACTACCTGCTGTTGTCTTATGTTTTATACCATGAAGGCATGGTGCCTCCGCACATTGCGGCAGGCATTAACTTGAACTTCTTCCCGGCCGGTCCGCTTTTCCGTCGTGGTGGGGCGTTCTTTATTCGTCGTAGTTTTAAAGGCAACAAACTGTACTCAACCATTTTCCGTGAGTATCTAGCTGAGCTGTTTGCCAAAGGCTATTCAGTCGAGTACTTCAGTGAGGGTGGTCGTTCACGTACAGGTCGCTTACTGCAAGCGAAAACGGGTATGCTGGCTATGACCATCCAAGCAATGCTACGTGGTCTAAACCGCCCAGTAACACTAGTGCCGGTCTACATCGGTTACGAGCACGTAATGGAAGTAGGCACTTACGCGAAAGAGCTGCGTGGCAAACGCAAAGAGAAAGAAAACGCAGGGCTTGTACTGCGTACTCTGCGTAAACTGCGTAACTTTGGTTTGGGCTATGTGAACTTCGGTGAGCCAATTCAGCTCAACCAATACTTGAACGAGCATGCTCCTGAGTGGACGAAAGACATCGACAGCATGGGTGGTAACAAACCACAATGGATGAATCCTGTGGTGAACGACCTCGCTAATAAGATGATGACGCACATCAATGATGCGGCGGCGGCAAACGCGTTGACCTTGTGTGCAACCGCACTGCTTGCTTCTCGTCAACGTGCACTTTCTCGTGACTCGCTGATCAACCAGATCGAGTGTTACTTAAAGCTACTCAAAAATAATCCGTACTCAAGCACCTCCACTATCCCTACCGAAAGTGCTGAGGAGTTGGTCGATCATGCAATTTCGCTTGATAAGTTCGTGATTGAAACCGATAGCATGGGTGACATCATTTCGCTGGACCGTAGCCAATCGATCCTGATGACTTACTATCGCAACAACATCATTCACTTGTTCGCTCTGCCGTCATTAATTGCCCAAATGCTCATTCGTCAGCGCAACCTTTCGGTAGCCAAGATTCAAGCTAATGTCGCGCAAATCTACCCATTCTTGAAGAAAGAGCTGTTCTTAAGTTACCAAGAAGACGAGTTGGATGAATTGGTCGTTAAAACACTGCATGAATTTGCCGATCAGAAAATGATTAGTCTTGATGGTGATAAGCTGGAAATCAATCAATCGAACAACCAGCCTTTGGTTCTGTTAGGTCGTACGATAACTGAAACGCTGCAACGCTACTCTATCGCGATGAACTTGCTTGTTGCTTACCCTGAGCTGGGTAAATCGGACCTAGAGCAGAAGAGCCAAGATATTGCTCAGCGCCTAGGGCGTCTGCACGGTATTAATGCGCCAGAATTCTTCGATAAAGGTGTGTTTACCGCGATGTTCAATACGCTCAAACAGCAAAAATACCTCGATAACGATGGTAACTGTGACACGAAGAAAACGCAGCAATTTGCACGGCTACTGTTCACTCTGCTTTATCCAGAAGTGAAACTGACGATCGAAGAGAGTATTCACCAACTTCGGTCGTAACCGTTTTATCTTCTTTCAATAAGAAAAAGGCATCCAATCGGATGCCTTTTTCTATTTCTTCGCTTACCAAAATGCGACCAGTAACCCTATCGCTATCACCATGCCAACATAATTGTTGTTAAGGAAAGCCTTAAAGCACAACTCACGCTCACGGTGACGAATTAAGTGCTGCTGATAAACAAACAACGACGCTGCAATCAAAAGGGTCCAGTAGTAACTTTGTCCCAATTGATAGAACTGCCCTAACCAAACCAACATCGCGAGTGTAATCAGTTGCAACACACCAATAATAAGCTTGTCATGACGACCAAACAGAATTGCCGTCGATTTAATGCCAATCTTTAGATCATCATCTCGGTCTACCATCGCATATTGAGTGTCGTACGCAATGGTCCACAAAGCGTTAATGAGGAACAAAAACCAAACAATCAATGGTAATTCCCCAGTTTGTGCAGCCCAAGCCATTGGAATCGCCCAGCTAAAAGCCAAGCCTAAAAATAGCTGTGGAATATGAGTGTAACGCTTCATAAATGGATAGATGAACGCCAACACAATACCAGCGAAGGATAGCTGAATCGTCAGCGGGTTCATGGTCAGCACTAACAAAAACGAGCTGATACCCAAAACCAAAAATAATCCAATCGCTTCTTTTGCTGTCACTTTCCCTGATGGCAGTGGACGTTGCTTAGTACGCTTTACATGGCCGTCGACTTTGCGATCTGCAAAATCATTAATCACGCACCCCGCACTACGCATTAGGAATACACCCAATACAAACACGATAAATACATCCCAACTCGGCATCCCTTGGGCTGAGATAATTAGCGCCCAAATAGTTGGCCACATCAGTAACAGTGAACCGATCGGGCGATCCATGCGCATCAGTTGCCAATATGCTTTGGCTTTTTCTGCGGACATTTACACTGTCTCCTTAGCGTAAACTGGTGAATTAGATAAGAATAACTCGGCGACTAGCATCGGTTTGTGATTCATCCACAACCTTGAGCGTCGCGCTAACAAACGTCCTTCTGGTACGGCTACCCATCCCATTTGCAAAGAGTCTCGCTCAACGTTGTCTGCGCTAAACACAGTTAGTCCTAGTGGGATATCCCCTTGTTGAGCCAAATCATACTGCTGATCAACTAAGGTTGAGCGAGGAATTAATGTCCGTCCGATAACCCAGTTATCATTGTCACCACACAAAATTACCTCTCGCAGTAAGCAATCTTGTTCGGACAATAACTGGCTTTCGTCCTGTTTTAACGTCGCCGCAGTGACGATCTGATTTTGTAGCAATTCTACCGTTAATGCTTGGCAGTGTTGCTTTAAACGACGTGACAAAGACCCTTGCTCTTCAAGCCAGTGCTTGGCAAATTCATTTGGAAATTCGAATTCGTCGGGGTTTTGCCACTCTACTTCCAATAAAGAAGCAAGATAGAGTGATGTTGGCTGATTCATACTAGTATTCAATTGGAGGCTTTATGCGTACAATAAAGCAACAACTTACCGTCCATAGTAATGTATGTAACCGTAAGTTCCGTTATTTGTTATAGACGGCCCATTGTATCAAGACTGAAGCGATTCGAATATCGCGATCCAGAGAAAGAAAAGTTAGAAATATGTACAAACGTTATATAGCCCAAATTATTTTTGCGTTAACCATACTATTCGCCGCACCAAGTTGGGCTGAAACGGAAGAAGCTGGACCTAAGTTGGCATACTTTACCCTAGAGCCTGATCTCACTACTAACTTTTACACCAAAGGCAAAAAGTTAGGTTATGTGCAAGTGCGCATCGACATCATGGTAATGAGTCAACAAGATTTATCAGTTGTTGAGCATCACCAACCTTTGATTCGCGATGCAGTGATTGAATTATTGGGTAAGCAAACAGAAGATACGATTAAGTCCCTTTCTGGCCGAGAAGATCTGCGCAAAACTTTAGTGACGACCCTCAACGAAACGCTTTTGCCTGAAACAGGTAAAACCATCATTGCCGATTTGTTGTTTACAAAATACCTTTATCAATAAACCCAAATCCGTTTTGAACATAAAAAAGACCGCTCTTGAGCGGTCTTTTCATTTCATCTGCTTTAGGCTTGCTGTTGGTATTTCATCTTGCCTGAATCAAACAGCGCAATCGCCATCCCCGACAGTAGCCCAACTAAGTGAGCGGTGTTTGCAATCGCCATAAATGGCTGCACAAAACCAAGAACTAACCATACCAACATAAAGACGATGATTGGCTTGGGTAGCGTAAGGCCTAAATGTGGCAAGCGGTAACCCAGTATCCACAAATAACCAAGCAGTGCATAGACCACGCCAGACAAGCCGCCGAAGTTAGCCCCTTCAACATAGAACTGGCCTGCCCCTGAAAGCGCTGCCGACACCACAAAGAGTTGCAATAGCTTACCGGAACCGAGACGACGTTCGATGTCGCCACCCAACTGCCACCACCATAGTAAGTTAAACACGATGTGAGTTACTGAAAAGTGCAGTAACGCATGACTTAGCCATCGCCACACTTGCCATTGTTGCCCCTCAAAAGCCGGGAAGTGCAACAACTTAAGCACGCCATTGCCAAAGCCAAACATTTGTAACAAGTAGATGATGATACAGACTGTCATGATCAGCAAAGTCATGGGGCCAGCTTTCGCTTTGACCATGCTTATGATACTCGGGCTGGAATAATGAAATGTGCTCTTACGAGTATCGGCAACGTCCCACGAGGCGGCGCTGTATTTTGAATCAGACGGATTAGCAAGGAACTGCTTAAGTTCGGCTTCCGCTTCTATTTCATGCTGGCTATCAGTCAGCCACAGCGCAAACTGCCCATCTCCTTCTGGCATCATTTCGATGTCAATTTGGCGAGAGGCCATATAATCAATAAAGGCTTGCGCCATACGTGGATTATTTAACGTTACCAATCTCTTCATTAACTTCTCACTATCGGTAGTTCTGCTCGATGCCAGGCTTCAAAGCCACCATCTACACTGTACACCTGTTCAAAGCCTTGGTTAACCAAATATTGCGCTGCACCTTGGCTACTAATGCCGTGGTAACACATCACTAGAATAGGTTGTTCGAACTCCACTTCATCCATAAACGCAACGATCGTATCGTTAGTTAAATGATACGCGGACTCCGCATGCGCAACGGCAAACGATTGAGGGTCACGGATATCTACAAGCTTCGCATCACCCTGCTCGAGCAGCGCTTGCGCACCTTGTACATCGATATGCTTAAACTGATCCATTTACTTTCTCATTGTCTTATTAATATACCCAAGCAACCTCGAACCTAACGTACTAATCAGCACCCGTGGTACAGCATAAAATCCATATTTGAAGTTGCTTGGGTATACTGCCGCTATTGTAACCTATCCAACGGCAAACTTAGACACATGGATAATCAGGGTTTTCAAAAGTGTACACATTCCAACCATTTGTGGATAAAGCTGTGAATTGCGTTGATAAAGTGTATTTGGATCTTTTGATCCACAATATGTAGTGATGATCCTGATCTAACTGTGTGTATATCTATAACTATCCCCAGATGGAAAAGTGCTTGAATCCCTTACTTTGTCCGGGTTTCGAACAGTTGATAAATAATTACTTCACAGAGTTATACACAGGTAGCACATAAAATCCGGATCGCAAACGCTATCGATTTTCGATCGACAATAAAAAAGCCGAGATCACATGATCTCGGCTTTCTATGAAAATCTTACTTTCAATTAGCAGTGGAAATTAAAATTCACCCACGGCCAATTTTAGTTTCTTCATTGCATTTTTTTCTAGCTGGCGAATACGCTCGGCAGAAACACCGAACTCATCAGCTAAGTCTTGCAATGTTGCTTTCTCATCATCTAACCAACGAGAACGCACGATGCGCTGACTACGCTCATCCAAACTCGCTAATGCATGACCCAAGCGATTGTTGGTGTGCATTTCCCAGTTGGCGGCTTCAATGTTGTCGGCCACATCAGACGATTTGTCTTCTAGGTATAGCATCGGCGCTGTGTAAGCGTTTGAACTGTCGTCTTCATCAGTTGGCATATCAAAGGTTGAATCCACCGCCGCTAAGCGTGATTCCATCTCGCGAACTTCAGAAGGCTCAACACCTAACTCGCGCGCAACGGTTTCCACTTCACCGTTGTTAAACCAACCCAAGCGCTTTTTCGACTTACGCAGGTTGAAGAACAATTTACGTTGCGCTTTAGTGGTCGCAATTTTCACGATACGCCAGTTACGTAGCACGTATTCGTGGATCTCTGCTTTGATCCAGTGGACAGCAAAAGAAACCAAGCGAACCCCTACTTCTGGGTTAAAACGCTTAACGGCTTTCATTAGACCGATGTTACCCTCTTGCACAAGATCCGCCATCGGCAAACCGTAGCCAGAGTAACCACGAGCAACGTGAACAACGAATCGTAGGTGCGAAAGAATTAGACCTTTTGCAGCCTCAATCTCACCTTTATAGTGTAATCGTTCTGCCAGCTCACGCTCTTCGTCTGCAGTCAGCATTGGGTAGCTGTTTACTGAGCGAATATAGCTATCAAGGCTATCTTGCGTGACTAGAGCCATCGGATACGCTTCTTTTGTCATTCAATTCCTCATCAATCTCTGATCTGGAGCATTACATTGCAATTTAGCTTCGATATCTTGAACTCAAAATGAACAAGTTTCAAGAAGGGGAAGCAATTATCCATAAACATTTGGTCTAAGCAAGGGTTCAAAATTAGCTAGTGCTAATAAAATCCAAGTAATAAGACCGCCATCACTTAAACTGGTTCAATTTCTTTTAAATGTCGTTGCGCAGAAAAACGCGCCGCAATACATCCCAAAAGACTCCCAATGATGATTAATAACAAAGATTCATCCCAACTTAGACCAATCAGGCGGAACTGGCTATCGTACAACGCAGCAAGGTCTTCCACCGCACTATTCATGACAATGGTCACTAAAGCCGTTACCAACCACGCAATAGTGGCACCTAACACGCCAAACCACATGCCTGTGTACAAGTAAGGGCGCAGAATAAAACTGTCCGTCGCACCGATCAGTTTCATGGTTTGAATCTCTTCTTTATTCGCCAGCACATTAAATCGCAATGTATTGCCAACGATTAAAAATACCGCACCGAGCATCAGTACTGTCAGGGTAATGACAATAATACTCGCGAGAGTTTTGATGGCATCAAGACGCGCCAGCCAGTCTTCGTCAAGTCTCACGTCGGTCACATCTTGTTGCTCTCGAACGTCTTTGGCTAATGACTGAATATCACTTTTTAGCTCCGAATCTGGCGTAATCACCAACACACCAGGTAGCGCATAGCCACTTAAAAGACTGATAGCTTGGTCGAACCCTGCATATTGGCTTAAATCAGATAGACCTTGTTGCGGTGAAATATATTCTACCTCTTTTACCAAAGGCCAAGTTTCAATTTGATCTTTGAGAACCATCACTCGCGCATCCGGCATGCCTTCAACTAAGTAAGCACTAACTTGTGAAGGAGAAGCGACATCTTCCGCTGCCCCCGCAACGTTTTTCCCCAATAGATACAAACAAGCTGGCATGGCAAGTGCCATGGAGATGACCGCTAGGGTCAGAATGTTGCCTAGTGGTCGTTGCCATAAGGCGCTAAAAGAGGATTTAGCTTGTTTTGCATGGACAGAGAAAAAACCATCGGTATTCGCACGCTTGGCACTGCGGCCTTTCCCCTTCTTTTGGGAGTGCTTGTTACCTGCCATAGTCTTCTACCTCACTTAGGAAGCCTTGGTTCAATTCAAAATGACGATACTGTGGGCGAGTGTTTACTAACCCCACATCGTGCGTGGCAAGTAAGATTGTCACGCCCGCACGGTTAAATTCTTCGAATAGACGCAACACACGGTTGGATAATTCTGGGTCAAGGTTACCCGTCGGCTCATCAGCCACCAGCAACGTTGGTCGATTAACCACAGCACGGGCAATACCGACGCGCTGTTGCTCACCACCAGAAAGTTGACTAGGTAGACAACGAGCTTTATCGAGTAAGCCTGTTTTATCTAACGCCGCAGAAACACGGCGTTTGATTTCGTTTTCAGAAATCGATTCGATACGCATTGGCAGAGCGACATTGTCGTACACACTGCGATCCATCAATAGGCGATGATCTTGAAAAACAATCCCAATATTGCGGCGCAAAAAAGGGATGTCTTTGCCTGGAATACGCGTAATGTCGTGGCCATTAAAATGGATTTTGCCATCGGTTGGTCGCTCTATCGCGCAGATCAATTTCAGCAAGGTACTTTTACCAGCCCCGGAATGTCCGCCTAAAAACGCCATTTCACCGCGCCTCAGGTGAAAATCGACTTTTTGCAGTGCTTGTCGACCACCTCGGTAAGCTTTGCTTACTTGCTGAAATTTGATCACCGTTGATTTCCTCTAACTCTTTTTATTCTTCACGACTAAACAGTGCGTCAATAAACTCTTGAGTTTCAAATGGACGCAAGTCTTCGATACCTTCACCCACACCAATGTAACGAATTGGAATACCGAACTGATCAGCAATAGCGAAAATTACGCCGCCCTTGGCTGTACCATCCAGCTTAGTCAAAGTAATCCCGGTTAGAGGGGCAACATCACTGAAAAGTTTCGCTTGGCTAATGGCATTTTGTCCTGTACCTGCATCAAGCGTTAGCATGATCTCATGTGGTGCAGAGTCATCAATTTTCTTCATCACACGTACAATCTTACGCAGCTCTTCCATTAAGTTCGCTTTGTTCTGTAGACGACCTGCTGTATCAGCAATCACCACATCCACACCACGTGCTTTTGCCGCTTCAATCGCATCATAGATAACAGAGGCACTGTCTGCGCCAGTATGTTGAGCAATCACAGGAACATTATTACGTTCACCCCACACTTGTAGCTGCTCAACCGCTGCGGCACGGAAAGTATCGCCCGCTGCAAGCATCACTTTTTTGCCTTGAGTTTGGAACTGCTTCGCTAGCTTACCGATGGTCGTGGTTTTACCCACGCCATTTACACCCACCATCAAGATGACGTAAGGCGTTTTGTTGCTATCGATTTCTAGTGGCTGTTCGACTTTAGAAAGAATCTCAGCCATTTCTTCTTTCAACAAACCATAAAGGGCTTCGCCGTCTTTCAGATCGCCACGTGTGGCTTTTTCTGTCAGGTTGTTGATAATTTTTGTTGTGGTATTCATGCCCACATCAGCAATAAGCAGTTGCTCTTCTAGCTCTTCAAATAAGTCCTCATCGATTTTCTTACCGCTGAACAGACCGAAGAAGCCAGCACCAATATTTGCTTTTGTTCGGCTTAGGCTGCGTTTCAGACGAGCAAAAAAGCTTTCTGTTGGCTTTTCTTGTTCTTGAATACGAGGCGCGGCCGATACGACTTCTGGCTCCTCTGCTTCTGCTTCTGCTTCTGCTTCTGCTTCTGCTTCTGCTTCTGCTTCTGCTTCTGCTGGGGCAGCCTCTGATTGTTTCTCTTCTTCTTCAAGTTCTGGCGTTGCTTCCGCTTGCTCAGCAACCGCTTCGGTTTGCTGCTCTTCAGAAGGCGCTTCCACTGCTTCTTCTTTTACTGTTTCTTCAGTTTTTGGTTTTGGGCTTTGTTCTTCGTCACCAAAACCTAGCCACGAAAGTAATCCGCGCTTCTTTTTTTCCGTCATCTGGGGCTATCCTAGATTGTTCTTTTATCTATTAATGACTCTTTTTTGACAAGATTATTATCTGTCTAAAAAAGGCTAATGACAAAGTTCTGAAAACTTTCCGATTAGGTAATTCTAATCTTATTAGTGTTACACTCTGTCATCTTGAATATTCTGGGCTGTATCCAAACTCCAAGCTCATTGCTTGGGCGATTAGATATAGTATCACTTTATTAGCGGTCAAAAAATCTATGGTAAGACGTCGCCAGCAAAACTCATCACAAAAAAAGCCAACAACGGGCTTTGTTCGCATTATTAGTGGCTTATGGAGAGGCAGAAAACTTCCTGTACACGATGCTGAAGGCTTACGCCCCACGACCGATCGCGTCAAAGAAACGCTGTTTAACTGGTTAGCTCAAGATGTACCACAGGCAAAATGTCTCGACTTGTTTGCTGGCTCTGGCGGCTTGGGATTTGAGTCAGCTTCGCGCCAAGCAGAGCAAGTGACCATGGTTGAGCTAAACCCACAAGCTTTCCAACAGTTACAAAAGAATATTGCCTCTCTTAACGCGAACAACATCCAAGTGGTAAATACCGACGCACTGAGTTTTTTGAAGCAACCGGGTTCTGCTCATCATGTGGTGTTTATTGACCCACCGTTTCGCAAAGGTCTATTGGATGAGACCGTGGCTCTGCTAGAACAAAATGGCTGGCTCGCGGAAGATGCGATGATTTATATTGAAACAGAAAAAGAACTCAATATTGCCGACTTACCAGAAAACTGGCAATTACATCGAGAAAAAACAGCAGGCCAAGTGAGCTATCGTCTGTACGAACGTACCTCCGCATAACGCCTCGATTTAAAAGGATACTTAAATGAAAGCACTAATTATGCTGGCCAAAGCGGCTATCGCCTTTGTTTGGTTAGTATTAATCCTAAATATTTTTATGCCCTTTCCCGGCAATGCCGCGATTGCGCTTTACATCATGACCGCTTTTTTGTTCATCATGCACGGTTTACAAATGGCCATCTTCATTGGTGCATTTGGCGACAAAATAAAAATGAGCAGTTGGGAAAAATATTCAATCCTGATTTTTGGTATTTTTGCCCTACTCGATATTCGTCGTAAACACATGATGTAATCGCTCAGATACGAAAAAGCCGCTCTTGTGAGCGGCTTTTTTTCTGCGTTTTGTTCGTCACCCAATGTAACTTTTTACACCATCCAAGAACATTTGAGTGGAGATCATCACCAGTAACAAGCCCATTAAGCGTTCTACCGCCTTCAAGCCACGTTCACCCAACAAGCGATTAAAGAAGCCATAAAACATCAGTATAAAAAATGTTGCGCCCCACGCAATTACGACTGATGCTGACATTTCCAACATTTTCTCTGGATGTTGCGAAGACAGTAAAAGCAAGGCTGCAATCACTGAAGGGCCCGCGATCATAGGAATGGCCATCGGAACAATAAAGGGCTCCTCGCCTGCTGCCAGTCCAGTGATGCTGCCAGCACTCGGGAAAATCATCTTAATCGCAATAATGAAGAGAATAATGCCACCTGAAATGCTGAGCGTTTCTGGCTGGACATGCAAAAAACTTAAGATGCTTTGTCCTGCAAACAGAAACAGCATCAAGATCAGTAAGGCAAACAGTAGTTCACGAATCAATACCTTACGACGACGCTTGGGATCGATATGTTTGAGAATAGACAACACAATCGGCAAGTTACCGAGGGGGTCCATGATTAGAAACAGCATGGTCGCTGCAGAAAGAATGTCCATATTCTGGCCTCACCTAAAAAATGGCGGCCAGTGTATAGCAAACTGACAACATGAGTATATGACTGAGGGCGAAAACACCATATTCACCCTCGATCTTAGCCGCCGTTTAGTGATTGCAAACTCGCGCCATATTGACCACAAACTTACCTTCAAGCTCACGAATTTTGTCGCGCTTGAGCAAAAATGCTAGTAATGCATCTAAGTCTAGATCATTCAGTTTACAGGTGTGAAAGCGAACGCTAGCGCCAAAGTGCTGTGTGAGGGCTTCGCGATCCATTGGTGTTTCTCTAAGTAGGTTTAGCAGCTCGTGAGCATGGATTTCACTCATTATTGACTCCAGTTATCAAGAACAATGCGTTCAGTTTACTGAAATCCTCAAGAGCTGCTTTGACTTAAATTAGTAAATGATTGAGGCAACAATGAGGGCATGAGCAAAAAAGTAACTACCACTCACCCACAAATAGGCGTGTTTCATCGGTTTTCGATAACCGTGTATCGCGTATGCCAGCGCCGAATAGATCAGAACTAAGGTTCCGCTAAAGCCGATAGCATTGGCGTAACTCGGCACTTGTAACCAAACTTCACCGGCTGCCCAAGCAAGTTGAACCAGCATCATCCCCATGATCACAACAGGGAATACCAGAGAGTCGAGTTGAGGCAGCAACAAAAAGAACGCCACGATACTCGCTGCAAGCAGCAGGGCCAACAGCCACCAGACAATCTCACCATTAAGCTGCACCCAAAATGACTTGCTGTAGCATACCTGGGCAACCAGATAAGCCGTAAAATAGATTAGCTTACGAGTTTTAAACGAGTGCAGCGTATCTGCCACCATAGACACAATAAGCCCACCCGCAATCCAGTAGGTATATGTTGCGGATGCACCTTGAGTTAACACCAACACAAGAAGAAGTAGCAGAGTAAAGATTTTAAACACGAGGGATTGTGTCGGGTTAGCTTGCTTTGCTCCCAACACGGAATACACACCTGATAGCCCTATCGCCAGCCAACTCCACATGCAGTATACACCTTTTACTTAAACTCGCCGCTAGTCTAGGTAGACCAGTTTTGATGTAAAGACACAATCTACGAAAGTTGGATCTCGCTAGCGATTCGAAACATTTTGTAACCCTCAGCCTACGTAATAATAAAGCCGATGAGCCAGAATGATGCCACTAAACATTGGGGCCAAGCTTTGCTCATCAGCCGAACCCATCAAATCACACGACACAATAACCAACGCTTTCTAAAACTATTTAACTGAAAAACAGATAAGTGCTCCAGGTAAGCCGCCATTTCACAAACTGACGATTAAACCACCAGGATGTATGTAATGCAGGCAACAAGAATAAATAACAGACACAAAATAGAAAATAGTCTTGGTAGCGCCCTAAGAGAGGATAAACTACTGATGACTAGGGGTAAAAACTAAGAAAACCGACCTTAATTCAGTAAAAAAAACATCAGACAAGAAAAGTAAGTCAATGATAAATAAAACCATAATTTCAATAACAGATAAAAGTGCGGACTTCATAAACCATAAAATCACTAAACACTTTTGAAGCCCATATTTTCTCATAAGGTAAGAAAATCTCACTCCATGCTTTCGATTTGACGATGCAACCTCATAGCACATTTTTTAATTTTCTCAATTTTTGAGAAATACAGACAAAATAAACACCCAACATACCATTCGAAACAAAAAACAATTACAAAGCCAACATCACAAACCATTTAGTATTATAAAATCATACACTTAAAACAAAAAAGAATAGAAATAAAACAATGTGAACACTTTAAATACAGCACAAAAAACATAGTTTCATTAGTCAGAATCACGTAAAACCAGACAAGTTAAGTGTGGTTTTTGAAAAGATTAACTAGCATATGTTGATCAAACCCCAAAAACAGTGCTATATTAAATTCATCGAGTTCATCAAAGATTAAGGGGTAGTGTTATGATTTCATCTTCTCAAAAACAAGGGCTGGTTATGATTGCAGTGGTTGTGGGTTTAATGACACTGCCAATGATGTACTAACCCAATGATTTAAAATAAAAAAGGACGCAAATGCGTCCTTTTTTATTTATCTGTATAGCTCTACTGAATGTGCTTAGACAAAATATCCCAGTGCATATAGTAGAAACCAAGAGCGGCCAGCGTAATCAACGTCATTAGCAAAATTGCTGTACGCCAAATAAAGCGAGAGCTTCTTGGTGTCAGCTCTTTTTCACAAGCATCACATGCCGCCATAAAGCCTTTACGATCATCCAGCTTGTAATCGTCTTCGTGCACCACTTTGTTACGCACGGTTGCGATGAATCGAAGCTTTGCTATCACGTCATGCGGTAAACGTTCTTCACAACTATTAATAAGTTGGTGCAACCCTTTCCCTTCTGCATGGTACTGAGTACGCAAAAGTTTTTCGATCGTTCGGGTACGCATGACTACTTTTTCAATATCTGACATCGTAACCCTCCTTACCAGACCCTTCCTATGTTCATTATTTTTATTCTTCTATAAATTTAGAGCTTTTTCGAGCCGTTAAGTGCAATTTTACTTTCAATTTGTGCCCTTGAGCTCATATAGCCTAACAAGTGAAAGCCGCTTCGTTCAGCTTTAGTGACTTCGCTTGCAGATGAAGCGACGATTTCATCGTGCATCATTAAGATAAATCGTGAAGTGCGCCGAATAATCTCCATATCCCTTTCATTAGATTATGAATAAGTTACCTCAACTCATCGTTTCGTCAGCGAGTTCTGTAGAATGGGACCCGATAAAACATTGGAGGTTAATATGCCAATCTCACTTATTGTCGCCCTATTCGCCCTTATTGCCTTGGGCGCGTGGGTGTTTTTCCGTTTTTATAGTAAGCACTATGTGGGCGAAGACGCTCCAGAGCAAAGCGCGCAGGTAACGGTTCTAGATAAACAAGCGATAGACATCCCAAACGCACCACCAGGTCAAGACGATCAAGAGTATTGGATTTACGTTCAACGTGGTTCTATCGGTCCAAAGCGTGAATTCCAAATTGGAGTGCATTACTACCATGCACTCAACCCTGGAGATAAGGGAACACTGACCTATCGCGGCAACAAGTTCCTTCACTTCGCTATCAAACGTTAAGGCAGTAACCAACGGGTCTTGGCAGAACGAGAAAAGAGATAGCTCATCGCCAAGGCTCCAGCTCCACTTAGAACGATCCAGACTGGAATCACCCACGCAGGATGTCCTGTGTACCAACCGAACTCTTTCATCGGCCATAAGAAAATAGGGTGAAGTAAGTAAATCCCCAAGCTGTGCTGACTGATCACACTTACCACTTTTTGTACTTTTGTTGATAAGCCTTCACCAAAGTAACGCCCGATCATAAAAATCATCGAAGCCGCTAGAATCACATTCAGTGTTTTATAAGAGAGCCAGCGCCCAACCGTATACTTCTCCGCCTCTAAGCTATTTGTCACAACCATAGTAAAAGTCACTGCCAACGCCACGAGTCCTAGCCCAACAAATAAGGTCACCATAGAGCGATTCAAAGGTACCTTTTGAAATAAAACATACCCCAGTGGAAGGTAACCCATATAAAGCCACATCTGATTACTCCAAGGGCCATCAATCTTGAACAAGAACAGAGTGCTGGTGAAAAGCCAAAATGCGAGATAGGTATACAAGACGTTGTCATCCACGTTGCGTACCATCCATTGAAACAGCGGAATCACAAAATACAGTGGTATAAAGTAATAGAAAAAGCCGAGATGGTAATACGTTGCGTGGAATGGGCTATTGCTTAATACCTCTTTTACGGTTTCAAAATCAAAGCCTTGAGAAGTCCAACCTGAAAGGTATGCATAAAACATCGACCAAATAAGAAATGGAACTAAAACTTTGCCCAAACGCCTTTTGATATAATACTTACCGTCAAATGGTCGAGTGTCACTGAGCATTAGCGCTCCGGTGATCAAAATAAAAACTGGCACTGCCCAGCGGGTTACGCTATTCACGCCTACCGCTGTCAGCCATTGGTCAAATGGAATCACTCCTAACTCATTTCGATACGGTGCCAAGACGTGAATGGCGATCACTGCTACCGCTGCGAAGCAGCGCAATAAATCAAAAAACAGAACCCTTTCTCTCATACCTTTCCCTACTTTGAGTCGCTTATCGTTTATAGCATAGGGTAAATCTCAACCAGTGAAATAGTTAACAATCTGTTTTTGCTTATTTTTAACTCAACAATGACCTACAACGGGGATTTCATCACCACTCTAATCACTTAACGAGAACCAAAAACCAAGCATCAGTATTCACTCTCGATGCCAAACCGAAACAATCTGATTACAGCAAACGGCGCATAAGAAACAAAAATGGCTCCGATTTGGAGCCATTTATACCATCTACAGATAGCGATACTGGGGGTAGTTACGCAGTAGCAACATTAGCTTTTGGCAACTTAATTGAAATCAGCGTCGTCAGTGCCAAGAAAGCAAAAGAAACCCATAAGCACGCTGCAAGACCAGCCTCTTGGTAGATCCAACCCGATAATACCGTGCCAATCAAACGTCCCATCGCATTGGCCATGTAGTAAAAACCGACATCCAACGAGACGCCATCGCCTTTAGCGTAGCTCACTATCAAGTACGAGTGCAGCGAAGAGTTAATGGCAAACACAGCGCCAAAAATCATCAAACCTACCACAATCACCAGTTCAGGCTGCCAACCGATTTGCACACCATAAGCAATACCAGCCGTAATTAACGCTAGGATTCCTGCCCACACCAATGCTGCACTACCATCAGGCACACGACCTTGCGCTTTGCCAGTAATACGCGGCGCAAAGCCTTGCACAAACCCATAAGCAATGACCCACGCTGCGAGAAAGCTACCAACCCACAAGTGATCCCAGCCAAACACGCTACCAAGATAAATAGGCAGAGCAACGACAAACCACACATCACGAGCACCAAACAAGAACATGCGTGCTGCGGATAAAATGTTTATCGATTCAGACTTGGAGAATATTTGGCGAAACTTAGGTTTACTCTTTGCTTTACCCATGTCCGCTTCTAGCCAGATCATGCTGCAAACAAACACTAATGTAAGTACACCCGCCATAATAAACATCGAGTTTTGAAAACCCACCCAAGACAGCAGCAAGCCACCAACAAAAAAGCCCGCTCCTTTGAGTGCATTCTTCGAGCCAGTCAAAATCGCTACCCATTTGTAGAGCGCACCTTGCTGTTCGTCTGGTACTAGCGTTTTAATCGCGCTCTTAGCACTCATTTTGTTCAGATCTTTGGCAATCCCCGACAGAGCTTGCGCTGCCATCACCCAAGGAATGGTCAGCCATGCATTTGGTACTGCGAGCATCAGCAACGCAAACACTTGCATCGCTAAACCAATGTTCATGGTTTTATTTAGGCCTAACCTTGCGCCCAACCAACCACCAACCAGGTTTGTCACCACACCAAAAAATTCATAGAAAAGAAACAGTGAGGCAATAGCTAACGTGGAATAACCTAAGTCATGAAAATAGAGCACCACCAGCATACGCAGTGCGCCATCGGTCACCGTAAAGTTCCAATAGTTAAACGTCACTAACATGTACTGACGAATACTTTTGCTTAATTGAGAAATCATATTGACCTCATATGTACAGCGATAGAAGCATTTAGATCATCATGTTCTAAATACTTCCTAACCTGTACAGCAACATTGACCAATACAATGTTGCTGTGATTTTCAAAAAATGCCCCAACATCAATAGAAAGCAAAATACACCTTAAAAACAATGTATTAGTTAATATTAATGGCTTTTTTTGTAAACAGTCGTATCCTGAAGAAGCTCGAATTTAGCTTTTGGATCATAATGAACCAAAAGCTATTTAAGCTGATCAAGCGTCTTGAGCCACGCGTTCGATGTACTCAACTTGCACAGGTTTTGTAAATGCACCAGGGCGCAATGCCTGTACTTCTCGCACGATATCTTCTAACTGCCATTCCTTTTCTAGGAGTAGGTGAGCAGCGAACAAACCTGTGCGCCCCGAACCACCCATGCAATGCATCGCAACTTTGCCACCTTGAGCAAGAATCGCGTGCAGTTCCGGACTGGCTTGTTGCCACTTCGTCGCAAATTCTTCATTTGGTGCGCAGTCGTCTTCAATCTCGATCTGGAACCATTTCATTCCCAGTTGCTGAGTGGCTTCACCCAATGCAGAGACATTCTTCGCAGCTAATTCACTATCATCTAGTGCAGTAACGACCGCTTGAACACCCTGCTCTTTCAACTGTTCTAACGACGCATGCAAATCGACACCTTTCGTTCCTGGGCACGGTGTTAAGATTAAAGCACCGGAGTCCAAATCTAATTGCCATGTAGGATGAGACATTGTGACCCCCTTTTAAGCCAAACCAACGTTACGAACCAGCTCTGCTGTGCGCGTTGCATAACCCATTTCGTTATCGTACCAAGCGTAAATCTTAACCATACGAGAACCCACAACCATGGTTGATTGCGCATCAACGATGGTTGAACGTTGGTCGCCTTTATAATCGATAGAAACTAAAGGACGCTCTTCGAAGCCAAGGATGCCTTTCAAATCACCTTCAGATGCTTCTTTTAACAGTGCATTCACTTCTTCTGCCGTGGTATCACGCTTCACATCAAAAATGATGTCTGTTAACGATGCGTTTGCTAGAGGTACGCGAACCGCATGACCATTAATTTTGTCTTTTAATTCTGGGAAAATTTCGACAATCGCCTTCGCGCTACCCGTAGTGGTTGGGATAAGGCTCATGCCGCATGCTCTTGCACGGCGTAGATCTTTGTGTGGCGCATCCAAAATAGTTTGCGTATTCGTCAGGTCGTGAATGGTCGTAAAAGAAGATTGTTCGATACCCAATTTCTCATGAATGACTTTAACCACAGGTGCGATACAGTTAGTCGTACATGAAGCTGCTGTCACGATACGATGTTTTTCAGGGTCGAAAATATGGTCGTTCACGCCCACCACAATGTTCGCAATACCTTCTTCTTTCACAGGTGCGCTTACCACGACACGTTTCACGCCTTGCTCTAGGTATTTGTTTAGGAATGATGTTTTGCGATGTACGCCTGTCGCTTCAATCACAACATCACAATCAGACCAGTTCACCGCATCGATATCGCGTTGTTGAGTCGTGGCAACACGCTTGCCGTTGATGACGAGCTCACTGCCTTCGACCTGAACTCCATGATGCCAACGACCTTGCACTGAATCGAATTCTAATAAGTGACCAAGCGTAGCTGCATCACCTGCGACATCGTTGATTAACACAAACTCCAATTCTGGCCAATCAAATGCCGCTCGCAGCGCTAAGCGACCAATTCGGCCAAAGCCATTAATTCCTACTTTAATTGTCATAGTTTTACCCTCTAATCTTCTACCTTGAATCTCTATTCGCTGTTAACAGCAAGCCTCACGACTTTTATCGTGTAAGCGTGTGATGTCGTCTTGGTATTCCTGCTTCAAACAGTTTGATGCCACTAAGTCTTCAATTAACTTTCGCATCCAACCTGGTAATTGCTGTGATAACTCGTAATACACCCATTGCCCTTGGCGTTTATCCACCAAGATGCCACTGGATCGTAACTGAGCAAGATGACGAGAAACTTTCGGCTGGCTCTCTTGTAGAGCAAACGCCAAATCGCCAACGCAAGTTTCACCTTCACGGGCCACGAGCATTAAACAACGTACGCGTGTTTCATCGGATAACAGCTTAAAAAACTGATGTGGAAGCATAATGAACATACCTATATATGGATATGCGCATATATTTATTTAATTAAGGTATATCGTCAAGAGGAAACCGTCCATCGTCATAAAAGTTTCACATCTAACGAACAGCTTGATTGTAAAGAGAGAGATTCAAAGAGATAAAAGATAAGACCAGAAATTATGCAGTCGCGATGCTTTGACTCCAGCGAACCGCTTCACCTAAGGAGAGCTTCACTTCCTCTAAAGGCAACCCCAATTGCATCGTGATTTTTTCAACCCCTGACCAATCGGCACGCTCGTAGCACTCTTCAAGGGAA
Organism: Vibrio sp. 2130-1; assembly: GCF_033339515.1. NCBI lineage: Bacteria > Pseudomonadati > Pseudomonadota > Gammaproteobacteria > Vibrionales > Vibrionaceae > Vibrio > Vibrio sp. 2130-1. The sequence goes on from NZ_JAWOUT010000019.1 coordinate 49,767, forward strand.
ATAAGTGCGCCATAAACCCCTTTGCGATGTAATAGCGCTTGTTGTACTGAATGACTAAGCGGTAACTGCCTAACTAAAGATTCCACCGAAAGATCCAGCAACGCATCTAGAATCGACAGCAAACCAACCATGAAACCTTGTTCGTTGAGAAGAGAGAATGGCTGATAGCGCGACATCAATTGGCAAAATTGAGCTCGTTGCAATGAAAGGTGATACAGCTCTCGAGGCTTGTTACTGGAGATATACGATGCCACAACCAAAGAGACAAACTGCTTAAGGTTATCCTGGCCAAGATAAATCAATGCCTGACGAAAAGAGCTGATTTCGACAGCCAAATTCGGCGCTTGCGTATTTACAAAACGCAATAATTTATACGAAAGCGCGACATCTTGCGTAATGATGGACTCGATACGAGTAAAGTCAGGCTCAGGAGCACAAACTTCACGAAACAGTTGCAATGCCAACACTTGCTCAGGACTGACGTATTTAGTCTGCGAGACGAGTGGCTTGCTAAAAAAATAACCTTGGAAAAATTTAAAGCCAGCCGCTTTCGCTTGCTCAAACTCTTCTGCGGTTTCAACACGTTCTGCTAAAAAGTGGTATTTGACGCGTTTGGCAAGGTGTGTTTTGACCAGTTCACAGGCCTTTTCAAGCCCCATCGCCATAATGTCGAGCTTCACAATATGCACATATGGCAAAAAACGGCGCCATTCTGGTGTTAGGGTGAAGTCATCCAAAGCGATCAAGTAACCTTCTCGATAAAACTCACGAATCGCATCAAGAAGCTCATCCGTAGGTTGGCACGTTTCCAACACTTCGATGACAATTTTGTTTTTCGGCAAACTGCGCGGCAAACGTCGCACCAAGCTTTGATGAGGAAAGTTAATAAAGCATCTAGAAGAGGCAATCACTGGGTTAGTACCCAGCGATAGGAAGTTTTCGACAATCAGTCGGTATGTCGCTCGATTTGAATCAATATGTGAAGGGTATGCGTTACTCTCCCCGTCTCGAAACAACAATTCATAACCCAGCGTCTGTCTTTTTCGGTTAAAGATCGGCTGGCGAGCGACATACGTTGTATTCATGCTAAAGAAGGACCTATAAATGGCTTATGACTTTGCAGCTGCTAATAATGCACCACAACCCATGAACATTGAACCGAATACTTTGTTTATTTTTCCCATGATTTTATCGGAGCGAATAAAGCGTCCCATTTGTGCTGCCAAGCTCGTGTAACCCAACATTACACACGCATCAATCACGACCGTAGTGACGCCAAGCACCAACAGTTGCGTGATTTGGTCTTTTGCCGGGTCAATAAACTGCGGGAACAACGCCACCAGAAAAACAATCGATTTAGGGTTGGTGAGGTTAATTAACACTGCCTTGTACAACAGCGCCGTGCCTGACATCTCGTTGTGGTTTTCAGCTGCGACTAAGCTTGATGTATCGCGCCATTTCTGAATCCCCAACCAAACCAGATAAGCGGCACCAACCCATTTAATGACAGAAAATGCGGTTGCTGACTGCGCGACAAGCGCACCAATACCCGCCCCCACCAGCGCGATGTGGATAACTAAACCAATTTGTAAGCCAATAATGGCACCCAGTGATTTACGGGTACCGTAACTCAAACCATTACTGATTGAGTTCACCGTGCCAGAGCCCGGAGCCAAACTAAAAACGATTGCTGTTACTACATAAGCTAACCAGACATGGGTATCCATTGCATTTCCTCACTAATTCTTCGATGATACATCGCGTAAACAACGTATCTTCAGGTAATCAACTAATGGCGACTAACCATTCACCTTTGACTTATACTCAAGAGACATTATTTGAGCAAGCAATTGGTGGTCCGATCGCAGCACTTTGGCAAACTCGCCAAGAGGGCTTTGTTAAAGGGACTGAGAAAAAGAACATTTACTGGTGCAAGCTAACCAACCCAGAGCATAAAAAAGCCGTGCTCATCGTAAATGGACGCATTGAGTCTTCCTGGAAATACCAAGAGCTGTTTTACGATCTCTACCGCCAAGGTTTCGATGTCTATTCCTTTGACCACCGCGGTCAAGGTTTATCAGATCGTTTGTTATCTGACTCAGATATGGGTCACGTCTATGACTTTACTGATTATATTGATGATATGGACATCGTCGTAAAAAAACACGACCTTAGCGAATATCAACAATGCTTCATCATCGCGCACTCTATGGGTGGCGCGATCGCCACACGTTACCTGCAAACTCACCCAGAACACCCTTTTACTGGTTTGATTCTAAGTGCGCCCATGTTTGGCATTAACCTGCCATGGTACCTATCACCAATAGCGATTCCGGTCACACAAATTATGTCAGCGGTATCGACTTTGCCACGCTATGCACCAGGACATCAGGCCTACTTCCCTAAGCCCTTTGAAGATAACCCACTTAGCCAAAGTTACGGCCGCTACCAATGGTTCCGAAACCTATATACGGAAAAACCGGAACTGCAAGTCGGTGGGCCAAGCACTCGCTGGGTTTGGCAAGGGCTCATGGCCGCTAAGCAGTGCTTTTTATTAACTCGCCAAGTCAAAATACCAGTAATCCTAATCCAAGCCGGAAACGATCGGATTGTTAGCAACCTCGCGCAAAAGCGTTTTATTGATAAATTGCGGAAAACCAACCCGCACGCGGAGCTGCTTTCCATCGAAGGCGCACAGCATGAAATCTTATTCGAGACCGACAAGTATCGTAATCAAGCGCTCGATGCGATTTTCCGCTTTATGAATGACCCTAAATCGCCATCAAACGAACAAGCACAATAAGAACTCTAGGCGACCATTTCACGACTAAGATTAAAGAGGAAATGTTTACACACCGATTTACCCTCTTTTTCATCCTCATTTTGGCGTACACTGCTTGAACTTGGCTACTTTGACACAGTGTTTAACCGCATAGTGCTACGGGCCCAAGTTCCCCCGCATTCGGAGCAGTACGATCTAGTCAGTCTGCTGTACTCCGTTTGCAATTCACCTGTTCCACACTATCCAAACCGTTTACGAGGACTTCATGAGCACATCGCTACCTTGCAAAGAGATCACCAAAATCGTTGCCTCTGATCTGGATGGCACGTTACTCGCACCAAACCATCAGCTCAGTGCTTACTCAAAAGAGACGCTAAAAGCGCTGCATGAAAAGGGTTATACCTTTGTCTTTGCAACCGGCCGTCACCACGTAGACGTTGCGAGCATCCGTCGCCAAGTTGGCATTCCAGCTTATATGATCACGTCGAATGGTGCCCGAGTACATGACCAGGAAGATCAGCTAATGTACAGCGAGAATGTCCCTGCGGAACTGGTACAAGGCGTGATCGACACGATCAAACATGATCAAGAAATACTTATTCACATGTATCAAAATGATAGCTGGTTGATGAACAAGGATGATGAAACGTTACGTGACTTCCACGATGAATTCACTTACGTCTTATTTGATGAAGACCACGCCCCAACTGACGGTATTGCGAAAGTTTTCTTCACGCATCCAGGAGAAGACCACGAACGTTTGGTCGTATTTGAAAACAAACTACGTGAGCAGTTTGGTGATAAGCTGAACATCGCATTTTCAACGCCTTGGTGTTTGGAAGTAATGAGCGCTGGCGTGTCTAAAGGTCATGCTCTTGAAGCGGTAGCGAAAAAACTCGACCTCACGTTAGAAAACTGCGTAGCATTTGGTGATGGCATGAATGACGTAGAAATGCTGTCGATGGCAGGTAAAGGGCTAGTTATGGGTACATCACACGAAAAAGTGATGAAAGCTCTACCAAATAATGAAGTAATTGGCAGCAATGCAGAAGATGCGGTTGCACACTACCTACAAGAACACTTGCTGTAAGCTTCAATACTCCAAATAATGAAGGGCTGCACATTCGCAGCCCTTTTCTTTTATCGCTGACTTGGCAGCTTCTCTTTGCCAAGAATCGCGTCCCATTCTTCTTCTGTCACGGGCATAATCGACAAGCGATTTCCACGTTTCACCAACGGCATGTTCTCAAGTTCTGGCATCGCTTTCATCACCGACAACGGAATCACTCGCGCCGTTTTACGTACAAACTCTACATCCACCATAATCCAACGCGGGTTGTCTGGGTCTGACTTTGGATCGTAATAATCGCTTTCGGGATCGAATTGGAAATGATCGGGATAGGCTTCTCTCACAACTTTAGCAATACCTGCCACGCCAACATGTTTACAAGAAGAGTGGTAAATCAGGACTAAATCGCCCACCTTCACTTGGTCACGCATCATATTGCGCGCCTGATAATTACGAACTCCCTCCCAACATGAAACCTTTTGGGTTCGAAGCGTGTCAATAGAAAAGGTATCTGGTTCAGTTTTAAATAACCAATATGCCATAATGCCATCCGATGCCGATTGAGTAACAATAATGAGGAAGATATAACATGAAGGCTTTGAAAAACCCAGTGGCGCTTGCCACCCTGCTGGTTCTGCAAGCATGTAGTTCACAGTCGCCACAATCTGGTGCCGCTGACCTAACCTCTCCACCAGCAACCTTAGATAAGCCTGAAACCATTCAACCTCAAACTTTTATGCTGCGCGGAAAAGTGATCGTCGGTCACGAGAGCCAATACATCATGCCTTGTGGCAGCGACAAGCAATATTGGTTGCAACTGTCACCACAGCAAATGCAACGAGCAATTCAGTTAAATAACGAGCCTTACCAGACTATGTATGGCGAGGTTATCGGCCACCTCAACCCACCGGGCATCGATGGGTTTTCTGCTGATTTCGATGCTAACTTTGTCGTGGAACAAGTGAACTTCCTCACAACGGAAAATCCAAACCGTTGTCAGCAACCAAACAAACCAACTCGCGTGTTTGGTAATGAGCCTTCTTGGTCGGCAAGCTTTGAGGCTAATGGACTAACATTCCAGCAAATCGGCAAACAAACCACAAAATTAGCGATTAAAAGCAGTCAGCTTCAACCTCGCCAGCGCACTTATCAACTACAAGATGGTGAGCTTCGCTTAACAGAAAACCTCTGCTCAGACACAATGAGCGATTCTTTGTATGGCTGGAAAGCAACACTAAAACATGATGGCGAGACGTATCAAGGTTGTGGTATGGCTGCAAACGTCGATGCAACGCTTGGCTGGGCTAATACCTATGTCGCGACCTCAACTCAATCACAAGGTTTTGAAGTACAAATGACCTTAAACCCAGACCATAGCGCCACAACAAAATACCGTTACGCCAATGGACAAGCACCATTAATCGAGCGTGGTTACTGGCAACAGTTAAGTCCGTCTCAGGTTCAAGTTGTCATGACGCATCATCAACAGCAAAGGCTAATGTCAGAGCGACTGTTTACTCGAGAAGGCAATCAGCTCAAAGCGACCAAAGAAAAAGTCGGTAACTTAGTATACCCAATCGCCGATGGTGGTTTAGTCCTTTATCCTGCCACCGTTCGTGATGAAGGCATCATGCAACCAGCCGAAAAACGCACCAACAACCCCATCGGTAGTGCTGACTTCCCTTCTAGTGCAGAGTTTGATTCAAAAGTAGATGCCGCGGTGCGCAACTACTTCTTTATCCATCAAACCACCCCCAACAATAACCAATACCGTTGGCTAACTTACGACCTCAACAGCGATGGTAACGAAGAACTATTGGTACAGTTGGATTGGTGTGGTTCCGGAGGCTGTACATTGCTGATATTTGAACATCACGAAAAGGAATGGCGATTTAATAGCCGCATTACACTAGTGCAAAGCCCGATTATGCTCGGCCAACAAACCTCTCATGGTTGGCGAGATCTGATTTTTAATGTCAGCGGTGGCGGAGCTAAAGCGGCTCAACACGTGATGCAATACACTGGGGTTAGCTACCCACTCAACCCAAGCATGGCGCCAACGGCAACGCCGAACCAAGTCAGTGGCGTGCGTCTGTTCTCTGATGGGATAAGCCCGGTGCGAGAAGGAGTTCGTCTGTAATGTCACAACCGTGTCCAACCTGCGGTTTTCAATTCAATTGTATGTGCTCGCTAATACCGAAACTTAACAGTGAGCACAACATCCTGCTGTTAATGCATCCGAATGAACTGAAGCGTGATACTAATACCGGCCAGCTACTAGAGCAGTGCCAACTCAGCATTGAGCGAGTAATCTGGGATCGCAAACAGCCACCAGCAGAATTGCTCACTCTATTAGCTGATCCGTCGCGGTATCCGGTGTTGCTCTTCCCCTGTGAAGAAAGTATCACACTCGAACATGTGGTACTCCAAAGCCAGCAACAAACCAAAACTCCGCTGTTTATTATTTTAGATGCCACCTGGCAAGAGGCGCGCAAGATGATCAATAAGAGCCGTTGGTTAGAAGGTATCCCTACTATGGGATTGTCTGCGTCGGCGGACTCACAATATCAGCTGCGACGCAACCAACAACAAGGTAATTTGTGTACGTTTGAAGTCGCTGCACATTTGCTCGGGCAACTTGGAGAACAAAACAACCAACAACAAATGCAGCGCTTTTTTGCCCATTACCTCGCTCTGTTCCAAGCTGAAAAGAGTGGACACGCTCTTAAGCGTTAACCATTAAGCTCAGTAGAAGAACCAAACAAAAAACGCAGCCTACGCTGCGTTTTTTACGACAAGAAGTTTCACGTGAAACATCATTAAAACAGTCGAGTCGGCTCGCCAAGATAGTAACCCTGCAAATAATCCACCCCCATGTCTTGTGCAATGGTACACACCTCCTGATTGTGGACGAACTCCGCCACCGTCTCCGCGTTAAACACCTGGCACAAACGCACCAACTGGGAAGCGATCTTGCGCTGTTTTAAGTCTTTATCAATATCACGAATCAAGCTGCCATCGAGCTTTATGACTTCTGGCTCCAACTTTAGGATTTCATCGATATTCGAATAACCGGACCCAAAGTCATCAACAATGATACGCGCCCCTAAGCTTCTAAAATGACTGCACACTTCTATCATTCGGCCGTAGTCTTTGATCTGCTCAGATTCCAGCACTTCTAAACCAATTCGCCTTGGGTCATTTAGCTGGCTAATTTCATGCTCTAAAAGCATTAAAGTTTTATCACTGAGCAAATCTTGCGGCGATAAGTTTATAGAAAAGTCACCTTGCTTATCTCGCATATAATGCAACGTAGAATGAATCATGTGCCGACTTAGTCGAGTGTAAAGATGCGTATCAGAGATAATTGGCAGAAAACGCCCTGGCGCAATCACCGTTCCATCGGCTTCCAGAATACGAACCAAACATTCTTGGCTTGCCAATTTGTGGCTACCCGCATGCACAATAGGTTGGCTATAAGTGATGATATTCTGTTTGAGAATGGCTCTACTGACGCAACTTAGCCATCCAAGTTGCTCTTTACGCACATCCTCACTGACTTCAATATCTTTCGCATTACAGATATGGGTATTACTGCGTACACCGGAGCGCCTCGCTTCGATGCCTTTGAGTAAGAGCTCATCTACTGAAGCGGATGGAAAGTCTCGACGACTAACTAAGCCGCCGCATAGCGAGATAGAAAGATAATCTATTTCACGTAGGCCAATTGGCTCAAAATTAGTTTGTTCTACCGCGTCAGCAAAACGCGTAAAGTGCTGTTTGATGGTTTCGCTGCTTTGGTCAGCTTTAAATATGAATGCCCACTCACCAACCCCAATACTATAAAGCTGCAAAGCCGTTGGCATGCCAAAACGCTTTCGTAGTCGATTCGTAAAGTGCATTGAGAGATCTTTGAGTAATTGATCTCCCACTCGGTAGCCGTATTTTTCGTTGATATGACTAAAGTTAAGTAGCTTTAGAGTCAACAAATGCTCATCCAAATCGATGTTACTCAGCCGCTCTTGCAATGCGACCCGGTTTTGTAACCCCGTGCGACTGTCGCGTCGATAGCTTTCTTGTAACTTGCGCGTTTGGCGATCGAGTTGATATCCCATATGCGCGTTCATATGGTTGAGATCGCCGATCGCATTTCGAATCAAGCTAAACAGCGGTGAAATAGAGGAGCTAACGGGCGACTTAGGCAAGTTCAATGTTTGCACTTCGTCTCCCTCTCGCATCGCTAAATACGTCAGGCTGTGATGAAGAATTTCGGGCTGACCAATACCACCATGCAGTTCCCCCATACAGTAACTACCAAACGTCGTCGCAATATCTTTGAAGGCTTGGACTTCGTCGCTGCTGTCAATAAAGTCTAACCGTGACGCGCAGTTAAAAATCATCACGACTTCAGGTTGGTGCATGGCTAACTCAACCACACCATGCCGCACTTGCTCGAGCGTTAACGAGGGATGGTTATAGCAAAATTGCACTTCGTCACCAAGACACCAGGGCCTGTCGAAGCTCATACTACCATCAGCGTGTAGCTCCGTTACCGTACAAACTTCCTTTCGCCCTAAGCTTTCTCGATACAATGGAAAGCTGAGCAGTTGACTCAGCGTCACGTCATGGCCATCCGCCAAGTAACGCTTGTATACGTCCAGCGCTTTCTTCTCTCCTAAACAATACAAGCGCGTTCCTTTTGCATGAGTGACTTTGTGTGGCATGCCAATCGGGTTCCATTCCGAATACGCATCAGTCCATAGCTTCAAAGTATCACTGTGCAAAGCTACGGCAACCACAGCGTTATCGTAAACTCGGTTTTGATATAGCACCCAGCAGCCATCGTCAATACTCTGCGCCAACCCTCCAGAAATCACTACTTCTTCACTGGCGAAGGTTTGAAACAAGGGATAGTCACGTCGTTCAATTTGCACAGCAAAGCTGAGGATCACCTGTGAATTATGCTGCATTAGAAGAGAGCGCTTGAGCTCCCCGCCATCAATATCGGGGGAGTAAGAGTAGGTTTGGACGGCAGAAGTCAGCGTGGTTTGTTCGAACTCAGTCACACTGATCAGGCAGCCAGAGGTAAATATCTCCCCCTCCAGAATGACATTACGCGTACTATGCCCCATAACATGAGCATTCGGCAGCGACGACAAAACGGCGTCTGCAAGTGTGGTCGTAATTTCGCGCGATTGCGTCGACAATATTTGTACTAAATATTGTTTATCTGAGGAAGTCGGAAAAGTGACTAAAAAGTCATTCAGTTGACTGACATCGTGAACCAGTTTTGAAAAAGCTCGCATGGACCTACCACTGCCGTAACACTATCTTCACCACGACGTGTGGCGTTACTATTTTTATTTAATAGAGAATAATTTACGTGGCTTTGCGCTGCTTTTCTAGACACAAAATGAGATTAGAATGGATTAATGCGAAAGCAATTAAAAAAGTGTGAGTAACGGCTGCAAACTATTGATTTCAATATCAGGTAAAGTACGTGTTTTTGAATGGTTAATGACATTTTTATTCATATCATTAAACCAACAGGCTGCAAAACCAGCCAACTTTGCACCATGCACATCCGTGGTTAGGTGATCACCGACATGCAGAATATTCTCCGCAGGAATATCCAAGAATCGCTTCGCTTTAGTAAACATATCGGTTGCGGGTTTCGCCAATCCATCTGGTCCTGCTTTAAGTACCTGTTGGAAATAAGGCGTAAGACCGATGCGGTCTAAATCCACATTACCGTTGGTGATTGCTACCAACGGGATGTGCTGCGCGAGTTCCTCCAGTACATCGAGGCTTTGCTGCGGCACTTCAAAACGGTTACGCCAGTCCAACGCAACGTCTACTGCGGCTTTCGCGGCGGCATGTGCTGCGTCTTCGTCGTAGCCTACTTGGGAGAAGGCTTGCTGAAGTTGCACTAAACGCCATAAAGTGACATCGCTCTTCAGCTCGGGTTGTTGCTGCACAACACGCTGCTTGAGAGCAAACCAATCCGCTTTATTCATATGGGCAACCGCTGGATGATGGTGCTTGAGCCAAGATAGCAACTCACGCTCCATGCGAACTATCACAGGATAGTTATCATAGAGGGTATCATCTAGGTCAAAGGTCATTGCCTTAATAGGCTCGATACGGCGATAAAATTTCATACTTCGGCTCACTCCCCGTTCTTTTTACGTGCGCGTGGGTGGGCTTGGTCGTAGGCTTGCGCCAAATGTTGGAAATCCAAGTGCGTGTAGATTTGGGTCGTCGAAATGTTCTCGTGCCCTAAAAGCTCCTGCACCGCACGTAAGTTATTGCTTGATTCGAGCATATGTGTCGCAAATGAGTGACGCAATTTATGCGGACTAATATGGCTTGCGACAGACTGTTTCTGCCCCCATTCAGCCATGCGCTTTTGCACGCTACGATGCGAAATACGCGTTCCAAGCTTAGATACAAACAAGGCGGGCTCACCTGGAGCGGCTAAATCACCACGAACGCGTAACCACTTCCCGACCCACTCGGTTGCCATCCCAGAGAACGGCACTTTACGTTCTTTATCGCCTTTACCAATAACACGAAGCTCACCACTACGCAGTTGTACGTCACGTACATCCACACCCACCAGTTCAGCCAAACGTAAGCCGGCGCCATACATCAGCTCCATCATGGCGCGATCGCGCACAGCCAGCGGGTCGTCCTCGTTGACTTCAAGTAATTGGCTCACTTCGTCAACATCGAGGTTTTTGGGCAACGGGCGTTTTTTGCGAGGTGCTGAAACCCCTTTGGCTGGGTTAGCCGACATCTCGCCACGCAGAATAAGGAAATCGAAAAAGCTACGCAGCGATGAGAGGCGCGTTGCCAAACTGCTGGCTTTCATGCCTTCTCGCATGCCCTTACCTGCTAATTGGCGCACCCAACCAGCATCCACTTGAGACCAATCTTTGAGCCCCATTTCAGCTAGGTGCTGCGCCATAGTTTCTAGCTGCTGTTTGTAATTGCGCTGAGTATGTAGGCTAAGCCCCTTTTCGCTTCGTAAGAATTCATAGAAGCGCTCAAGAGGCTTTTGCAGACTATTTGGCAGAGGAGTGTTGGGAGTTGTCGTCATCGTAACTTTGCCATACCAGTGTTTGAGCGAGATGTGCCACTACTAATGATAGGTGACGCAAAAACAAGGTATCCATATCTGGCTGAAAATGGCCGCCATCTTCACTAGAAAAAGCAAGCACGCCCAGTGTTTGCTGTTTCACGAGCGGCAGTACCACATAGGAACCCATTTCCGGCACTTCCATGTTGCCAAACAAAGCTTCACGATCTACTTTGCGAAGACGTCCTAAGTACGCATCTTTGCCATTTAAGTGAGTGGTCGCAAAGCGTTGATAACTTTCCTTACTCAATTGAATCGATGCGTCGCATTGACTAAACAACCGAACAAACGCACGTAAGCCCAATGCTTTGGCTTTATCTTCGATAGAATGAATGACTTGTTTAAAGTCACCACACTTTAGAATCTGCCCCTGCAAATCCATAAATTCGTAAAAGGTGCGATCATTGTTCGCCGCAAGCGACATTAGTGTAGTGATCTCTTCCTCTAACTCTTCAATGCGCTGACGTTGACGATTCATTTGGATGTGCACCAAAGATACCGCGCCTAAGTCTGAGTGTGGGAAAGATAAACGATCCACAAGCTCCGGACGTTGCACAAAAAAGTCTGGATGATCTTTGAGGTACTCGGCCACTACTTCAGCCGTTAAGGCATCTGCTTCTACTTGAGACAAACCGTTTCCTTTTTCTTCAACTAGCAAGACAATTGACCATCAAATACATGCGTTGTAGGTCCGGTCATAAACAACGGCTTGCCAGGACCTTGCCATGCAATTCGCAATTCACCACCAGGTAGAGAAACCTTAACGTTTTCATCCAACAAGCCCTGCAGAATCCCAACCGCGACTGCCGCGCATGCACCACTACCACAAGCTTGTGTCTCTCCTGCGCCTCGCTCGTAAACTCGAAGACGAATATGGTCACGACTCATCACCTGCATAAAGCCAGCGTTGACGCGCTCTGGGAAACGCTCATGCGACTCAAGCAGCGGACCGAGAGTTTCCACTTCTGCCGTATCCACATCGTCGACCACGGTCACTACGTGCGGGTTACCCATGCTCACAGCACCACAAAACAAGGTATTGTCGCCTGCTCGCATGATGTAAGTTTTCTCTTTTTGCTTCGCTTTGAAAGGAATTTTGTTCGGTTCAAACTCTGGCACGCCCATGTTGACCGTCACTTCCCCATCATCTTCGATGTTGAGAATCATCTTTCCTTTCTTGGTGCTCACGCTGATGCTGTATTTATTGGTCAGCCCCTTCAAGCGAACAAAGCGGGCAAAACAGCGTGCACCGTTACCACACTGTTCAACTTCACTACCATCGGCATTAAAAATCCGATAATGGAAGTCGGTTTCAGGGTCGTAAGGGGCCTCTACCACAAGCAATTGGTCAAAACCAACGCCAGTATGACGATCCGCCAAGCGGCGGATCAGGTCTTGCGAGAAAAACACGTTCTGGGTAATACAGTCGACGACCATGAAGTCGTTGCCCAAACCGTGCATTTTGGAAAAGTGGAAATGCATTTGTTGTGTGTTACTCCGGTAGAATCTGTTCCAGCTGCCACAAACTGGTCAGCTCCTCACGCTGGCGAACTAAGTGGCTTTGTTTACCGTCCACCATCACTTCTGCTGCTCGGGTACGAGTATTGTAGTTCGAAGACATCACAAAACCATAGGCACCTGCTGAACGAACCGCGAGTAGATCACCTTCTTGCAAAACGAGTGCGCGATCTTTACCCAAGAAGTCGCCGGTTTCACAAATAGGACCAACCAAGTCGTAAGTCTGAGCTTCACCCTTTCGCGGTGAAACTGGCACAATATCTTGCCATGCTTGGTATAGCGCAGGACGCATCAAGTCGTTCATTGCAGCGTCGATAATCGCAAAGTTTTTATGCTCAGTATGTTTTAAAAACTCAACACGCGTTAGCAATATACCTGCGTTCGCAGCAATTGCACGGCCTGGCTCAAAGATCAGCTCCAAGTCTTGGTGATTTTCAAGACGGCCTAGTAACGCTTTGGCGTAATCAGAAGGCTGAGGTGGTAATTCATCACGATAGACCACACCCAAACCACCGCCGACGTCAAGGTGACGAATGTTAATGCCTTGCGCTTTTAAATCATCAATCAGGGCTAACAAACGGTCTGTCGCGTCGATAAATGGGTCTATATTGGTCAGCTGAGAACCAATGTGGCAGTCGATACCTTGCACATTCAAGTTCGGCAGGCTTTGCGCGAATTTATAAACATCTGGCGCACGATCAAACGCAATGCCGAATTTATTGTCGCGAAGACCAGTCGAAATGTAAGGGTGTGTTTTCGCATCGACATCTGGATTGATACGCAGAGAAATTGGCGCAATCACACCAAGCTCACCCGCAACCTTGTTCAAACGTTCTAGCTCTGGCTCAGATTCAACGTTGAAACATTTGATACCTAGCTCAAGAGCGCGCTTCATCTCTGCCGGTGTTTTACCAACACCAGAGAAAACGACTTTTTTCGGATCACCGCCTGCGGCAATCACACGCTCAAGTTCACCACCCGACACGATGTCAAAACCCGATCCCAAACGCGCTAGCGTGTTCAATACGCCTAAGTTTGAGTTAGCTTTCACCGCGTAGCAAACCAGGTGAGGATGCTGACCCACAGCACTATCAAACGCCTTCCAATGGCGCTCTAGCGTGGCTCGAGAATATACATAAAGAGGAGTGCCATATTGCTCTGCAAGAGCTTGAAGTGGGACGTCTTCGGCCCAAAGCTGGCCATCATCCTGATAGTTGAAGTAATCCAAAATTCGCTTCCCTTATTTTATTCGACTGCTGAACCCTAATTTCACCCTAAGGTGCGGTTATTTATTGTGATTGCTCATTCTGTTGAGTGTCATCTGGAATGTATAGTGAGCCAGACTGACCACACCCCGCTAAGGTCGCGGCAACCATCACAAACAACACAGTAACTAATTTTTTCATTTCGCATATCGTGATTATTGAATCAATGCCCCCTATAATCGCACCACACTCAGGAAAAGCAATAGGATAGACGGATGAACGATACTGAATTTCATCAACTGGTGGATGCGCAGATGCAAATCATCGAAGAATCCATCGATGATTCAGGCGCAGACATTGATTACGAAGTCACTGGCAACGTAATGACATTGGAATTTGAAGACCGCAGCCAAATCATCATTAATCGCCAAGAGCCAATGCATGAGATCTGGCTAGCGTCCAAATCTGGTGGTTTCCACTTCAAACTTATTGAAGGTAAATGGACCTGCTCAAAAACGGGTATGGAGCTATTTGAAATGGTGAAGCAAGAATGTGAAAAGCACGCGGGCGAAGCCATTGATTGGGCATAATTCTGGTCAATCGTCACCAAAACAAAAAGAGCACCGAAGTGCTCTTTTTGTTTATTGATACGGGTTTAATTACGCGTTCACAGTTTTGGTCGGGCGACTCGGTGAACAACCGTCATTACGGTAAGGAATGATATACGCATTCCCCTCTTCAGGGTGAATAATTTGATAGTACTGAGGCAGGTTAAAGTTAATAAACTTCGACGCGACGCGACTATCGTCTTTTACCGACGTGTAGAAACTGTTTACAGACGAAATCATTTCATCTTTGGAGCCACTAAATTGGTGATACACTTCCACTTGATTTGACTCATCCAACACATAAATATTGAAGCCATCTTCGTTATCTTCAAAGAAGAACTGCACTAGGCCTTCACTGGCAAACCCATCCACCGCTTCAGGCATTTGATATTCTTGCTCACGATCGAGCATTAACAGCGGCGAGCCTTTGAGTTTGTTAGTAGAAATGCTGCGGTAGAAATCGATGGAATTTTCTAGCTTCTGCACCGACACACCACGACGTTCAAAGAACAACCCATAAGTCTGGTTACCAAGACGCATCGCTTTAAAGCGGCGGCGTTTCTCTTGCTCTACTGGTTTCAAGCGTAAGTCGATACATTCAGCTAAAAGCTGGTAAACCATATTACGCATCACACCACGCATGTTCGTCGCATAGCAGAACACATCCACTGATTCTGGTGGCAACGCATCTTGGTGCATTTTGCCCAAAATGGTTTTCAGTGCATCCAGCATCGCCGTTTCCCCTTTGAAATGCAGCGTACGCACTTCATGCCAAGAGTTACGGTAAACAAGGTCAACACTGCCGACTAAATTTTTATGTTCTGGACCGAAGCTAAAAATATCGGTGTTCTTAACATCAACTTTCAACGAACGACCAGAAAGTTCAGACGTCGGATCATTTTCAAAGTTGATGAACATCGCAAGCTGGCTTATTTCACAAGGACTCGCTAGCGCCTGCATAGATGGACGACGCTTACGCAACGCAAAAGTATTTCGTAAGTCACTCACCATTTGGTAAAACTTATCAATATCTAGCTGCGCTTCACGTACCACGGCATGTAAACGAGTCGATTCAGTGATCAAGCCATTGAAGAATGCCCAAGCAACCAACTTACTCAAGTATTCATGATGCTCTAGATATGGTTGCCCCAAAATGCGGTGCGCAATAAGTGGTTGTTTATAGAGGTACCAACCAGACTTGTTCACTCCCCCTTTTTTCACTTCGATAAAGCTCAAGTCAGGCTCGTGCAGATCAGGTGAAATCTGTGGGTTTAGTAACGTTACTTTGCCCGGCAATACTTCAAAAGCCGCGTAAAGTTTACGGGCCAAAATACTGATGTCTTGCGGACTGATAGCAGAAGTGATGTCGTTACGACGCGCAAATTGAATCAAGTTACGGTAGCTTTGCATCAACGCATCCAGCAATGCATGATGTACCACCTTCACTTGTTCAACCTTCCAATTACGGCGGTCATCGAGCTCTGCAACGACACTTGCATCCCAATTCCATTTTGCAATCATATCGCTCAGCGCTTCACGGCGCCAAGCTACTGAGCCAACATTCGGCTCACGAGATAATTTTTCATGGGTTTTGAGATAGAAACAGCGACGCACTAAATCCAAACGTGTATCGTCTTGAATTCGCTCTAAGTAACGGGTTACTTTTTCCAACATTAAGTAGTACGCATCCATGCCATAGAGATCAGGCTCATGGGCAAAGAAACGACGTTTAGTGTCGATGCTTAACAATTGAGTATGCGGGTATTCCCACGAGTAAGCTTCTAGCAAGATGGCTTTTAATACCGATTTGTAGGGAGAGTCGATGCTTTTGTATAACTGCCACAAGTTCGAGCCGAAGTATTCTTCAGCAGGAATGCAGTTCAATTTACCAAAGTCGATCCATTCACTACAGTCGATGTAACCATCACTGCACAGTTGAGAAACGTACTCGTCGTAACACTCTTCCATTTCTGGCGGCACGATTTGCCATAACAAACGCTGTCCGGCAATACGCACCGCACTACGATAGAATTCATCTAGCAAAAGTAAGTGCTGAGATGAACCACAGTTATCACCTGTCATCTCCTCAGAATGATTGCTTCTAAAGCGCTCTTTATCCATTAAGAAAAAGTTCGCTTCCACGCCTTTGCTTTGTGCCCAATCCGTGATGAGTAAGCATTTATTGGTCAATAACTCGCGTTCGTCACAATCCATCTCTGGTGAGATACACACCCAAATATCCAAATCACTGGAAGTACTTTGACCAATCGAGGAGGTACTGCCCATGGTGTACAAACCCAATATAGCGGGCTTTTCTACCGTCTTGAGCGGCTGACCAATGGCAAGTTGAATATCATCTATGAATTGTTGCTGCATGCTATTTAGTTCAAGCCCATGCACACCAAAAGGGACATCGGCATCATAATAGCCAGGAATTACAGGATGGTTGTAGTTCAACAAGGCAGGAATCAAATGGAAGACTTGCTGGCTTTGCGAATCCATAAGCGCCAGCGCGCGATCAACTCGCTGCTGATTCAAATTATCTAGTCGCTGGATGATTTTTTGGGTGTAAGCCTGCAAGGGGAATTCCTTGGTTGAACAATCACGAAAATCTGCTGACGTTTTAAACCAAAATGGCTTAAAAACGTGATCAATTTAACACTTTTATTGGTGCGGGTAAAGCTTCACGCCCGCGTATCACTCTGGATACAAAACCATACTTTAGTCACAAAATTAATCGCGCGGTAGTGTCGCTCTTATTACCTATTACTAATAATAGTCCTTAGTCTAATTGAGAATCCAGTCACACTATTTTCATAACGTCATGTAATTCCATTCATAGCCTTCAGAGATAACGAACTAACAGTAAGCATTTCTTGATGAGAATGGTAGGATAAACCCAAATCCAAACAGCATTGAGAAGATCATGACACAATCCACACCGATTCGCATTGCAACTCGAAAAAGCCCTCTTGCTTTATGGCAAGCTTACTTTGTTAAAGACGCCCTTCAAGCCGCTCACCCTGGCTTGGAAGTCGAGTTAGTAACCATGGTGACCAAAGGTGACGTGATTTTAGATACACCACTAGCAAAAGTTGGCGGCAAAGGCTTGTTCGTAAAAGAGCTTGAAGTCGCGATGCTAGAAGGACGCGCAGACCTCGCCGTTCACTCAATGAAAGACGTACCCGTCGATTTCCCAGAAGGCCTTGGCCTCGTGACCATTTGTGAGCGTGAAGATCCTCGTGATGCCTTCGTCTCTAATACCTATAGCCACATTGATGAGCTCCCTCAAGGTGCCGTGGTTGGTACCTGCAGTTTGCGCCGTCAATGTCAACTGAAAGAATATCGTCCGGACATCATCATCAAAGAGCTTCGCGGTAATGTGGGCACTCGCCTTGGTAAGTTAGATGCGGGTGAGTATGATGCAATCATTCTTGCTGCGGCTGGCCTCAAACGATTGAAGCTTGAAGAGCGCATTCGTAGCTTTATCGAACCAGAGCAATCACTACCAGCGGTAGGCCAAGGTGCTGTCGGTATTGAGTGCCGCCTTGACGATGAAAGACTGCTTAAGCTGCTTGAGCCACTTAACCACCAAGACACCGTAGACCGCGTTTTGTGTGAGCGCGCAATGAATCTGACCCTAGAAGGCGGCTGTCAGGTACCGATCGGCAGCTATGCCCTACTAGACGGCGACAACATTTGGTTACGCGCATTAGTTGGCGAACCAGATGGCAGCGAAATTGTTCGTGGTGAAATTCGTGGCCATCGTAAAGATGGCGAAGCATTAGGAGTGCAGCTAGCCAATGAGCTGCTAGATAACGGCGCTCGTGAAATCCTAACTAAGCTGTACGCAGATAACGAATAACCATGGCAGTGTTGGTCACTCGGCCGGGAGAGCAAGGCAACGCGCTTTGCTCTCTGCTCGAAAGGCACGGCATTTCCGCATATCACCATCCTCTGATCGACATTGTCGCCGATCTCACGGACACGCACCTCTCTAAACATCTACATCAAGCTCAAATTGTTATCGCTGTTAGTCGACATGCAGTGCAATGTGCACAGCAAATCTTAGCCAGCAACGGGATGTCATGGCCGAAACAAGCTATTTACCTTGCCGTTGGTCAAAAAACAGCACACTATTTAAGCAAATGTACCCAACAGAAAGTACACTATCCCCAAGTCAGTGATAGTGAACACTTATTGCGACTGCCAGAGCTCAACAATGTGGCACAACAACAAGTTCTTATCCTTCGTGGTAACGGCGGAAGAGAACTGATCAAAGATGCATTGGTGAGACGTGGCGCAAAAGTTCACTATAGTGAGACTTACAAGAGAGAATTCATCCCATTCGATCCAGTAAGCTGTGTCTCACTATGGAAAAACCTACAAATTAACCAGATTGTTGTCACCAGTGGTGAACAACTGGATTATTTGTGCAGCCAATTGACGTCGGAGCAATTGACTTGGCTTAATCAACAAGAGTTGTATATCCCCAGTCAGCGTATCGCTGACATCGCAATTCAAAGGGGGTTCACTCGCGTGAGATGCACGGGAAGCGCATCCAACCAAGAATTACTGGCGGCTCTCCAGCCCTAGCTACACAGGATATAGGCATGACAAGTAAAAATAACGACCAAAAAAATAACGATAAAAACCTTTCCGAAGAAACCTCATCGGCACCGCTAGTCGAAAAAACCACATCGCAGCAGGATGCGAACCTTAAAAAAGAGCAACCACAAGCGGCCGAGCCCCCAAAAACAGCAGAACCAAAAGTCGAGTTTGAAGAAAAACAAGGCAAACGCGGTGTCAAACTAGGCACGGTCGCTATCATCTTATCGATTATTTTTGGCGGTGGCCTCGCGTACAAGCTGCATCAACAGCAAGCCGATTACCAAGCGCAGATCGCCCAACTAAAAAGTCAGCTAGAAAGCACTCAAGCTTCCATGAAGCAAGAACTCAGCCGGGTACAAGAAGAAACCATCGAGAAAGCAACAACCGTGACACACAAAGCGGAAGTGGTACTTGGACAGCAACAGAAGAGCATTGAAAGCTTACAGCTCGCCGTTGCCGATGTGAAAGGTCGTCGACCAAACGACTGGCTATTAGCGGAAGCCGATTACCTTGTCAAATTAGCTGGTCGTAAATTGTTCTTAGAGCACGATGTAGAAAGCGCGACTCAACTGATGGAAAGTGCAGACCAACGCATTGCAGCACTGAATGACCCTAGCCTCGTCAAACTACGTAAAGCAATGGCGAACGATATCACCAAACTTCGCACTATCCCGCTAATTGACCGTGATGGATTGGTACTACGCTTAACTGCCCTACAACAGCAAGTAGACAAGCTCCCTCTCGCCAATGCACTGCTACCTGAAGCTGAAGCCGTAGAAAACACTGAAGTGTCTGAAGATATCGCAAACTGGCAAGATAACTTAATGACCTCTTTGAAGGACTTTTCAGAAAACTTCATTACCTTCCGCACGCGCGATGGTAACGTCATTCCACTGCTTTCTCCTGAGCAACACTTTTACCTGAAAGAAAACATCAAAGCCAAATTGGAAACGGCAATAAAAGCGGTGTACCAAGAACAAGGTGAAATTTACACCACATCTCTAAAAACAGCCGACAAATGGGCATTAGCTTTCTTCAACCAAGACGATAATTCCGTTAAAGAGTTCAACAAAACGGTTAACCTGCTAAGTCAGCAAAATATTCAAGTGGAATACCCAACAAAACTGCAAAGTCAGTCTCAACTATCAGATGTCATCCGTGAACGCCTACGTCGTGAAGTCACAACGATGACAGGCATGGAGGATAAGTAATGTTTCGTCTTATTTTCCTATTTGTTGTACTAGGCGCAGGACTATTTGTTGGCACCCAGTTTTCTGGTCAGCAAGGCTATGTACTCATCTCCATTGCCGAGAAAACGATCGAGATGAGCGTAACGACATTAGTGGTTTTCGTTATCGCTGCACTCGCAGGTCTTTTTCTGCTTGAGTACCTGATTAAGAAGTTAGTTTATGCTAGTTCTACAACATGGAACTACTTCAGTGTTCGCAAAATGCGCCATTCCCGCCGATACACCAATGAAGGCATTATTAAACTTCTAGAAGGTGACTGGAAAGGTGCTGAGAAGAAAGTAACTCGCTGGGCAAATCATCACGATATGCCGCTGCTTTGCTACTTGGTTGCGTCTGAAGCCGCACAAGGCCAAGGTGATAAAGCAAAACGAGATCACTATCTAGAGCTAGCGAGCCAACAAGAGAACGCCCATCTCGCAGTAGAACTGACTCGAGCGAAACAATTTATCCGCGACAACGAGTTCGAGTCCGCTTTCGATACCTTGCAATCGTTAAAAAGTCAGTATGCGAGTAACTCTATTGTATTGAACTTGCTGAAAACAACGTACATGCAGCTAAAGTTGTGGCAACCTCTTATTGACCTCTTGCCACAACTAACCAAAGCAAAACTCATCACGGAAGAAGAACATGCAGAGCTGATTCAAAAGGCGCAGTGCGGCTTACTCCATGAAGTAGCGCAACGACAAGGTAGCGAAGGGCTTATCTCTCATTGGAATAGTCTCTCACGTAAAGTGAAACAAGACACACACCTCGTTGCCTGTTTTGCTCGAGAACTCATCACACGAAAAGCTGATGCAGAAGCCTTTACCGTGCTAAAAGAAGCATTAAAAAAACAACCTGCCCCAGAGCTTTATCAACTACTGCCAGATCTAAATCTGCCAGATACCCACCCTGTCGTGGTCTTCTTAGAGGGCGTAGTGAAGAAAGAACCGGATAACGCCGCTGCCCATAGCGCATTAGCGCACTTCTATTTCCGTCAAGAGAAGTGGCAAGAAGCCCAAGATCACTTTGAGATCGCCTTAAAGCTTCGCTCTGACGTCTCTGACTATGCATTCCTAGCAGACACACTAGAGAAGCAAAACCTAACCAAAGCTGCTCACGAAGTCTCTCGTAAAGCTCTCACGCTCGTACAGAATGACTAACTTAAGATGACCTAACCAAGCCGACAGCTTACCTGTCGGCTTTTTTATTGCCTGCTATTAACCCTTTAGTCCTTAGTCATCAATATGTTTATCCAATTCATTGGCTCCCAAGTAGTGCCCGACTTCCTAGTAACTCACTATCGTTTCACTTTCACTCTTCTCTTTTGACTACTCTGATCCTGTCATTCCAGCAGAATCCAAAACAATTTTAAAAGATGCAGGAATACGTAACTTTAGCCTGTTGATGTATGGTTTTAAGACGTAGCTAGATTTAGGCAATAGAGCACACGCGTCGCTAGACTGAGCAAAACAAAAAGATACATCAGTGAAACTGTGGCTATTTTAGTATGCTTATTTGTTCGGTCTATCCGGTAAAAGGGGCTAGAGAAGCAATGGTAGTGCTTTAAGAGAACGATAAGGCAATAGATGGTTCAACAACTTAACAAAGCATCTCCAACAACCTTATCGGGACAGCATGCAGTGATGAGGATGAACAGCTTTAGAGGCAACTGCACTTCTTAGCAAAAATCAAAACGTCACAACCAATACCGATACCAATATTACTTTGTCGAAAAGTAGATCGCATATGGAATTGATTTTTGACAAGCACAGATAGAGTAATAAAGATGTGCGGAAATGAAAAAAGCCTCGCTATTTCTAGCGAGGCTTCTTAATAGTGGCGGAGAGATAGGGATTTGAACCCTAGATACGCTATTAACGTATGCCGGTTTTCAAGACCGGTGCTTTCAACC
>NZ_JAWOUT010000020.1:0-66508 GCF_033339515.1 Vibrio sp. 2130-1
GGAGCGACACACGAGGTTCGAACTCGTGACCTCAACCTTGGCAAGGTTGCGCTCTACCAACTGAGCTAGTGTCGCATCAACAACGTTTCCGCTGTTTAGGGCTGCGAATTATAAGAGCATTTTTTTGTGATGCAAGTCCTTCCTTCAAAAAAACTTTATTTTTTTACTGAACGACGAAAAAGCAATCAAAAGCGATATAAATTACAACAATTTGGATCGCAACCTTAACAGTTAAATCTTGAAAATAGTACCTCGATAGTACTTAAGTTCTGCGATGGACTCACGAATGTCGTCCAAGGCCAAATGTGTTCCCTGTTTTGTGAACCCATTTAGCACCTCAGGTTGCCAGCGACGTGCTAGTTCTTTAAGAGTACTAACGTCAACATATCGGTAATGGAAGAACTCTTCCAACTCAGGCATATGCTTGTATAAAAAGCGACGATCCTGCCCAATGCTGTTACCACATATTGGCGACGCCCCTTTTGGCACCCATTTTTCTAAAAATTCAATGGTTTGTGCGACTGCGTCTTGTTCTGAGATTTGACTGTTTCGAACGCGCTCCACCAAACCGCTTGCCGTATGCGTATTAGTACACCAGTCGTCCATTTTCGCCAGTTCTTCTTCCGGCTGATGAATCGCTAACACTGGACCTTCAGCCAAAATATTTAGTTCGCTATCCGTGACAATAGAAGCAATTTCGATGATTTTGTGCGTTTCAGGATCAAGCCCTGTCATCTCTAAATCAACCCAAATTAGGTTTTGATCGCTAAAGGACATGGTTACGCCGCCTATTTGTTTATCGATAAAAGAGGTACTATACCTCAAAATACGAGAAACACGATACTCATACACGGAGCCAAGAGTACGGCTCAACCATTTGAGTAAATTCACATAAAGTACAGAATTGTGGCAAAGAAGAAAAAGTTAACCAAAGGTCAGGTGCGACGCGTACGTAGCAACCAACAAAAGCGTTTGAAGAAGCAAGAAGATTCCATCCAGTGGGATGAAAACATGCTAGGCGCCAGCAAGCAAGGTCTCGTGATCACTCGTTTTGGTCAGCACGCGGACATTGAAGACCTTGAAACAGGCGAAATTCAACGCTGTAACCTCCGCCGTGGTATTGAGTCTCTAGTATCTGGCGATCGTGTTTTATGGCGCGAAGGATTGGAGTCTATGGCGGGCATCTCTGGTGTTGTTGAAGCGGTAGAACCTCGCTCTTCAGTGCTCACTCGTCCAGATTATTACGATGGCCTAAAACCCGTTGCAGCCAATATTGATCAAATGGTCATTGTCTCTTCGGTATTACCAGAGCTATCGCTAAATATTATTGACCGCTATCTCGTTGCATCAGAAACACTGAATATTGCGCCATTGTTGGTCTTAAATAAAGTCGACCTTCTAGAAGCCGATGATCGTGCAATGTATGAAGAATGGCTCAAAGAATATGAACGCATTGGCTATAAAGTGCTTCTGGTCAGCAAGAAGTCTGGAGAAGGCATTGCTGAACTAGAAACCCTGCTGCGTGACCGAATTAATATCTTTGTTGGTCAATCAGGCGTAGGGAAATCCAGCTTAGTCAACGCGTTAATGCCGGAACTAGAGAGCGAAGTGGAAGAAGGCGAAGTCTCTGAGAACTCTGGCTTGGGCCAACACACCACGACGGCTGCACGTTTATACCACATTCCAACGGGTGGCGATTTGATCGACTCACCTGGAGTACGTGAATTTGGTCTTTGGCATTTGGAAGCAGAAGAAGTAACAAAAGCATTCGTTGAATTTCGACCATATTTAGGCGGTTGCAAGTTCCGAGATTGTAAACACAATGATGACCCAGGCTGCCTTCTACGCGAAGCTGTCGAGAACGGGGAAATTAACGAAACTCGCTTTGAAAACTATCATCGCATTTTGGAAAGCATGGTTGAAAACAAAGCAAATCGTCAGTATTCACGTAATAAAAAAGCCGATCTGTAATTGAGTTAAGGCTGTAACTGTGTAAAAAGTCTTCACCTAATACTGACAAGCAAATTAAATTTCAGTAACATCACGCGCCCTAAAGCGCGAATCTAACAGAAGTATCGGAATTAAAGATGGACAAGTTTAAAGTTGGACTGCAGTACTGGATCCCACAACACGGCCTCACTCGCCTAATGGGTAAACTGGCTTCAGCAAAAGCTGGCGGTCTAACAACAGCAGTTATTCGTTGGTTTATCAAACAATACAATGTGAATATGGATGAGGCAAAGCACTCAGATCCTAAGCATTTTAAAACGTTCAACGAGTTTTTCGTTCGTGAGCTAAAAGAAGGCGCACGCCCAATTTCTGAAGGCGAAAACGTCATCACTCATCCAGCCGACGCTTGTGTTAGCCAGTTTGGCCCTATTGAAGATGGTCAACTTATCCAAGCAAAAGGTCATCACTTCTCAGCACAAGAATTGCTGGGCGGTGACGCGAATTTAGCTGACGAATTTAAAGATGGTTCTTTTGCGACATTGTACCTATCTCCGCGCGATTACCACCGTGTACACATGCCATGTGACGGCACTCTGCGCCAAATGATTTACGTACCAGGTGACCTGTTCTCAGTAAACCCTCTGACAGCAGAAAACGTACCAAACCTATTTGCACGTAACGAGCGTGTGGTGTGTATCTTCGATACTGAGTTTGGTCCAATGGCACAGGTGCTTGTTGGTGCGACAATTGTTGGTAGCATTGAGCAAGTATGGGCTGGCACGATCACTCCGCCTCGTGGAAACACTGTCTACAAATGGGATTACCCAGCAGAGGGTGACAAGGCCGTGATCTTGAAAAAAGGCGAAGAGATGGGCCGCTTCAAACTGGGTTCTACTGTTATTAACCTGTTTGCCAAAGACGCGATTGAGTTTGACGCAAGCATGGAAAACGGTAAGCCAACCGTTATGGGCACACCTTACGCCTTAAAAAATTAAGTAAAACACCGTTAAGAGCCCTTTATTCAGGGCTCTTTTTATTGATAAAAAGCAAAACTCCGTTCGAAATTTAGCCTCTATTTCTCAAACTCATACCTGCCTCTAAGACCCTCATTCCACAATCAATTATCCTGCGCTTAGAATGAATATTTAGAGGGGCAGCCAATGCCAAAGATGAGTGTAAACACGTTGGCGAAATTGCTGGTGTGCTTTTTAATTCCGCTCGGTGTTTTGATGATGCCGATCGATGCTATTCCTATTGACGATCTCACTTTAATTCAGCATCGCCTGTTAGCTATTTTTCTTCTTGCTGCCCTACTTTGGGTTCTCGAGCCGGTTCCCGTTTTTGCTACGTCCATTCTTATTATCGCTCTTGAACTGATCATGATATCGGATAAAGGTTTGCATCTATTTCGCAATACACCAGCGGGGCATGATTTAGGAGAGTTAATTGCTTACACCGATATTTTCTCGGCCTTCTCTTCACCGATCATTATTCTTTTTATGGGTGGTTTTGCTCTCGCGATTGCGGCTTCCAAATACGAGCTCGACAACAACCTCGCCCGAGTTCTATTAAAACCATTCGGCACCCAACCTAAGTTCATCATGCTGGGCTTGATGTTAATTACCGCCGTTTTTTCAATGTTTATGTCCAATACTGCCACGACCGTGATGATGCTAGCCCTGCTTGGCCCCATCGTCGCTTCAGCACCTAAAGGGGATTTAGGCATTAAAGCACTGGTGTTGTGTATTCCAATTGCAGCGAATACAGGCGGCATTGCGACTCCGATAGGCACGCCACCTAATGCGATAGCGCTTCAATATCTCACTGGAGAAAACGCGATAGACTTCCTATCGTGGATGACAATGGGTCTACCCTTTGTGTTGGTACAACTCACTGTAGCTTGGTTCTTGTTGCAAAAGCTGTTTCCGTCTAGCGAACCAGAAATGAAACTAAAGCTAGATGGTACATTCAAAAAGAGCTGGCGTGCGATCGTCGTCTACATCACTTTTGCACTAACCATTTTGCTTTGGATGACAACGAAAGTGCATGGCATGAATACATATGTTGTCGCGATTATCCCACTAGCAGTGTTCACGTTAACGGGCATTATGGGAAAAGAAGAGCTCAAGCTGATTAACTGGGATGTTTTATGGCTGGTTGCCGGTGGTATAGCAATTGGTATTGCCTTAGACAAAACGGGCTTAGCCGAAGCATTAGCGCACGCCATTGATTACAGCCTGCTATCACCATTTGCCGTTGTTTTAGCCCTATCAGTAGTGTGTTGGTTAATGGCGAACTTTATGTCTAATACCGCAACGGCAAACTTATTGATGCCTATTGCTGCCGCTATTGGTACATCCATGCCAAGCCTTATTGCGGTTGGTGGCCTACAAGGTTTACTGGTTGTCGTCGCCTTCTCCGCATCACTTGGCATGATCTTACCGGTTTCCACACCACCAAACTCTTTGGCTTATTCAACAGGCCTCATCGAGAGCAAAGACATGGCGAAAGTGGGGCTGATTCTTGGTTTGATTGGTCTACTTATCGTGTATGGCGCAGTTTTGGTACTGTTTTAATCGAAGAGCTCCATGAAAAAGCGTGTTGTCATGGAGCTGCTCTCCAGCTACTGCCCTTACAGAGCGGCTTTTACATCCCATAAATTTCGTGCATATTAAGACTCCTCTACTCTACAAGGACGTCGACACATCATGGGTTACGAATGGCTTGCTTTATGCGCCGCTTTTCTGTGGGCAGTTTCTAGCCTAATTTCGGTCATTCCTGCACAACACCTAGGCGCATTTTCTTACAGCCGCTGGCGTATGGGCTGCACAGCCGTGATCTTATCAACAATGGCCTGGATAACTGGCGGCTGGTTAACGGTTTCTTGGGAACATGTAACGCCAATGATGGCCTCAGGACTGATTGGTATTTTTATTGGCGATACCGCTCTATTCGCGTGTTTGAATCGTATGGGGCCAAGACAAGCCGGGTTACTCTTCTCTTGCCACGCCGTGTTCTCTGCCATCTTGGGCTACTTCTTATTTAGCGAAGTCATGACCACAATAGAACTACTGGGCGCATCATTGGTATTTAGCGGCGTGGTGATGGCGATATTCTTTGGCCGAAGAGGTCAAGTGAATAACGTCTTGGAAGACATTAAAGGTAACATCTGGGTGGGTATTGGACTTGGCTTAACCGCAGCAATGTGCCAAGCATTGGGCGGCATCATCGCCAAGCCAGTAATGCAAACCAGTATTGACCCAGTTGCGGCTTCTGCTATTCGAATGATCAGTGCCTTTTTCGCCCACAGCATGTTGTTAATTCTAGGAGTCAAAGTCGCTCGCTCGACGCAACACATTACTTGGCGCATATTTGGTATTACTGCCCTTAATGGTTTCTTGGCGATGGCCGTCGGCATGACGCTAATCTTATACGCACTGCAAGAAGGAAATGTAGGTATGGTTGCACTTCTATCTTCAACCACGCCAATTATGTTGCTACCACTGCTCTGGATTTACACTAAACGCCGACCAAACCGATTTGCATGGTTGGGCGCAGCCCTAGCTGTGATTGGTGCGGGCATTTTGGTTCAGTAACCTTACAGACCAGCCCTTATTGCCAGATACAAAAAAGCCCGAGTTTAAACTCGGGCTTTTGTCATTCGGAGCCGTTAGTTAATTATTTATTTAACTAATACTTCACCCGTCATTTCTGCTGGGATTTCTAGACCAGCTAGAGAAAGCATGGTTGGTGCAAGGTCAGACAGTTTACCGCCTTCTTTGAATTCAACCGCTTTGTCACCTACATAGATTAGAGGCACTGGTAGGTTAGTGTGAGCAGTGTGGATGCCGCCAGTTTCAGGGTCGATCATCATTTCTGCGTTACCGTGGTCCGCAGTGATCAATAGTTGACCGCCAACTTCTTTGATTGCTTCAACCACTTTACCCACGCTTTCATCTAGAGCTTCGATTGCTTTCTCAGCCGCTTCATAAACGCCAGTGTGACCAACCATATCTGCGTTCGGGTAGTTACAAATGATGGTATCGAACTTACCTGATTTGATAGCCGCAACCATCTTCTCTGTTAGTTCTGGAGAGCTCATTTCAGGCTGCATGTCGTACGTTGCAACTTTTGGAGAAGCAACCAACTGACGCTCTTCGCCTTCGAATTCGTTCTCAACACCACCGTTGAAGAAGAAAGTCACGTGTGCGTATTTCTCTGTTTCAGAGATACGTAGCTGAGTTTGACCTTGTTTAGATAGCCACTCACCGTAAGTGTTTTCTAGAGACGCAGGTGGGAATGCGATAGCTAGAGGGATATCAGCCGCGTATTGAGTCAGCATCACAAAGTTGATTGCTGGGAATACTGCACGCTCAAAGCCGTCAAACGCAGGAACGAATGCACGAGTGATTTGACGTGCACGGTCAGCACGGTAGTTCATGAAGATAACCGCATCACCATCTTGCATGATTGCGTCTTCTTGACCTTCCGCTTTGATAGTTGTTGCTTTAACGAATTCGTCGTTTTCTTCACGAGCGTAAGCCGCTTCTAGACCTGCAACTGCCGTTTCTGCTGTGAACTCAGCTTTAGCTTGAGTTAGAAGATCGTAAGCAACTTGGACGCGATCCCAGTTGTTGTCACGGTCCATTGCGTAGTAACGACCTACTAGAGAAGCAACGCGGCCTTTACCTAGTTTCGCAAATAGGTCTTGGAAACGTTGTAGTGAGTTTTCAGCACTACGTGGTGGTGTGTCACGGCCGTCTAGGAAGCAGTGTAGGTAGATTTTCTCTGCGCCACGCGCCGCTGCCATTTCAACTGCAGCGTAAATGTGGTCTTCGTGAGAGTGAACACCGCCTGGAGACATCAGGCCCATGATGTGTACTGCTTTTTCAGCTTTCACTGCAGAGTCGATAGCTTCAACTAGCGCAGGCGTTTCTTCGAACTCACCATCCGCAATTGATTTAGTGATACGAGTCAGGTCTTGGTATACAACGCGGCCTGCACCAATGTTAGTGTGACCAACTTCAGAGTTACCCATTTGACCATCAGGAAGGCCAACATCCATGCCTGAAGCAGAGATTAATGTGTGTGGGTTATTCGCAATCAGAGCATCCATTACTGGTGTTTTCGCATTCGCAATTGCGTTACTTGCTGTGTCTTCACGGTAACCGTAACCGTCAAGGATAACTAGAGCCAGTGGCTTCTTAGCTGACATAGTGATGACCTCATCAAATTTAAGTAACTTTTGGCGTAGGGCCTCGCTGCCCTATCTAACCTTGAAACAAAACTAGCGTAATTTTACTACACTTTTTAACCAAAACTGTAGGTTAAGATCAAATAATGTTTGCGATTTATTGTTGCTATCTTACAAGTTAAGCGAACAACGAGTCAGTGCCGACAATCGTGTTCCACAAGCATAGTCATTTCTAATACGCTTTGTACACCCCAGTCTAAGTTCGGTTTTCTTACGCTTCTCATTCTTATTTTTGCACTTGAAACAGCGCTAATTTAAAGCAACATCAAACAAGATGGGTTAATACCTATTGTTCTCTTTTCTCAGTAAAACAGAAGTCACTTAAACCGATAAGTCCAATAGGCCAAAGCAATCAAGCTACCAGAGCGAAATGTACGGATAGTAAGGGCATAACGGGATTATAGAGATCTCAATTATTCGTTAGAAAATTTTAACCCTCTCGCCTAAGAGCCGTAACCTCGCTATACTCCTGCTTTATTTTTCCGCCAACAGCGTAAGAGCTCAAGACATGCAAGAGTACATTGAATTTTTCCAACAGAACATGATTCTATCTTTGGTTTGGGTAGGTCTTCTTGTCGCCTTTATCATGAACATCGTGAAATCAGCGACAGCCGCATACAAAGAAATCAACGTAAACCAACTGACTCATCTTATGAACCGTGAAAACGGCGTTGTAGTGGATATCCGTACCAAAGACGAGTTCAAAAAAGGTCATATCACCGACTCACTTCACATTTTACCGTCAGACATCAAAGCGGGTAACTTGGGTAGCCTTGAAAACCACAAATCAGACCCAATCATTGTTGTATGTAAGACAGGACAGACCGCTCAAGAAAGCGCAAACCTACTAGTAAAAGCTGGCTTCGAAAACGTGAGCCTACTAAAAAATGGTTTGATTGCGTGGAACGAAGCGAACCTGCCGTTAGTTCGCGGTAAGAAGTAGGAACGTGGCAAGAACGAAAGTTCGCGTTTAAACGCGCTTTTACCAAGCCTCGCGGACAAAAAACTGAGCAAATTGAAAGCAGTTGGAGCACTAAGTTGTGACGCTTTGCACGTAATACACGCTTCATCTAGTCAAGGTAGATTGGCTCAGTTAGTCTCAGGACATACCAGTTTTCTGAGCTTAGACGTTTCTAGGCTCAACAAATATTGATTTAAGGATTAAAAAATGGCTGAAGCAGCACCTCAAGACGCACAACAAAACTTCGCAATTCAACGCATCTTCCTAAAAGACGTTTCTTTTGAAGCGCCGAACTCTCCAGTAATTTTCCAGAAAGAGTGGAACCCAGACGTTAAACTAGACCTAGACACTCAAAGCCGTGAGCTTGGTGAAGGCGTTTACGAAGTTGTTCTACGCCTAACCGTTACTGTGAAGAACGAAGAAGAGACTGCGTTCCTATGTGAAGTTCAACAAGGTGGTATCTTCACTGCTGAACAAATGGAAGCTGGTCAACTTGCACATTGCCTAGGCGCATTCTGCCCGAACATCCTATTCCCATACGCTCGTGAAACTATCTCAAGCCTAGTCGTTAAAGGTACGTTCCCTCAACTGAACCTAGCGCCAGTAAACTTTGACGCGCTATTCATGAACTACCTACAACAGCAAGCTCAACAAGGCGAAGCTGAAGCGTAATTCACGTTTTATAAGTGACGAATAGCCACAGTGCTGACGTCACCGACTCAAATAAAATGCACAGAGCGTCTACCATTCGATGCAATGTGCATTTTTTATTTCTGACAAAAGTTCCTAGTTCCTAATCGCCAGAAGGCGTAAAATTTGACGATTAGGAACTAGATTCTACTAGTAGCAAGACAATTAGGCGGTAGCATGACACAAGCAAATACAAACAATGCTTACGGTAAAGACATCGCAATGACTGTGATTGGCGCAGGCTCATACGGCACCTCTTTGGCGATCTCACT
This sequence comes from Vibrio sp. 2130-1, assembly GCF_033339515.1. Classification (NCBI taxonomy): domain Bacteria; kingdom Pseudomonadati; phylum Pseudomonadota; class Gammaproteobacteria; order Vibrionales; family Vibrionaceae; genus Vibrio; species Vibrio sp. 2130-1. The sequence continues at coordinate 9,128 of NZ_JAWOUT010000020.1, forward strand.
CGCTCGTAACGGCGCGAACGTTGTCCTTTGGGGACACGAGCCAGAGCACATGGCTCGCCTAGAAGCAGACCGAGCTAACCATGCCTTCTTACCAGGTGTTGATTTCCCTGAAAGCTTGATCATTGAATCGGATTTAGAAAAAGCCGTTCAAGCAAGCCGAGATTTGTTGGTTGTGGTTCCAAGCCATGTCTTTGGCATCGTGCTAAACAGCTGTAAACCATTCTTGCGCGAAGACTCTCGCATCTGTTGGGCAACCAAAGGGCTTGAACCTGAAACGGGACGCCTGCTGAAAGACGTCGCTTATGACATTATCGGTGAAAACTACTCACTAGCAGTATTGTCTGGCCCAACGTTTGCGAAAGAGCTCGCAATGGGTATGCCGACTGCAATTTCAGTTGCGTCTCCAGATTCTGAATTTGTTGCGGATCTACAAGAAAAAATCCACTGTAGCAAAACCTTCCGCGTATATGCCAATAGTGACTTTATTGGTATGCAATTGGGCGGCGCTGTGAAAAACGTTATTGCGATTGGTGCGGGTATGTCTGATGGTATCGGTTTTGGCGCCAACGCCCGTACTGCATTAATTACTCGTGGCTTGGCTGAAATGAGTCGCCTTGGTGCTGCGCTAGGTGCACAGCCAGAAACCTTTATGGGCATGGCGGGTTTAGGCGATCTTGTCCTGACATGTACCGATAACCAATCACGTAACCGACGCTTTGGCTTGGCATTAGGCCAAGGTAAAGACGTTGATACGGCTCAAGAAGAAATTGGCCAAGTGGTTGAGGGTTACCGCAATACAAAAGAAGTATGGCTACTTTCTCAACGTATGGGTGTTGAGATGCCGATAGTTGATCAAATTTATCAAGTATTGTATCAAGGAAAAGATGCGCGCTTAGCAGCGCAAGATTTACTTGCTCGTGACAAAAAAGCCGAAGGAAAGTAGCAATCTACCGCCCTTTGCAGCTCATCTGAGAAAAATTGAAGTTGTCGGGTCACGGAAGAACCACTCTGGATATTGAGAATGAAACACTGCGAAAAACAAAAAGTCTGGAACAAAATTGTCTCAGAAGCCCGTGAAATGTCAGAACAAGAGCCTATGCTGGCGAGCTTCTATCATGCCACCATTATCAAGCATGAAAGTTTGTGTGCCGCTCTGAGTTATATTCTGGCTAACAAATTGAACACCGCTTCCATGCCAGCGATGGCTGTGCGTGAAGTGGTTGAAGAAGCCTTTGCGGCTGATCCAACCATCACTGACGGCGCGGCTTGTGATATTTGTGCCACGGTCAATCGCGACCCTGCTGTTTCAATGTACTCAATGCCATTGCTGTACCTAAAAGGCTATCACGCACTGCAAGGCTACCGAGTAGCAAACTGGCTGTGGAAGCAAGGTCGTCACGCTCTTGCGACTTACCTACAAAATCAGATTTCGGTAGCATGTCAGGTCGATATCCACCCTGCAGCGCGCATTGGTAGTGGTATCATGCTCGACCATGCAACAGGCATCGTGATTGGTGAAACTGCCGTGGTCGAAAACGACGTGTCTATACTGCAAGATGTCACCCTTGGTGGTACTGGTAAAGAATGCGGTGATCGTCACCCGAAAATTCGCGAGGGTGTGATGATCGGAGCTGGTGCAAAGATTCTTGGCAATATCGAAGTCGGTGAAGGCGCGAAAATCGGATCTTGCTCTGTGGTATTGCAAGCCGTGCCTCCTCACACAACGGTGGCTGGCGTGCCTGCAAAAATCGTCGGACGTCCAAAAACAGACAAACCCTCTCTCGATATGGATCAAGGCTTTAACGGCAAGTCGCAAAGCTTTATCCATGGAGATGGTATTTAATCGTCAACAAACCTTTTTGACAACAACGTGGTAGGTAACTCTCAAGTGCGAAAACAAAATCACCCTGTTCTACGCTCGGCTATTTTATTAACTTGTGCTTTATCTGCCACTTATCCCATTACCTCCTCTGCTGTGAGTCAGCAAGAGCTCAAAGGCGTATCCAGTGAGATAAGCCGTCAGCGCAAATCGCTCTCTTCCCAAGAAAAGCAGCTCAATGAGTTACAGAAATCACTAAAAGATCAAGAGCTTGGTATTTCTAAGCTTGAGCGTGAAATACGACAAACCAAGTCTAACCTCGCACAAGCAGACAAAAACATAGAAAACCTGGAAGAGAAAATTGCCTTGCAAGAAGCACAGCGTCAAGAGCAAGAAGAAGAACTCAAACAGCTGCTGCAAACGTATTACGTAACCGAGCGAGCGAAGGCCAATGGTCACTTGTTAAATCAAGGTGTGGAAGAAGACCGCATGAGCCAATACTTCCAGCATTTAGCTAAAGCACGTGCTGAAGTGATTGATGCGATCACCAAAATAACCCAAGAATTAGCGCACAACAAAAACCAGCTCGAGCTAGAAAAAGAGCAAATCGAGACTCTGCTCAAGCAGCAATCCGAAAAACGTACAGCGCTAGCGAGTACACAATCCAAGCGTAAGCAAACCCTGAATAAAATTCAGAGCAGTATCAAGAATGACAAACGCTACTTAGCCGAGCTGCAACGCAACGAAACCCGTTTAAAAGCAGAGATCGCCAAAGCAGCGAAGCGTAATGCGGTGCCAATGGACGGACTCGGCAAACAGCGCGGTAAGTTGCCTTGGCCACTCAAAGGCAGTGTGTTACACAACTTTGGTACGCGACAAACTGGGCAGGTAAACTGGAAGGGTATGGTGTTGTCTGCCAACTATGGTCAACAAGTGAAAGCCGTTTATCCTGGTACTGTCGTATTTGCTGAGTATCTGCGCGGATACGGTTTAGTGGTACTGCTCGACCACGGAAAAGGTGACATGACCCTCTATGGTTACAACCAAGCGTTAACTAAAAAAGAAGGCGATCGAGTCACCGCCGGCGAAGTGATTGCTCTCGCGGGTGATACGGGTGGTCAAGACAGGCCATCGCTGTACTTTGAAATTCGTCGTAATAGTGAAGCGCAGAATCCGAAATCTTGGTTAAAACGCTGATTATCTGACTCATCGACTTATAATAAAAAAGGAGCCACTCGGCTCCTTTTTTGCATTCATATTTTGGAAAATGCTATGCGTAGTAGGTTCCTACCGCATCAATAAAAGCATGCACATCATCTTTGCTTAACGCGTTGATTCCTGCCGCCGCCTCTCGGCCCCCACCTGTCGGGAACTGACCACACACGGCCACGGCACCTTGTTTATTGTTTAACGGGGCACGAAGTGAAACCGTATAAGTCCCATCTGCATTTTCAGTAAGTACCGCATGCGCAGAGTCAGGGTTTTGGTTTGCCAGCCAGTTGCCATAAACACCACTGATTCGGCGTGATGCCGCCGTGTTTGGTAACTCAAACAACTTTAGCTTACCGCTCTCATGCATGGCAGGCACTGCGAGAGCCGCCTCCATGTCTTGTTGGTAAGCCGATTGCAATTGGTAGTATGGCGAGGCCGTATCTTCAATAGCTTCAAATGGTGACATGTACTTCAGCAAAGCTCGGTACAGCTCCGCAGGATGAAAGTGTAAATCTTCGACTTTCGAGCCGTAGCCGTTGTAGTTAATTAAAGTACCCAGCTCTTTTAGCTGCTCTTTCTGTTGCTGCGACAAGCCCGCGTTATTCGCTAACTCATCGGCTTTAGCAATCATGTTATCGCCATAAGCCGCCGTAATCGCCCAGTCATGAAAACGCCCATCAAGCAACTTATCGACAATCAACGCCGTGCACATGTTGGCATCGAGATCGATGTGCGCATACAAATTACCATGCTGAGGAATGTCACCCGCTTTGTGATGGTCGGCGTAAAAGACGTGAGCGCCTTGAGCCAAAGCTTGCTCTAGACCTGCCATGTTCTTTTCCATCGAAATGTCTAACACAGTCAGCTCATCACCCGCTTGCACGTCTACTTTTTCCACCAGTTTGATGTCGCGCTTTACACCGGTTATTAACTGGGCATCGACAGGATCAGCCAAACGTAATTGCAGAAGAGCAATGATGCCATCAGCATCACCATTAAAAATGTCGTACTTCATGGGGCGATAGTTCCTTTATCGAGAATCTTATCCCTGCAAGGGTTTTTAGCGTATGGGACTATTGTGCGCGGCATATTTGACAAGTCAACTCGAGCCACGACTCGAAAATGAGAGCGACTCTCGAAATATTAAGCAGTTTGACGTTTAACTGTGTAGATTGCTAACCGCATCTTCTAATAACAGTAGCTGCTCTAAGCCCTGCTCAGTTGCTAATGGCTTAACGACATTAAGCATCTGCAGCATCCCTTGCTTCACCATTTGCTCGGTAATGTTGGTTTTTGAAGCCATCGCGGATTGATACGCCAACCAACTACACGCAATCAAGTGTAATGTACATACCAATGACTTCAACTGTTGTTGATCGACATTCAACAGCTTCATCGTTACGAACTCTTGCATAATAGCAATGAGGTTCGCTTGCAGCTTCTCTTGCACATCGATGTACTGCTCGTGTAGCTGTTCATCTCGTGACAAGATTTCTGGTAGGTTTGCGTAGAAAAAGCGGTATTTCCACATCAAGGTAAAAATAGAGTCTAGGTAGCTCTTCAGCATAGTCAGGCTCTCTTGCGAACCTTGAATAGGGGTAAATCTTTCTAAAAGTTCTGCTGAATAAAGCGCAAAGATCTCACGAACGATTTCTTGCTTATTGCGGAAGTGGTAATACAGATTACCAGGGCTAATTTCGATGTGATCGGCAATGTGATTGGTGGTGATGTTTCGCTCACCATGTTGGTTGAACAACTCCAGTGCCGCGTAGACGATTTTGTCGCGCGTTTTCATTGTTATCGTGTTCCCTCTTCATTAACGAATCGAGTATAGCGACTTCACCAACCTAGGTCGATAGAGGCTCCAAATACGGTAACATAACAGACCAGTTAAGATGCCAGTTGAGTTGGCGACAAGGTCTAACCAAGAAGTTTGTCGCCCTACATACCCTTGCAACCACTCAATAACGGCGCTGAATAGCAAAATACTAATCGCCACCGCCCAACGTTGACGCCAACGCCACACACAAAAACAACCTAAAAACGCAAAGCCGCTGTACGCCATAGCGTGCTGAATTTTGTCGAGATACGCGATATTGCCCCAGTCTTGCAGTTCACCTGAACTCAGAGATAAAAAAGCGATCAATATGGCGTAGCTAAAGATAACGAAACGTGCAGCCGTCAGGTTCATTGGACGTCCTTATGCAATTGGAAATGGAAAGGCCGTCACTTGATCAATGTGGTCACAGCCTAGCGCCAGCATGATCAAACGATCGATACCCAACGCGACCCCTGCACAATCTGGCAACCCTGCTTCCAGTGCAGAGATCAGATGATAATCGATCGGCTGTGGTTTTAAACCCATTTCGATACGCTTTGCGTTATCTTGTTCAAAGCGCGCTAATTGCTCTTTCGGGTTATCCAGTTCATGAAATCCGTTCGCCAGCTCTATCCCCTTAAAGTACACTTCAAAACGATCCGCGACGCGATGATCTTGAGGATTGATTTTCGCAAGCGCCGCCTGTGATGCAGGGAAGTCGTACACAAAAGCCGGCACGTCCTGACCAATTTTGTTTTCTACTCCCACGCTAAATAGTAGTTGCAGCAGCGTATCGCGATCTTCTTCTGGCTCAGCAATGTCACTCAAACCCAGCTTGCTTGCCGCCGCTTTCAGCTCAGTCATCGAGCCTTCCAGTGGACACACACCCAACACATCAATGAAGGCTTGCTGATACGTCATGCGCTGCGCTGCGCCACACTTCAATACCAGCTGCAACAGGTCATCCATTTCATCCATCAATTTATGATGGTCAAAGCCAACGCGATACCACTCCAACATCGTGAATTCAGGGTTGTGGTAGCGACCATTCTCTTCATTACGAAATGCTTTGTTGATTTGATAAATACAACCGCTGCCCGCAGCCAAAAGGCGCTTCATATGGAATTCTGGGCTGGTCATAAAAAACAGCTTACTGCCATCGGCATAGCCTGGGCCAACAAACTCGGTTTGGAAAGTATGCAAATGGATGTCAGTCACGGTTGCGTGACTCATGGCTGGCGTATCGACTTCCATCACCTGTCGGTCAGCGAAGAATTGTCGAATCGACGCGATTAACGTCGCACGTTGACGAAGTTGGTCAATGGAAGCAGTAGGTTGCCAGTTGGTTTGCATAACAAGTCTCTCAAACTTTAATTCAGCGAGGAAAGGCTCATTCTACATGCTTTTTACTCTTCAAGAAGAGAGGAATATCCCTTCTTCTTTTTACTAATGTGCTCGCCAATTTGAGGCAAGAATTACTCGTGCCGCAGAACAAAAAACACTCAGTTAAAATCCTATTATCCATGCGGTTAATGTCACGCAACACGGGTTTAACATCCCTAATATTAATGCTTGAGGACCAAAACCTCGATGCCGTGATAGCAGTCACATAACCTATAAATTCTATGCCCTTAAGTGCATTACCGAAGCAAAAACCCAATTACATCAATTTTTCTGCCATGTGGCTCATCTACACTAACCCTACTACTTTTGGGGAGTTCTTTTTAAGGAGCGCCTCGTAATGACAATAACAAGCGGATTTCCGCAATCACACACTGGAGGATAACTGTGCAAATTATCACCACAGATATCGCAGTCATCGGCGCAGGCGGCGCTGGTCTTCGTACTGCTATTGCAGCGGCTGAAGCAAACCCAGACTTAGAAGTCGCTCTGATTTCTAAAGTTTATCCAATGCGCTCCCACACGGTCGCTGCAGAGGGTGGCTCAGCAGCAGTTATCAAGGATGAAGATAGCTTAGACAACCACTTCAACGACACTGTTGGCGGTGGTGACTGGCTATGTGAACAGGATGTTGTTGAATACTTTGTAGAGAACGCGACTCGCGAAATGATCCAAATGGAGCAATGGGGTTGCCCATGGAGTCGTAAAGAGAACGGTGAAGTCAACGTACGCCGCTTTGGTGGTATGAAGGTTGAACGTACCTGGTTCGCTGCAGACAAAACTGGCTTCCACATGCTTCATACGCTATTCCAGACATCAATGAAGTACAGCAACATCAAACGTTTTGATGAGTACTTTGTGGTGGATCTGCTTGTTGATGAAGGCGAAGTTCAAGGTCTGATTGCTATTCACATGTCTGAAGGCGAGCTTGTTACTATCAAAGCAAAATCTGTTGTTCTAGCAACAGGTGGCGCGGGCCGTGTTTACCACTGTAACACCAACGGCGGTATCGTAACGGGCGATGGTATGGCAATGGCTTACCGTCACGGCGTTCCTCTACGTGATATGGAATTCGTTCAATACCACCCAACCGGTCTTCCTGGTACAGGTATCCTGATGACGGAAGGTTGTCGTGGTGAAGGCGGTATCATCGTTAACAAGAATGGCTACCGTTACCTACAAGATTACGGCATGGGTCCTGAAACTCCAGTTGGCCAACCGAAGAACAAATACATGGAACTGGGTCCTCGTGACAAAGTTTCTCAAGCTTTCTGGCACGAACAACAGAAAGGCAACACCATCAAACACCCACTGGGTGACGTGGTGCACCTAGACCTTCGCCATCTTGGTGAAGAGTACCTACAAGAGCGTCTACCGTTCATCTGTGAGCTAGCAAAAGCTTACGTAAACGTGGACCCTGCAAAAGAGCCAATTCCAATTCGTCCAACCGTTCACTACACCATGGGTGGTATTGAAACGGACGGCGGATGTGAAACTCGCATTAAAGGCCTATTCGCGGTGGGTGAATGTGCGTCTGTTGGTCTTCACGGTGCAAACCGTTTAGGGTCTAACTCACTGGCTGAGTTCGTGGTATTTGGCCGCGTAGCGGGTGAAAACGCAGTGAAACGCGCAGCAGAATTCAAAGGTTGGAACGACGCGGCAATTGACGCGCAAGTCAAAGCCGTTGAAGAGCGCATCGCGAAACTGATGAACCAAGAAGGCGACGAAAACTGGGCAGAAATACGCACAGAAATGGGCCACACCATGGAAGCGGGCTGTGGTATATACCGCCAAGAAGATTTGATGCAAGCGACTATCGACAAAATCACTGAGTTGAAAGAACGCTACAAACGCATCAGCATCAAAGACAAAGGTAAAGTGTTCAACACAGACCTTCTATACGCAATCGAAGTGGGTTACGGCCTAGAAGTCGCAGAAGCGATGGTTCACTCTGCGATTCTACGTAAAGAGTCGCGCGGCGCGCACCAACGTCTAGACGACGGTTGTACAGAACGTGATGACGTGAATTTCCTAAAACACTCACTTGCTTTCTACAAGCCAGAGTCAGCACCAAGTATCGATTACAGCAATGTGACCATCACTAAGTCACAGCCAAAAGCTCGTCTATACGGTGAAGCAGCAGAAAAAGCAGCGGCTGAAGAGAAGAACGCAGAGGAGCAAGCATAATGTCAGCAAATCGCATTCAAAAAGTAGACATCCTGCGTTACGACCCAGAGAAAGATGCAGAACCATACAAGCAAACATTCGAAGTCCCATTCGATGAAACCATGTCTGTACTTGACGCACTTGGTTACATCAAAGACCACCTAGACAAAGATCTGTCTTACCGTTGGTCTTGCCGTATGGCGATCTGTGGTTCTTGCGGCATCATGGTGAACAACGTACCGAAACTTGCTTGTAAGAGCTTCCTACGTGACTACCCAGACGGTGTGACTATCGAGCCTCTAGCGAACTTCCCAATCGAGAAAGACTTGATTGTTGATATGACGCCATTCATCGAGCGCCTAGAAGCAATCAAACCATACATCATTGGTAACGATCGTAAACCAGAAGACGGTACGAACTTGCAAACGCCAGAACAGATGGCGAAATACAAACAGTTTGCTGGCTGTATCAACTGTGGTCTGTGCTATGCAGCATGTCCTCAGTTTGGTCTTAACCCAGAGTTCATCGGTCCTGCTGCACTAACGCTAGCCCACCGCTACAACCTAGACAGTCGTGACAACGGTAAAGATGAGCGCATGAAGCTTATCAACGGTGAAAACGGTGCTTGGGGTTGTACGTTTGTTGGTTACTGTTCTGAAGTTTGTCCGAAGAACGTTGACCCAGCAGCGGCAGTAAACCAAGGCAAAGTGGAGTCTTCTATGGACTTCGTGATTGCTATGTTGAAACCTGATGGTTCACCAAAGAAAGTGGAGGCATAAGGATGAGCAATCGTAAACCTTACGTTCGTGAAGTAAAACGCACTTGGTGGAAGAACCATCCTTTCTACCGCTTCTACATGCTACGTGAAGCTACGGTGCTTCCGTTAATTCTATTCACTCTGTTCCTAACTTTCGGTTTAGGTTGCTTGGTGAAAGGTCCTGAAGCATGGCAAGGTTGGTTAGCGTTCATGGCGAACCCAATCGTAGTCGCAATCAACATCGTTGCACTACTCGGTAGCCTATTCCACGCTCAAACTTTCTTCAGCATGATGCCACAAGTAATGCCAATTCGTTTGAAAGGCAAACCAGTGGACAAGAAGATCATCGTATTGACTCAGTGGGCCGCGGTTGCGTTCATCTCACTGATCGTTCTCATCGTGGTGTAAGGAGCTGAGCAATGAAACCGAATTATAGTGTAAACACATCACCAAAACGTTCTGATGAGCCAATCTGGTGGGGTCTGTTTGGCGCAGGTGGTACTTGGTTCGCGATGATCACGCCAATCACCGTTCTTGTGCTAGGTATCTTGGTCCCACTAGGCGTGATTGACGCAGAAGCGATGAGCTACGAGCGTGTCTCTGCCTTCGCAACCAGCATCATCGGTGCGCTATTCATCATTGGCACGCTAGCATTGCCAATGTGGCATGCAATGCACCGTGTACACCACGGCATGCACGACCTTAAATTCCACACTGGTGTGATTGGTAAAATTGCATGCTATGCATTTGCAGGCCTCATCACTGCACTAGCAGTTATCTTTATCTTCATGATTTAAGAGACTGACCAAAAAAGAAAAAGCTGGCTAAATGCCAGCTTTTTTATTGCTTTGGGTTACCCATGATCTTTTTGCTTTTTAAGCTTTTGACCACCCATGATCTTATTGCTGTGCGACCTTCTTTGTCTGGTCCATAAGACCCAGAGCACCAAAGCCAGTAATCACATCTAGGTTTGTTTTCAAGCCCGTTTCGTCACTTCCACCAATGTAATTTTGTGGCATCTGAACTTGGAAGTTTTGCAAATTGTTGTACAGCGAGTTCGCTACGTCTCGATTCAATTCTGCCAAGTAAACTTCACGGTTTGCTCCTAACGCCGCATACTTACCTTTTAGGACTTCAGATTCTGCGCGACCTTTCGCTAATATCGCTTTCGCTTCAAACTCAGCAGAAAGTGCGTTCGCTTTTTGAATCGCTAAGTTAGCCTCTGCGATAGCTAGCTCTTTCTCCTTCTCGACTTCAGCAAGTCGTTTGGTTTTTTCCACTTCAACGATTTCACGCTCTGCAATCTGACGTGCAACTTCCACTTCTTTTTGCTGAGCAATAATTGCGAGTTCTTTACCACGCTGAGCGTCTTGCACCTCACGTGTTCGTTGAATCTCTTTGCGTAACTGCTCGGTCTCTGCCTGTGCTTTCGACGTTTCTTGTTCCTGAATCGCGCGAATACGATCCGCCACTAAACGCTTTTTATCTGCCAATAGCTGATCTAATTGCTTTTCTGGCTGCGGGTCACCAATGGTCACCTGCGTCACTTGAATACCGTATTGTTGTAACGGATTGTCTTGACGAATCGGTTGCCCGGTTTTGTCTACGACAGGTACGGTTTTCCAAACCAGTTGATTGGTGCGCTGTAATTGGTTCGGATTAGCTTGATTCGCCCCAACAGGCGCAAGATCCAACTCTTCCACTTCAACCTGACGTCGCTCTGTTAGATAAATCCCCTCTCGTAACTGATCGCCAAGTTTCGATTTGAACTGGTTCAAACCACCTTGGAAAAACTCTTCACCCGTGTATTGGGTTGCGGTAATCACCGTTACGTTACGTGCGTTCTTTACAAGCAGCGCATCGATCAAGTTACTGTTGTTGCGGAACTCTTTATGCATCTTCTTCACCGCTTCAGGGTCATTACTGAGCTTAAAGCGGAATGTTACGGGGATCTGACCAATATAGGTGTCGGCAAATCGAACCTGAATCGCATCAAGACGTTGATAAAAATCTTCGCCCTTGCTGTTACCGAATGACACGGTGATCACTTGGTCATACTTGGTGATTTTGGACAGAAATGGCATACGAAAATGAATGCCAGGTTCAGTAAACACATCCAACTCACCAGTAATATTATTCTGATGCACGTAGCTGTAACCCGCATCGGTCATCAGCACCGAGCTATTAATCGTTAAGCCTATTGCCAACAGCGGTACGCCAAATACGGCTGCTTTTAATCCTTTATGTAGTAACTGACGTCTTTCTTCCACCTTTAAACCCCTTCCTAAACCTCTGCTTTCCATTTTGTTCTCCTTTTTTGGATTGTTACTGAGTTAAATCGATAAAAATCAGATTGCTATGCAACTCAGCAACAAGTACTAATGTATCAAAATGTTACATTAAGGAATAATCGACAGATTCATGGAATAAATAAGATTTTTACGAATAATACAAAATCATCAAAAATTTGCGGAGGATATCGATGTTTTACGCAGAGGGATTAAAAGAGAAGAATCACAGGCAATAAAAAAGGCCGCCGAAGCGACCTTTCTAACAATCATATAAAGTGCTTACTTCACACGACCTACGTATTCAGCAGTACGAGTATCTACGCGAATCACTTCACCAATTGAGATGAACAGAGGAACACGAACAACAGCGCCAGTTGATAGCGTCGCTGGTTTACCGCCAGTACCTTGAGTATCACCTTTCAGGCCTGGGTCTGTGTCTACAACTTCTAGCTCAACGAAGTTTGGTGGAGTAACAGTAATTGGGTTACCGTTCCAAAGAGTGATCATACAAGTGTTGTTTTCTACCAACCACTTAGCGTTTTCACCTACCGCTTTTGCATCCGCTGCGATCTGTTCAAACGTTTCACTGTTCATAAAGTGGTAGAATTCGCCGTCTGAATATAGATAATCTAGGTCGATATCCATTACGTCTGCCACTTCACAAGTGTCACCAGACTTGAATGTTTTCTCTAGCACTTTACCAGAAAGAAGTTTACGAATTTTAACACGGTTGAACGCTTGGCCTTTACCTGGTTTAACGTATTCGTTTTCCAGAATTACACAAGGCTCGTTATCAAGCATTAACTTAAGACCGCCTTTAAATTCATTGGTGCTAACTGTAGCCATTTTTTCCTCTTACATTCTTAGAGCTAAATTCAATGCCGCACATAATAACCCGAAAAGTCGAATCTGTTGAGCAAAACTGGCTCAAACAGTTGGCGAATGGGATCTCTGATCCTGCAAAATTGCTCGAAATACTGGAAATTGATCCTTCACCGTGGCAAGACGGGTTTGCCGCGCGCAAGCTGTTTGCACAGCGTGTACCGCAAAGTTTTGTCGATAGGATGGAGAAAGGCAACCCTAAAGACCCTCTTTTACGTCAGGTTTTACCACTGAGCGACGAATTTGAGGTGCATCCGGGTTACTCCAATGATCCATTGGAAGAGCAGGACAATGAAGTCCCTGGCCTGCTACACAAGTATCGCAACCGCGCCCTGATGATTGTCAAAGGTGGCTGCGCGGTAAATTGCCGTTACTGCTTTCGTCGTCACTTCCCTTATCAAGAGAACAAAAGCGGGAAACAAGCCTGGACCAAGTGCTTAGAGTACATGGCACAACAACCAGAGTTGAACGAAGTCATCTTCTCAGGTGGTGATCCATTAATGGCAAAAGACGATGAGATTCATTGGCTTTTAGAGCACATTGCTCACATTCCTCACATCAAACGTCTGCGTATTCATAGCCGTTTACCTGTGGTGATTCCTGCTCGAGTCACTGATGAACTATGCCAACTTCTGCAAGCATCAAGGTTACAAATCATCCTCGTCACTCACATCAACCATGCCAACGAAATCAATGACGAATTTGCTGAACAGATGTTCAAGCTCAAAAGAGCGGGCGTTACGCTTCTAAACCAAGGCGTTCTGCTGAAAGGCGTGAATGATTCGGTAGAAGCTCAAGTGGCGTTAAGTGAGGCCTTATTTGACGCGGGTATCTTGCCTTATTACCTCCACGTTCTTGATAAGGTGCAAGGCGCAGCGCACTACTTTATTTCGGACGCAGAAGCGAAAGCTATTATGCGCGGACTCATCACGCGTGTATCGGGTTATCTGGTACCAAAACTCACACGAGAAATTGGTGGCAGGCCAAGTAAAACGCCGTTGGATTTGCATTTAGAGTAAGCTCTGACGCTCAATTAAATTTGTCGTCTAGATTGATTATTTTTGTTCGCTTTGCACGGTAAGTCTATGCATACTCCGCACTTTTGGAGGTCAAGATGCATACAGCATTCGAACAAATTTTCGATCTTGGCCCATTCAGTTGGCCTGCCCTACTATGCTGCGCCATTAATGGGCTCATGATCGGTATAGAGCGCCAAACTCGTGGTAAACCGGTTGGCATTCGCACAGCAATATTAATTATTTCAGGCACCTACCTGTTTATGTCGATGGCAGTGTCGTTATCGCCAAATACACTTGATCAAGCACGAGTGCTTGGTCAGATCATTACTGGCGTCGGCTTCTTAGGCGCTGGCGTTATGATGACACTTGATGGAAAAATCCATGGCGTAACATCCGCGGCTGTAATATGGGTACTAGCAGGTTTAGGTTTGATGATAGGTTTGGGTTATTTAACGCAGTCGGTGGTTATTACTCTCCTGACACTAACCGTGTTGTTAGGTGTGGATAAAGCAGAAAACCACATCAAAGCATTACGCCGCGGTGTTCATCAAAGAATTCAACAACGCAAAACTTCATCACGATTAATTAAATAGTTAACGCTCCGAGACACTCGCTTCATCTCATCAGTAATTAAAGAACCCTCGACGAACATCGAGGGCTTTCTGTATATAAAGATTCTGACTTTCTCAGGGATTACTTAGCAAAGTTGATGAGTGGGAAACACTTGAAGAAACCGTTATCCGCACAGTTCAAAAGACCAATTTGCACACCATCGATTTGATCGGTCATGTTGAAGAAACCAAACTGGAAATTAGACTTCTTAGAGATACTCGCTAAGCCCACATCCGCCATGGTGTAACCTTCAGAATAGTTCACCGCGCTCCAGTTCAAGCCTTTTACGTTGTTCGTAATGTTAACAGCACCCAAGTTAACACCCGTCGTCTGACCTTGGTTCCAGTTAACTAAGCCTAAAGACGCGCCTTTCATTTCTTGATTTACTTTTGCTGCGCCAAAAAACAGACCGAAGTTCACACCTGTCGTACGATCCGTTTCTGACATACCAAGCAGTGAAAAGTCGACACCTTTAACCTCATTTACCTGCCCATGCAGCACAGCTAAACGAACGCCACCTACTGAAGAATTAGAGGGTGCGTTTGTGTTGTCGATAGTAGAGAACATCACAGGTGTACTGTCGGCAAAAGCAACAGGTGATGCGATAGCGGCTGCAACCGCCAATGACGTCATAAGCTTTTTCATTTTCATCTCCATGATGGGAAGCAACAATTTACAACATAGTGTAATGTTCAGATTTTGCTCTGTCCCCGTTCAAAAAGTGTTAGCAATAGGTCAGATTTAACCATCTGACTCAAAAGAAAAAATATTTCTCTTCGATTTTTTGCTTCTGAAATGGCGCTTTTTACGCTCAAAAATTTCATGATAAGCCACACCAGAACGTCATGTTTCTCAGGTGATACGCATAAAAAAGTCGAGGCATCTGCCTCGACTTTTAAAGGTTTGGTCGGTTATCTTTCCGCTATAAGGGCTTCCTTAGAGCGATGAGATAAGCTGGCTTACATCATGCCGCCCATACCGCCCATGCCACCCATGCCGCCCATGTCAGGCATCGCTGGCGCGTCTTTTTGCGGTAGGTCAGTAACCATCGCTTCAGTTGTGATCATCAGACCTGCAACCGATGCTGCGAATTGTAGTGCAGAACGAGTAACTTTAGTTGGATCTAGGATACCCATTTCTAGCATGTCGCCGTATTCGCCTGTTGCCGCGTTGTAGCCGTAGCTACCTTCACCCGCTTTCACGTTGTTCGCAACAACTGAGTCTTCCTCACCAGCGTTCTTCGTGATTTGACGGATTGGCGCTTCCATTGCACGTAGTGCAACGCGGATACCAACGTTTTGTTCTTCGTTGTCACCCGTTAGGTGAGCAATCTTAGATGCCGCACGGATAAGTGCAACACCACCACCAGCAACAACACCTTCTTCAACCGCTGCGCGAGTTGCGGCTAGCGCATCTTCTACACGGTCTTTCTTCTCTTTCATTTCAACTTCGGTCGCTGCACCGACTTTGATTACTGCAACACCGCCAGCTAGTTTAGCAACGCGCTCTTGTAGTTTCTCTTTGTCGTAGTCTGAAGTTGCGTCTTCGATTTGTTGACGAATCTGAGCAACACGGCCAGAGATCATCTCTTCTTCACCGATACCATCGATGATAGTCGTGTTTTCTTTCGTGATAGAAACACGCTTCGCTTGACCTAGATCTTCTAGTGCAACTTTTTCTAGCTCTAGACCGATCTCTTCAGAAATCACAGTACCGCCAGTTAGGATAGCGATGTCTTGTAGCATTGCTTTACGGCGGTCACCGAAACCAGGTGCTTTCACAGCTGCAACTTTTACAATGCCACGCATGTTGTTCACAACCAATGTTGCTAGCGCTTCGCCTTCTACATCTTCTGCAATGATAAGCAGTGGACGAGATGCTTTCGCGACAGCTTCTAGCGTTGGAAGAAGCTCACGAATGTTTGAGATCTTCTTATCAACAAGAAGAATGAATGGGTTTTCTAGATCAACACTGCCTGATTCTTGGTTGTTGATGAAGTAAGGAGACAGGTAACCGCGGTCGAACTGCATACCTTCTACTACGTCTAACTCGTCTTGTAGCGCCTGACCTTCTTCAACCGTGATAACGCCATCACGACCCACACGCTCCATTGCTTCTGCAATGATATTACCTACGCTTGCGTCTGAGTTTGCAGAGATAGTACCAACCTGCGCGATCGCTTTTGTGTCGTTACATTCAACAGAAAGCTCTTTTAGTTGCTCAACTGCCGCGGCAACAGCTTTGTCGATACCACGCTTAAGATCCATTGGGTTCATGCCCGCTGCGACTGCTTTTAGACCTTCGTTCACGATAGATTGTGCTAGTACCGTTGCTGTTGTTGTACCGTCACCCGCTGCGTCGTTTGCTTTAGACGCAACTTCTTTAACCATTTGTGCGCCCATGTTCTGGAATTTATCTTCCAGCTCGATTTCACGCGCTACTGATACACCATCTTTAGTGATAGTCGGTGCACCAAAAGATTTGTCTAGAACGACATTACGTCCTTTAGGACCCAGTGTTACTTTTACTGCGTCAGCCAGAACGTTTACACCTTCCAGCATTTTAACTCGTGCGTCATTACCAAATTTAACGTCTTTAGCAGCCATCTTTGATTTCCTTTCTAAAATTCTTTGTGTGTAATTTCGTAATTGAATCTGAGCAAAAAATTACTCAATGATTGCTATTATTCAACGATCGCCATGATGTCGTTTTCAGACATGACAAGCACTTCTTTACCGTCGATTTTTTCAGTTTTTGTACCGTAACCTTCAGCGAAGATAACGGTATCACCGACTTTAACATCTAGTGGCAGTACGGTGCCGTTTTCTAGGATGCGGCCTTTACCCACAGCTAGAACAACACCGCGAGTCGATTTTTCTGCAGCAGAACCAGTCAGAACGATGCCACCAGCAGACTTAGATTCAACTTCTTTACGTTCAACGATAACTCGGTCATGTAATGGACGAATGTTCATCGGTCGTCTCTCCTGAAAATTTCCATGTTTATTTGATAATTGTCCTTAGGGACTGTAGCCCCAGACACGTGATCCCTATATAAGGGGTCGAAGCAGCGATCCCAAGGGGGTGGCACAAAATTTTTGTGACTTAGTTAAAATAACGAACAACTAGGCAACGGTTTGCGTTAGAAATGCTCACTCGCTCGGCATCTCGCTTTCTTGTATCCTTGCAGTTTGCTCACCAGATAGTTGTCACACATGCAGGAAAATAACAAGCTGGAACCCCAAGCGACCGATAAGCATGGTTTGTTGACCGCACCCATTCCTGAAACGCTGCGGAAAATGACCGTACCCATGACCATGGGCATGATCGCAATTTTGATGTTTAACTTGGTGGACACGTTTTTTATCTCGTTGCTTGGCACTCAAGCGCTAGCAGCTATCAGCTATACCTTCCCTGTAACCTTTGCGGTTAACTGCATTACGATGGGGATTGGGATGGGACTATCGACCAATATTGGTCGCTTGCTTGGGCAAGGTCATGCACCACAAGCTGCTCGGTTCACCACCCACGGTTTGTTGTTAGCCGTGTTACTTGTGGCTATCGCGTCTTCTATTGGCTTTACCACCATTGCGCCATTGTTTCGTTTTCTTGGTGCGTCTGATGATCTCATCCCTCTTATTGAGCAATATATGCAGGTCTGGTATCTCACCATTCCTCTGCTAGTGATCCCAATGGCGGGCAACAGTGCTATCCGAGCTACTGGCGACACAAAAACACCAGCAAAAGTCATGATGTTGGCTGGTTTGATTAATGGCATGCTCGATCCATTGTTGATTTTCGGTTATGGCCCTTTTCCGGAACTTGGCATTCAAGGCGCAGCCATAGCAAGTGCCTTTAGCTGGTTAGGTGCTTTGTGTGGCTCATTCTATGTGCTAATTAAACGGGAAAAATTGCTTGCTCAACCCCAATGGGCTTTGCTGAAACAAGACTGGCAACAGACACTAAAAATTGGTACCCCTGCAGCGCTATCAAACGCGATGAATCCGTTGTCCGGTGCCATTCTGATGATGCTGTTATCCAACCACGGTACAGCGGCGGTTGCTGCTTACGGCGCAGCGCAGCGTATTGAGTCTATATTGATTTTAGTATTGATGTCGCTGACCTCTGCCCTCACACCGTTTATGGCACAAAATTTAGGAGCCAAACAACCGCAACGAGCCTTTTCCGGTTTATTTATTAGCATGCGTTTTGCAGTGGTATTCCAAGGGTTTATCTTCTTGATGATGGTGCCACTGAGCATTCCTCTGGCTGCGCTGTTTTCTCAGGAAGATGCGGTGAAAAACCTGCTTTGGCATTATTTACTGGTGGTGCCATTTAGTTATGGCTTCCAAGGCATCGTAATGATGTTAGTCAGTGGTTTGAATGCGATGCACAAGCCATTGCGTGCATTCCAGTGGAGCTTTATGCGGCTGTTCATTTTTACCTTGCCTTCGGCGTGGGTCGGGAGCCAAATCTACAGCATTGAAGGCTTGTTTATCGGTATCGCGGTTGGGAATACGTTGGGTGGGCTACTGGGCTACTTGTTTGCGCTGCGCGAGCGCAAATTAACGCTCATAGAGCAGAGCAGCGTGTCTTAACACTCGTCTATCACTAGTTTCTTTTTGTTGATTCTCAAATACAAAAAACCGCGGAAAGCCGCGGTTTTGTTTATCTATTTCAAGCTTACTTAGAACAGTTCTTCAGCAACTTTGTATAGATCGTTGCGTACTGGACGCTTCATGTTTTCGATTGCGTCGATGATATCGTGGTGAACAAGTTGCTCTTTCACGATACCTACACAACGACCACCATGACCTTCGATCAATAGGTGAACAGCGTAGTTACCCATACGAGATGCTAGTACGCGGTCAAATGCAGTTGGACGACCACCACGTTGGATGTGACCAAGTACTGTTGCACGAGTTTCACGACCTGTCGCGGCTTCGATGTCACGTGCTAGTTCATTAGCATCCATCATTAGCTCAGTAAGCGCGATGATCGCGTGTTTCTTACCTTTAGCGATACCATCTTGGATGTTGCTGATCAGCTTGTCTTTGTCTAGACCAGTTTCCGGAGTGATGATGTATTCACAACCGCCCGCAATTGCAGACATCAGAGTCAAATCACCACAGTGACGGCCCATGATTTCTACAATTGAAATGCGTTGGTGAGATGAAGAAGTATCACGTAGACGGTCGATTGCATCGATAACGGTGTTTAGTGCACTTAGGTAGCCCACAGTGTAATCCGTACCTGCGATATCGTTGTCGATTGTGCCCGGAAGACCGATACATGGGTAACCCATTTCAGTCAGTTTCTTCGCACCCATGTACGAACCATCACCACCGATTACCACTAGTGCATCGATACCATGTTTTTTCAGGTTCTCAATCGCTTTTTCACGAACTTCCACTTGTTTAAATTCAGGGAAACGTGCAGAACCTAGGAACGTACCACCTTTGTTGATCACATCTGAAACGCTAGAACGATCTAGCTTCTCGATGCGGCCTTCGTATAGGCCTAGGTAGCCGTCGTACACACCGAATACTTCCAATCCTTCGGATAGTGCTGTACGTACTACGCCGCGTATCGCAGCGTTCATACCAGGTGCGTCACCGCCACTTGTTAAAACACCGATCTTCTTAATCATGCTCACCCTCGATCTTTGGCAATCAATTATTTAATTTTCTTTTAGGCCCCTTGTTACCAAGCAACCTGCATAATCCAGAACTGTGCGTTATGTTACATTTCCTCTACAGGATTACCAATGAAAACGCACTTTTTTATGTAACTTTTCTACTTATGTAAGAGTATTACAGTTTCTCTATGAAACTTTGTTGATTCATATCAGGATCACGAATCTTAATAAGTATTGATGGAAAGATAGTCAATAAGTACCTGTTTGTCGTCGGGCACTGATGGATTTTTCAAGCCTACCAATCTTGCGCTTTCTGCTCTTTCTCTGGTCCGAAAACGACAGACAATGGATCTTGATGGATCAATACATCCGCATCAGGAAACAGAGCCAATAAATTATCTTCCACTTTATCAGCAATGTAATGCGCCTCAATTAATCTTAAGTTATCGTCTAGCTCTAAATGCAACTGTATAAAGCGCGTCGGTCCGGACATTCGCGTGCGTAACTGATGCACGCCCAATACCCCTTTTACGCTCAAACAAGCTTGGTTAATTTGCTCAAGCTCTTCATCGGGCAACTTTCTATCAAGTAAGGTTTGAATCGCTTCGCTGACCATTTTGAAAGCGCTATAAAGAATGAAGACACCAATACCAATCGCAAACACAGCATCCGCTTGAGTCACTCCAAAATAACTGAGCCCCAGAGCAACCATAATCGCAGCATTCATATACAAGTCAGTCTGATAATGCAGAGAATCCGCCGCTATTGCTTGGCTCCCCGTCACGCGAACCACATGTTTTTGGAACATCACCAAGCCAAGTGTGACCACAATCGCAAACAGCGATACATACACACCTAACTCCGGTGCGTGTAAAGCATGTGGGCGGAAAAATCGGTCAATCCCGTTAAGAATCAAAAATACTGCCGAGCCCGAAATAAACATTGCTTGGGCTAGGGCCGCTAAGGACTCAGCTTTACCATGTCCAAACGTATGTTCGCGGTCTGCCGGTTGTAAGGCGTAACGAACCACCACAAGATTCACAACCGAAGCCGCGATATCTAACATGGAGTCAATCAATGACGCCAATAAGCTCACTGAGCCGGTTACCCACCACGTGATGACTTTTACTATCAGAAGAAGCGTCGCCACAATGGTTGCAGTCCAAGCGGCGGTCGTAACTAAACGTGCGTATTGCTGTTTCATAATCAAAGAGTTAACTAAAACCATACGTTGAGTATATTGAATGACCATGAAATAACCAGATCAAAAAGAGGCAACCAATGGCTGCCTCTTTATATAACATCAATTCATGACTTAATTATTGCGCGACTTTTCCATGCGCTTGTGCATTCTGTCGCCACACTCTTGCATACGTTCATTTTGTAGCTCAACAAATTTCGCTTTCTGCTCAGGTGTTAATACGCTAAGCATTTGGTGCTTTCTTTCTAGCATTTGCACGCGACGTTCCGTTTGGCGCTCAACCATCTCTTTTGCTAATTCGCTAGCTTGAGCTTCATCAAAGTTATCCGCCAGCAAAAGCGATTGTACTTTTGCGTGATGCGCTTGACGCTCAGCCATACGTGCTTCTTTGCCATCAGCGAATTTTGCTTTCATTTCTGCTTTGTTTGCTTCACGCATTTCTTTTAGCTGATCTTTTTGTGCATCAGTCAGGTCTAGTTGACGCATGACACCTCGGTCCATACCCATGCCGCATTCGTCACGAGGACCTTTATGATGGTTTTTACCACCGTAAGCGAATGCGCTTGCGGCGCCAAGAGTAAGAGGTAGAACAACAGCAGCTAACACAAGTTTTTTTGCAGACTTCATAATACGATTCCTTACACAGGTGAGTGGTTCTTCTGAGCTGTTCTCACAGCGCTTGAGTATAGAATACGACCCGCTAGGTAAAGCGACGTATAGGGAGCGTAAAGAATCGTAAAGAGTGATTTTTCTCCTCTTCGTTGCGCATCATTCCAATGTAATATTAGGCTATCGGTAACTTACTATAGGTGCCCCCATGGCAAACATTCTTTTAATCGATGACGATATCGAGCTAACCAGCTTATTAAAAGAAGTACTCAGTTTCGAAGGGTTTGACGTCAGCGAAGCAAATGACGGTGAAGCCGGCTTAGCCGCGCTCAATGATAAGATTGATTTGATTTTGTTGGATGTCATGATGCCAAAACTCAATGGCATGGAAACGCTGAAACGCTTACGTGAAAATTGGGAAACTCCCGTCTTGATGCTGACCGCTAAAGGGGAAGAAATTGATCGCGTGATCGGCTTGGAACTGGGCGCGGATGATTATTTACCAAAACCTTTTAGTGACCGAGAGCTGTTAGCGCGAATCCGCGCGATTTTACGCCGCACTAGCAGCACACAAAAAAATACCAAAAACAGCGATTGCATTGAGTATCAAGAAATCCGCCTCTATCCCGGTAAGCAAGAAGCGTATTGTGAGCAACAGTTACTCGATCTCACAGCAACCGAGTTTGCGCTACTCACCCACTTCGTACAAAACCCAGGACAAGTGCTGACCAAAGAGACACTGAGCTTAGATGTGCTTGGTAAACGACTCGCTGCTTTTGATCGCGCTATCGATATGCATGTCTCGAACTTACGTAAAAAATTACCAGATCAAAGCAATGGCAAGCCGCGAATTAAAACCCTGCGTGGTCGTGGCTACATGCTGCTTGAGGAGGATTAATGCGCCTATCACGCATCAAACTGCCAAACATCAATAGCCTGTATGGACGCATCTTTGCCATTTTTTGGTTCACCATGTTATTAGTATTGATAGCCGTGCTATCACTGCCACATTTGGACCCACGCAAAGCTCGCGATATTCCAGAAGAACACTACAAACGTATGGTAGAAACGCGTGACTCAATCCAACAAAAATACAGCCAGCAAACAGATTTAGGCCGCATACTTTTTCGTATCGAGGGCAACCGTCACGGCAAGCACGACCCTCGCCCACGAGTCTTTTTTTCTGACTACAGCGGTAATGTTCTTACGACAGAAAAACGCAGCAATTTTCAATTGCGTGCCATGCAAAACTTTGTCACCAGTATCGAAGATTACAATAATCCAAAGCAGAAGCTGTATGGTCGATACATGATTGCGGGCCCAATTCCTATTACTTTGGCAGGTTCCGATATCTTGATGTACGTGGGCTTCAAATGGAATGAGCCACCACCTCTACTCCTGCGTCTGTTTGATCACCCATTCCAGCTCTTGCTTGCGGTCATGTTGGTTAGTACACCATTGCTGTTATGGCTTGCTTGGGCTTTGAGTCAGCCTGCACGTCGTCTTGAAGCCGCTGCTCAACGTGTAGCGAAAGGTGAATTTGTCACAGACCCAAATTTAGAAAAAGGTACGGCGGAATTTCGTCAAGCAGGCAGCAGCTTCAACCAGATGGTCGAAGCGGTTAATCAAATGATTTCAGGACAACAACGTTTGCTATCCGATATCTCTCACGAGCTGCGCTCACCTTTAACTCGTCTGCGCATGGCAAGCGCATTAGCGACGCGTAAACAAGGCGAAAGCCCAGAACTGACTCGTATCGATACCGAAGCGCAGCGCTTGGAACAGATGATCAGCGAACTATTAGAGCTTTCTCGCATGCAGGCGAACAGTCATATGACTCGCGAAACACAGCCACTAGAAAGTTTATGGGAAGAAATCATTAAAGATGCGCAGTTTGAAGCAGAGCAAATGGGCAAACAGCTACACTATTCAGAATTACCTAAGCGCAATATTTCCGGTAACCCTAAACTGCTGATGAGTGCGGTGGAAAATATCGTTCGTAACGCCATTTACTACGGAAAAGATGAGGTACAAATCGACATCAAGGCCGATGACGATACGCTTCGTATCACGGTTGACGATAATGGAGAAGGTGTACCAGAAGAGGAACTGGCCGCAATTTTTCGCCCGTTCTATCGCGTTTCCACGGCACGCGATCGCCACTCTGGCGGCACAGGTCTCGGCCTAACCATTACCGAAAGTGCCATTCGCCAGCACAGTGGCACGATCGCAGCCAGCCGAAGTCCTTTAGGCGGATTGCGCATGAGTATCACCTTACCGATCAATTGTTAGTCTCAATTTGATGAACTAACAATAATTCGCACCATATTTCTAGAGTGAGTGATTCACAGCCCCACCCTCACTTTAGAAATTGGTGAGGCTTCTTAGAATACCCTTACAAAGATCAAAGTTGATAATAATTATCGTTAGCATTAAAGTAAATTTTCCAATTAAGGAGGATTTACTATGTCACATACATTTCCCGCTCTGCCTTACCCGTACGATTCACTAGAGCCGTACATCGACGCGAAAACCATGGAAGTGCATTACAGCAAACACCACAAGACGTACTTTGATAAGTTTGTAAATGCCGTTGAAGGGAGCGAGCTCGAAACTCAGTCATTAGACGAGATCTTTGACAATATCTCTAAGCTCAGTCCAGCAGTACGTAATAATGGTGGCGGCTATTACAACCACATCATTTATTGGAATTGCATGTCACCAAACGGTGGCGGAGAGCCTCAAGGCGCGCTTGCTCAAGCAATTAACGATAAATTTGGTAGCTTTGCGCAATTTAAAGAGGCGTTTGCCCAAGCTGCCATCAATACCTTTGGGTCTGGCTTTGCATGGCTGATCGTAAAAGATGGTGAGATTCACATTACGTCCACCAGCAATCAAGATAACCCTCTGATGGACGTAGTGGATGTACGCGGTGAACCAATCCTCGCATTAGACGTGTGGGAGCACGCGTATTACATCAGCTACCAAAACCGTCGCCCAGAATATATTGATGCGTGGTGGAACGTCGTCAACTGGCGAGCAGTTGAAGAAAACTATGCTCACGCTCTCTTATAAAGAGCATCGCTACTTACGGTATTAACATCCGCGCTAATGCCTGCTTTCATACCCAGGTCAATCTTGCTGAATCTCGCATATTTCGGTGACTTGGGTATATACTGCCCCTCTCTTTGACCAACTCTATTTCAATACCATGTTTGATATCGCTTTATACGAACCAGAAATCGCGCCGAACACCGGCAACATCATTCGACTATGCGCCAACTGCGGTGCAAACCTTCACTTAATTGAACCTCTGGGTTTCGATCTTGAAGAGAAAAAAGTCCGCCGTGCTGGTTTGGATTACCATGATTTAGCTCGCGTAACACGCCATAAAAACTATCAAGCGTTCTTAGAGTATTTAGAGACAGAGAAGCAAGGTAACTACCGATTGTTTGCCTGCACCACCAAAACCACAGGTCACCACGTTGATGCACAATACCAAACAGGTGATGTTTTGATATTTGGTCCAGAAACTCGTGGTTTGCCTGCTGAAATCATCGATAGCTTGCCAATGGAGCAGCGTATTCGCATTCCAATGATGCCAGATGCGCGCAGCCTAAACCTTTCGAATGCCGTTGCGATCATTGCTTTTGAAGCATGGCGTCAAATGGGCTTTGAAGGCGCATTGTAAGCAGCACGAATTCCAAATACAGAAAAGGGCGCTTGGCGCGCCCTTTTGTTTTCTTTACTGTCTAACTCAATCAGTTGAGCTTGTTGCGATCATCATCGTCTTTACGCTCGTATTCCCCTTCGAAGGTATTGCCATTATCTGACTGGGAATCAAATGGGTCACGACGGAACGGGTCTTGCTCATATGGCCCCTGGTTAGAGAAACCACCTTGGAAGCCACCGCCATGCATGGTTTTCACCACCATTTTGCTCATCAAGTATTTAGCTATCGCGGCGCGTGGCGCAGGAAGCAACACCAACATACCAAGGGCATCGGTCATAAAGCCCGGGGTTAACAGTAGCACGCCAGCCACCGCTAGCATTACGCCTTCAAAAATTTGCTGGGCTGGAATTTCACCTTGTTCAAGACGCCCCTGTACTGACATCAGTGTTTGTATACCTTGGCTACGAACCAACGATGCACCAACAAATGCCGTGATTAAGACTAGTGCAATGGTCGGCCATAAACCTAAAAAGCCGCCCACCTGAATAAATAAGCCGATTTCAATGATCGGAACAAAAATAAACGCTAATAATAAGATAGGAAACACACGCCCTCCTTTGTTTAATTCAGTGTAATGGTAAAAGCAGACTAAGCTCAAACGAATCGTTGTAAAAAAGCGTGTTCATACTGGTCTCCTTCTCTTTTAGACAAAGTAGCGGGAGCGCGTTTCATTCAATTGCGTACCGATTTTTTCGTGCTTTTAAAGTGCTAATTTCGAACTCTAAAAACTCATGTTTGTCGAGGAAAATCGAGTACCCATAAAGGGTTATTAATAACCCGTTCATACTTTGCAAATTATTGACTCATTAAAAACGAAAAAGGTGATCTAGTTACTATTTTTATGCGCTAGGTGCAGTATCATGTGCCACATAAGTCAGGACGGATTTTCCAGCCAAAAATTCTGATGAATGGATTCTAGATTGCAGAAATGGCTAATAAATAACTTTATTATCAGAATTATCATCTAAGGATCCTGCTATGGCTACCCTATCTGATGCTCCAAAAACAGCAAACCCAGCCACTCGTATTGAAGAAGATCTATTAGGTCAACGTCATGTCCCTGCAGATGCGTACTACGGTATTCATACGCTACGTGCGATCGAGAACTTCAACATCTCTAATATGACCATCTCTGACGTACCAGAATTTGTACGCGGCATGGTAATGACCAAAAAAGCAGCAGCGTTAGCAAACAAAGAACTTGGCGCTATTCCAAAAGACGTTGCAAACTACATCATCGAAGCGTGTGATTTGATCCTAGAAACTGGCAAGTGTATGGATCAGTTCCCATCAGACGTATTCCAAGGCGGTGCAGGCACTTCAGTTAACATGAACACGAACGAAGTGATCGCAAACGTTGCGCTTGAGTTGATGGGTAAAGAGAAAGGCCAATACGAATTTGTTAACCCAAATGACCATGTAAACAAAAGCCAATCAACCAACTGTGCGTACCCAACAGGTTTCCGTATTGCGGTATACAACAGCGTACACAAGCTAATGGAAGCAATTGAGTACCTAAAAGGCGCATTCGAACTTAAAGCCGTTGAGTTTAAAGATGTACTGAAAATGGGCCGTACTCAGCTTCAAGACGCAGTACCAATGACAGTAGGTCAAGAGTTCCATGCGTGGGCGGTAACACTAAACGAAGAGATTCGTGCTCTAGATTACACATCTAAACTCCTCCTAGAAATCAACCTAGGCGCAACCGCAATCGGTACTGGTCTAAATACACCAACTGGCTACCAAGCGCTTGCAGTAAAACACCTAGCGGAAGTAACAGGCCTTGACGTTGTTGCAGCAGAAGACCTTATCGAAGCAACGTCTGACTGTGGTGCATACGTAATGACTCACGGCGCGCTAAAACGCCTAGCAGTGAAACTATCGAAGATCTGTAACGACCTTCGTCTACTTTCTTCTGGTCCTCGTGCGGGTCTAAATGAATTGAACCTACCTGAAATGCAAGCAGGCTCTTCAATCATGCCAGCTAAAGTAAACCCAGTTATCCCAGAAGTAGTAAACCAAGTTTGCTTCAAAGTTCTCGGTAACGACAACACGGTTTCTTTCGCAGCAGAAGGCGGTCAGCTACAGCTAAACGTAATGGAACCTGTGATCGCACAAAGTGTGTTTGAGTCTATCTCTCTACTACACAACGCGTGTGTGAACCTACGCGATAAATGTATCGACGGCATCACTGTGAACAAAGAAGTTTGCGAAAACTACGTTTACAACTCTATCGGTATCGTCACTTACCTAAACCCATACATCGGCCACCACGAAGGTGACATCGTAGGTAAGATTTGTGCAGAAACTGGTAAGAGTGTTCGTGAAGTCGTGCTAGAGCGCGGTCTGCTTACAGCAGAGGAGCTTGATGAAATCTTGTCAGTAGAAAACTTCATGCATCCTACTTACAAAGCAAAACGTTACGAGTAATAACGAATCCGAAGGGGGCCACTCAGGCCCCTTTTTTAGGCTCTCATACGGTTAACCACATTTTTTATATGCTTTTATTGCCGCTAAGCCACTAGGTTCTCATTCTCTGAGCATTTACTCCTGTTCCTGAGTGTTCAAAAAATCAGAATCAAATAAAAAACTAAAGAGGTATCAATATGGTCATGGTCGAACTCTTCGTGGTTCTGCTCTTCATCTATTTGGGGGCAAGAATCGGTGGTATCGGCATTGGTTTTGCCGGTGGTGCTGGGGTCATTGCGTTGTCTTTGATCTTGGGCGTACCAACAAGCCAAGCTTACATTCCCGTTGACGTAATTTTGATCATCATGTCTGTAATCACCGCTATCGCAGCAATGCAAGTAGCTGGTGGTTTAGACTGGATGGTGCAAGTTGCTGAAAACTTTTTGCGCAAGCATCCTGAGCGCATCACCTTTTATGCGCCTATCGTAACTTACCTAATGACATTAATGGCGGGTACTGGCCACACGGCATTCTCTACTTTGCCAGTGATTGCAGAAGTAGCGAAAGGCCAAGGCGTGCGCCCTTCTCGTCCACTGTCTATCGCGGTCGTAGCATCGCAAATCGCTATCACCGCATCACCAATCTCAGCGGCTGTTGTAGCGTTCGCGGCAATGCTGCACCCATTTGGCGTTGACTACCTAACACTACTAGCAATCTGTATCCCAACGACGTTCATCGCGTGCATGATCGGTGCGTTCGTGGCGAACTTCATGGGCTGTGAGCTAAAAGACGATGCTGAATACCAAGAGCGTCTAGAAAAAGGCTTAATCAAGCTAAATACAGAAGCAAAACGCGAAATCCTACCAACAGCGAAGAAAGCAACCTTCATCTTCCTAGGCGCAATCGCATTTGTCGTGTGTTACGCAGCAGCAATTTCTGGCTCTGTGGGTCTTATCGAGAACCCTGCTCTAGGCCGTAACGAAGCTATCATGACGGTAATGCTAGCAGCTGCGGCAGCTATCGTAATGAGCTGTAAAATCGATGCTGGCAAAATCCCAGCCGCAGCAACATTCCGCTCTGGTATGACAGCGTGTGTGTGTGTTCTTGGTGTGGCATGGCTAGGTTCTACGTTCGTTAACGCGCACGTTGACGGCATCAAAGAAGTTGCGGGTGCGCTACTAGCAGACTACCCATGGATGCTAGCACTCGTTCTATTCTTCGCTTCAATGCTGCTTTACTCACAAGGTGCAACCACTGTTGCGCTGATGCCAGCAGCACTAGCAATCGGTGTCGCACCACTTACCGCAGTTGCATCTTTCGCAGCAGTAAGTGCGCTATTCGTGCTGCCAACTTACCCAACGCTTCTAGCAGCGGTTGAGATGGACGACACGGGTTCAACTCGTATCGGTAAGTACGTATTCAACCACCCATTCTTTGTACCTGGTGTGGTAACCATCGCTTCTGCGGTAGCACTTGGCTTCGCATTCGGTGGTCTACTGATCTAGTAGAAACAGAGTCTTACTCGGGGAGCTTCGGCTCCCTTTTTTATTGCCTGTTGTCTTGATTTATGCTCAATAAATCTTCATTTTCATGAAACTTATTGACTCGCCTCCGGGTCTGATTGAGTTACACTAACGGCAATTATCTAAGATGAATTGACTCTTTTATGCGCGCATTACTTTCCGTTGTACTCTTAGGGCTCATTACCTTTTCCACTCCGTCTTTAGCTTTATTTGGCAAAGACCAGTTTAACAATAGCCAGAACAACAGTTTTGGTAGCAGCAGCGACAGCTTTGTTCCGGTTGATCAGGCGTTTCCATTTAACTTCTACCAGCAAGATGACAAATTGATGCTCGATTGGCAGGTACGTGACGGGTACTACCTATATCAAGAGCGCTTGTCTGTAGCTGGTGAGAAAGTATCGCTAGGCGAACTGCAAATGGAAGACGGCACACCGCATAAAGATGAATTCTTTGGTGACGTGCATATCTATACTCAACCTCTCTTCGTTAATGTACCAATGCATGATTGGCAAGACGGTGCGCGCGTGGTGGTGCAATACCAAGGTTGTGCGAAAGCAGGCTTCTGTTACCCGCCAGAAACTCGCGTGATTCCTATCAGCGCGTTTACTTCGTCGAACTCAGATTCAACAACGGCGACAACTGCATCAAAAGCAGAACAGGCACCAACAGCAACGCCACCAGCGGCGCAATCATCTACGTCTGGTGACACATCATCGGCGCCAGTAACACAGCAAGATAGCCTTGCAGCCAACCTTGCTGATAACTGGTGGACACCACTTCTGTTCTTAGCGCTTGGTGTGGGCTTGGCGTTTACACCTTGTGTGCTGCCGATGTACCCAATTCTGACCAGCATAGTGCTTGGCAGTGGCAAACTAAGCCAACGCCGTGCGCTAGGCTTGTCATTCGTCTACGTGCAAGGCATGGCGCTGACTTACACCCTACTCGGCCTTGTGGTGGCATCTGCAGGTATGCAGTTCCAAGCGGCAATGCAACACCCTTATGTGCTGATTGGCTTGAGCGTACTGTTCATCACACTCGCTTTTTCTATGTTTGGTCTGTACTCATTACAGCTACCAAGCAGCGTGCAAACGTGGCTGAATAACTTAAGTAACAAGCAGCAAGGTGGTAGCAGTGCTGGCGTGTTTGCAATGGGGGCAATATCTGGCTTGGTTTGTTCTCCGTGTACTACCGCCCCACTCTCTGGTGCGCTGCTTTACGTCGCACAAAGTGGCGACTTACTCACCGGTGGGGTCGCCCTTTACGCGCTAGCGATGGGCATGGGTATTCCGTTGATCCTTGTAGCGGTATTTGGCAACAAGTTGCTACCAAAAGCCGGCGGTTGGATGGACCGCGTGAAAACGCTGTTCGGCTTTATTCTGCTTGCCGCACCTATCTTCTTACTAGAGCGTATCATGCCAGAAATGTGGTCAACGATTCTGTGGTCAGCACTGGGTATTGCTGCTTTTGGTTGGCTATACCACATCAAAAACAGTCTAGAGTTTGGTGGCTGGAAACAAAGTGCCGTGGGCATAATCGCCGTCTTAGGTTTGCTAGCCTCAGCACAACCTATCTTAAATTACTGGTTTGGCAACAACACAACACAAACTCAGCAAGCCACTGTTAGCTTTACTCGCATTGCTAACGTGGCGGAGCTTGAAGAACAACTGGCACTTGCGAAAGCGGCAGGTAAACCCGTCATGCTCGATTTCTACGCCGATTGGTGTGTAGCATGTAAAGAGTTTGAAAAGTACACCTTCCATGACCCAAGCGTCGAAGCCAAACTGCAAGACTTCGTTCTTCTGCAAGCGGACGTGACCAAAAACCAAGTGCAAGACATCGAACTACTGAAGCACATGAATGTACTTGGTTTACCAACAATTGAGTTTTGGGATGCCAGTGGCGAACACGTTTCAAACGCTCGTTTGACGGGCTTTATGCAAGCCGAGCCTTTCTTAGAGCATATCAAGCAGTTCTGATAACCAGATATTCAAACGCCAGTGATGTCCACTGGCGTTTTTTATTGCTCAGATTTGAATAAGAACATTGCGTTTATATGCAATTTTCCTAATAAAAGTCGATTTGGTTCAGACTTTTAGCGAATAAATATTGTCCACTCTCTCAAAGCTGGACAATAATAAATTTAACGAAATAGTCAAAAGTGTTTAACGTCATGGATTCGACCTACACCATCATTATTGCAGATGATCACCCACTCTTCCGGAATGCCTTGTTTCAATCTATCCACATGGCTATTAGTGGTGCAAATTTGCTGGAAGCGGACTCACTCGACGCACTTCTGGCTTTGTTGGAGCGAGAGGAAGAGCCAGATTTAGTGCTATTGGACCTCAAAATGCCAGGAGCAAATGGTATGTCTGGCTTGATTCATTTGCGAGCAGAGCATCCAGATTTACCTATCGTCGTCGTTTCAGCGAGTGAAGAGCCGGCGATCGTGACGCAGGTGAAAAGCCATGGTGCATTTGGTTTTATTCCCAAGTCCAGCGACATGCGCGAATTAGTGAACGCACTCAATCAAGTGCTAAATGGCGACCCATATTTCCCTGAAGGGTTGATCACCAATAACGCGGCATGTAATGACTTAGCGGAAAAGATTGCTGCGCTAACACCACAGCAATATAAAGTGTTGGGAATGTTGTCCGATGGCTTGCTGAACAAGCAAATCGCTTACGAATTGAATGTTTCAGAAGCCACCATAAAAGCGCACATGACAGCGATTTTCCGTAAGCTCGGCGTAAAGAACCGCACGCAAGCCGTGATTATGCTGACGGAAATGAGCGACTAGATTGACGTCTTATCGTCCTTACTTTTTTCGTTTGGCAATCGGATACCGACTTTCGTGACCTGCTGATCAACAACATCAGCGACGATCCAATGCAAACCTTGCCACTCGAAATGGTCTCCCAATACTGGCGTGCTACCTAATTGCTCTTCGACAAGGTTTCTCAAACTTTTATCCAGCGGTTCATCCCCCAGATTCAAACCGTACATCACGGCAATATCGGCAAGCTTCACTTCAATATCGAGGAAGAAGTCACCGAAGAATCGCGCTAGCGACGCTTTCTCTGGGGCTTCACTAAACAGTAAGCTCAGTGCATCTAAATCCTTTTCTTGTGCTAATACACACAAGGTATCATCTTCCTCAAGGCGCGTACTGCCGGATGGGTGCAATAGCTCTTTACTGCGAAATACAGCGGCGATACGCGTTCCTTCCGGCATCGAAAGACTACGTAATGGCTCACCAATGCACCATTTATCTGCTTTAAGTCTATAGATAAACAGCTCCCACTCACTGGTCGGGTAAATCTCCACCCCCGTACGCGAAATTGGCTCAGGCTTAGAAGGTAGCTCGACCTTTGCAAGAGACATCGCCTTGGTCAACGTGCCCCCTTGTACTATCAAAGACACCATTACTACAAAGAATGCCAAATTGAAGTACAGTTGAGCATCTGGCAACCCTGCCATCATCGGAAATACCGCGAGGATGATAGGTACAGCGCCACGCAATCCTACCCAAGAGACAAACCACTTTTCACGTGGCGTGAAACTCTTGAATGGCAGTAAACCAATCCAAACTGAGATTGGTCGGGCAAACAAAATCATCCCGAAGGCAAGCGCAAGACCTGGCAACGCAATAGAGAGTAAATTGGATGGTGTAACCAACAAACCAAGCACCAAGAACATACCAATTTGAGCTAGCCACGTCATACCATCTAAAACATGAAGAATAGAGTGTCGGCTGCGTGTTGGACGGTTACCTAATAAAAGACCAACGAGGTAAATCGACAAAATACCACTGCCACCTAAAGTGTTAGATAAAGCAAAAATAAGCAAGCCACCACTGACCGTTAAAATAGAATACAGCCCATCTGGTAATTGATTGCGATTGATAACTTTCCATAAGATCCAGCCACCAGCGAAGCCAAGTAACGCGCCGATACCAAACTGCTTAAGAAAACTGAACGCCAAAAAGCCCGCACTTAAATCTGCGCCAGGGTTCGCTAAAATAGCAATCAGAGTTACGGTCAGAAACACCGCCATTGGGTCATTGGTGCCGGATTCAATTTCCAGCGTTGAACCAACACGTTCGTTCAGGCTACGACCTTTGAGTAGAGAGAAGACCGCGGCAGCATCGGTGGAACCAACAATCGCACCAACCAATATGCCTTGCAATAAATCTAAGTCGAATAACCACGTTGCCATCAGCCCGGTCAAAATGGTGGTGATCGCAACGCCAAATGTCGCCAAAGAGACCGAGGGCCATAACGCAACCCTAAAGCTGGCGACCCGCGTTCTCATCCCACCATCAAGCAAAATGATGGCTAATGCGAGGTTACTAACCAAATAAGCGATCGAAAAGTTATCGAATAAGATGCCGCCTAAGCCGTCTTCCCCCGCCAGCATTCCAACGGCTAAAAATACCAAAAGAATTGGGATCCCCAACTTAGAAGACACTGGGCTTAAAAGAACGCTAAGTGCGATTAACAACGCACCTATTAGAAAAAAACTGTTAATGGTGTCTGCGTCCATTCTCACCCTCCCTTAATGAAAAACGATAATAATTGTGATGAGCAAGGCTACTTCGTTAATGAGGTAATGCCCTAATCTGCCTCCCCTTTACACCGTCTCAAAATGCGAGGTTGTACGAGAATGACTCAGTTATATTACTTTATTGTGCGTTAAAACGGTGATTTGATGCGAAAACTTTATGTAAATAAATTACTTGAGAGCTTTCTTATCTACGCCTTCTCTCTTTAAGAGCCACAAGATCACCACCAATATTTACACAGCATCTCCAAGTTCAATGAAGAAAAGATTAATGGCCAGTCTTAATCATGCTTGTTTATCCAATCAACCTTTAGACCTTTGGCTAACTTAACAGTTTATTAACATAACATTTTACCCCTTTGTTCGCTGCAAAAGCCCATAGCATGGGGATTCTTCATTTTTAACACCCCGACTAAAGTTGAAAAGAGTTATTGCCAACACCTTGCTAATGTACACATTGAAACATTTCATTAACAACAATACCAATCGTAAGGAGACGGCAATGGCATTTGAAAGCGAAGAAAGAGCCAAAGCCTATTGGGACAAAAACGTGAAGCTCATGATCGGCCTAATGGTCATCTGGTTCGTCGTGTCTTTCGGCTGCGGCATCTTATTTGTCGACGTACTAAATCAATTTCAACTAGGCGGTTACAAACTCGGTTTCTGGTTTGCTCAACAAGGCTCCATCTATGCCTTCCTAGGAATTATTTTCTATTACGCATGGAAGATGCGCCAAATTGACCGTGAATTCGGCGTGGACGAATAAGGAGTCACTCAGATGGATTTGAAAACTATTACCTACCTGGTCGTTGGCGCCACGTTCATCCTGTACATCGGGATTGCTATTTGGGCTCGCGCCGGCTCAACCAAAGAGTTTTATGTCGCTGGTGGCGGTGTAAACCCGATTGCAAACGGTATGGCAACCGCAGCCGATTGGATGTCCGCAGCGTCGTTTATCTCAATGGCAGGCTTAATTGCCTTCATGGGCTATGGCGGCTCAGTATTTCTAATGGGTTGGACTGGTGGTTACGTTCTGCTTGCGCTGTTGCTAGCACCTTACCTACGCAAATTTGGGAAGTTTACGGTGCCAGAGTTTGTTGGTGAACGCTTTTACTCCAATACCGCACGTATCGTAGCGGTTGTTTGTCTTATCATCGCATCAGTGACTTATGTTATCGGTCAGATGAAAGGCGTAGGTGTTGCGTTTGGTCGCTTCTTAGAAGTGGACTACTCCACTGGCCTATTAATTGGTATGTGTATCGTTTTCATGTACGCGGTTCTTGGCGGCATGAAAGGCATCACTTACACGCAGATTGCTCAATATTGCGTACTCATTCTTGCTTACACTATCCCTGCAATCTTTATCTCTCTGCAACTCACTGGTAACCCAATCCCACAAATTGGTCTAGGGAGTACCATGGCTGGTACCGATGTCTATCTACTCGATCGGCTTGACCAAGTGGTGACCGAACTCGGATTCAGTGAATACACGACCCAAGTACGTGGCGACACACTTAATATGTTTGTCTACACCATGTCACTGATGATTGGTACTGCCGGTCTACCACACGTAATTATCCGTTTCTTTACCGTGCCGAAGGTTCGCGACGCACGTACATCAGCAGGCTGGGCTCTGATCTTCATCGCAATCCTTTACACTACTGCACCAGCGGTATCAGCGATGGCTCGTCTCAACCTAATGAATACGGTAAATCCAGCTCCGGGTCAGCACCTAGCGTATGACGAGCGTCCTGCGTGGTTCAAAAACTGGGAAACAACTGGACTACTCGGTTTTGACGATAAAAATGGCGATGGCAATATCCAATACACTTCAGATGCGTCCACCAACGAACTGCGCGTTGATAACGACATCATGGTATTGGCTAACCCAGAGATCGCTAAACTACCAAACTGGGTGATCGCACTTGTGGCAGCAGGTGGTCTTGCAGCTGCACTATCTACCGCAGCAGGTTTACTACTCGCCATTTCTTCAGCTATTTCCCATGACTTAATCAAAGGGGTTATCAATCCGAACATATCCGAGAAAAAAGAGCTACTTGCTAGTCGAATATCAATGGCAGTAGCGATAGCAGCCGCAGGCTATCTCGGTTTAAATCCGCCTGGATTTGCCGCAGGTACGGTAGCACTCGCCTTTGGTCTTGCCGCTTCATCCATCTTCCCTGCATTGATGATGGGCATCTTCAGCAAGAGCATCAACAAAGAAGGCGCAATCGCCGGTATGATTGCAGGTATCAGTATTACGCTGTTCTACGTATTCCAACACAAAGGCATCCTTTTCGTTGCTGATTGGAAATATCTAGAAAGCTGGGGAACAAACTGGTTCCTGGGTATTGAGCCAAACGCGTTTGGTGCTATTGGCGCACTATTTAACTTCATCGTCGCATTCGCTGTCTCCAAAGTAACAGCAGAAACGCCACAAGAAGTAAAAGACCTAGTCGAACACGTTCGCGTGCCAGTAGGTGCTGGTAGTGCAGTGGATCACTAAAAACTAATCAAAACCACAAAAGCCCCGTTTGGAACCAGCCGTCCGGGGCTTTTTTATTCTCACTTTTCAGTTACCATATTCGCAGTATGTCGTTGCAAGGAAGCCAAGATGTTCAAAAACAAGCACTTTATTCTCGCTCTACTGATTGCGCCAGTTCTCTCTTTGATCGCTTACTTCGGTACCGATATGGCCCTCAGCGAGAAACCCCACGCGGCGCAAGAAGGGGAAACTTACAAACTCGCGAGTAAGTCTAATTGTCGTTACACCAGTGGTCTGTGTGATATGGAAAATGGCGATTTTAAAGTGAAATTTCGCTCTGAAAAACTCACTAAAAATAACTTAGAATTGTCACTCAACGCCGCTTACCCACTTGAAGGGGTTAAAGTTTCTATTGTGAGTGACAAAGAGAAAAACGCTCAACCGATTGATATGAAGCCCGCCGATCAAGCAGGCCAAAGCTGGTACATCACCTTACCAAAGCCTGCATCTGCAGAAAGCTGGTTAAGAGTCGTCATTCAATCAGGCGGCACACTATATTATGGTGAAACACAAACCGCATTTGTGAAGTACGAAACCTTATTTACTGAATAACGGCGACAAGCTAATTCACCGGTATTCAAACGACAGTGACTTAGTTTCACTCAGCATAAATGAATTCCTACTCAGCCGACGCCTTTGCGTCGGCTTTTGTTTCCGTAATTCTTTCTTCAACAACCTCTTACTCTAAAAAGGGTTGCCAACTCACAAGTTAGTTGATAATAATTATCATTACATTTAATGAGAGGTGGTTATGGACAACAAACGGGACATCTTTAACGCATTTTTTAAAGCCCAAGATAGATTCCTTCTCGCCGCACCACATGGCTTTGAGCCAGACGTGATTCATGACTATATTCATTGGGGAATGGTGTTGTCTTCCTGTTATGAACACGATGCCGATGAAGAAAATCTATTGTTGTGTGAGCTGTTTTTACGTCAGGTTTATTTCCATTTACTAGACGCAATTCAAGACTCAACTCGCAGTCGTATCTTCCGTCGTGTCTGTCTCGATTCTATCCATACGCCATTATTTTGCCTCAAACGCTATTACTACCAGTTTGAACAAGGCGACGTGAAATTTCTCGCACTACAACAACAATTACGCCTGATTCAAATCTCACTCGATTAACCAAAAGGATCCCTACCATGAGCACCGAATTCCGCATAGAAACTGACAGTATGGGCGAAGTAACGGTCCCTGCAGATGCTCTCTACCAAGCCCAGACTCAACGCGCCGTCGATAACTTCTCATTCAGTCAACATAAAATGCCATCTGGTTTTATCAAAGCGTTAGCACACATCAAGCAGACTGCGGCACTCACCAACGCACAGCTAGGGCTGCTTGAGGGAGATATTGCCAACGCGATTGCTGACGCAGCTCAAGCAATTATCGAAGGCAATCATATTGAGCAATTCCCAATTGACGTATTTCAAACGGGATCAGGCACTAGCTCAAATATGAATGCGAATGAAGTAATTGCAACACTGGCCTCCCAGCATCTAGGCGGCACTGTCAGCCCTAATGATCACGTCAACATGGGGCAAAGCAGCAACGATGTGGTACCAACGGCCATTCAAGTTAGCGCAGCATTAGCCATCGAAAAACAGCTCTTCCCGGCCCTGTCACACCTCAGCCAAACACTAGAGTCTAAACAGCAAGCATTGAAAGATGTTGTAAAAACCGGTCGCACCCACTTAATGGACGCGATGCCAATTACCTTTGCTCAAGAACTTGGCGGTTGGCAGTTCCAAATCGAGCATGCAAAACAAGCGATTGAACAAGCTCTTCCTGCTGTAAAAGCCTTAGCCCAAGGTGGTACGGCGGTTGGAACGGGGATCAATGCTGATCCACGCTTTGCAGACTTATTCGCTAGCAACCTAACCCAGTCAACTCGTATTCAGTTCACGGCCAGTGATAACTTCTTTTTCAATTTAAGCAGTCAAGATGCGATCGTCGCTCTGTCGGGACAGCTCAAAACAGCAGCAGTTGCGATCATGAAGATCGCAAACGATCTTCGTTGGATGAATTCAGGCCCATTGGCTGGTTTAGGTGAGATTGAATTACAAGGCTTGCAACCGGGTTCTTCCATCATGCCTGGCAAAGTAAATCCTGTGATCCCAGAAGCCGCAGCTATGGCATCAGCGCAAGTCATTGGTAATGACACCACCATTACCGTCGCAGGCCAAGCGGGCAACTTCCAGCTTAACGTCATGCTGCCAGTTATTGCTCATAACGTATTGGAGAGCGTCGAGTTACTCTCTAACAGCGCAACCGCTTTAGCTGACAAAGCCATTGCGACGTTTGAAGTTCGCCAAGATAACTTGGATGTAGCACTCGCCAAAAACCCAATTTTGGTCACGGCTCTCAACCCGGTCATTGGTTACCTAAAAGCGGCAGAAGTCGCGAAAAAAGCCTACAAACAGGGACGCGCGATTATTGATGTCGCGGAAGAAGAAACTGATTTGGATAGAGCCACACTAGAGCGATTACTTAATCCAGCCAAACTGACTCAAGGCGGCGTCGCAGAATAAGCGGCAAACTCAGCCTATCAACTAAGATTACAAACATCGAGACCTCCATTCGGAGGTCTCTTTTTATAGCGATTTTTCAAACACTCCAATCCTAAGCGACTCGATTGAGCACCGAACGCAGCTTAAGCGGCTTAACTGGCTTAGCAATAAAGCTGAACCCATTTGCTTTGATGCCATCAAGCATATCATCGGTACGATCTGCACTGATGATGACGCCTTCAAAGCTGTGGCCTAATCTCAGGCGGCATTGCTGTAGCACTTCTAAACCAGTACGACCATCATCAAGTCGGTAATCGGAGAAAATTACATCCGGAATCCAACCATCCTCAAGCGCTTGTAGACTTTCAACTAAATCAATCGCAACTCGTGTATCGCAACCCCATCGGGAAAGTAAGTTTTCCATGCCGACTAGAATGTCAGGCTCATTATCGACACAAAGGATTCTCAGATGACCAAGTTCAGATTGCTTATTCATCGCCACGTGAACTGGATGAGGCTGAACATGATCAGCTTTATCTAGGGTGATGGAAAAAACACTGCCTTTTCCAACCCAAGAGCGCATCGAAATTTCATGCCCAAGTACCTGAGCAATTCCTTTCGAAATCGCCAAACCAAGTCCGAGGCCTTGGTCGGAACGAACTTGAGTTCCGCGATTAAACTCTTCAAAAATCTCTTGCTGCTTCTCTTCTTCAATCCCCACTCCATTATCCCATACATCAATACGCACTCGCCCTTTCACGCGGCGAACACCGAGTGCGACTTTGCCATTCGGGTTATAACGAAACGCATTGGTCAGGAAGTTTTGCACCACACGGCGCAGCAGTTTGGGATCCGACTTAACCATGAGTGAGGACGGAATCATGGTGAACTCTATACCTTGCTGTTTGGCTAACGCACTAAACTCAGCATTCAAATTCGATAACACATCATTTAACGCAAAGCCATGCACGTTGACTTCCAACTTGCCCGATTCCAAGCGCGAGATATCCAGCAAATCTCCAATTAAGTCTTCGGCAGCCTCTAAAGCACTTTCAATGTGTGCTGACAGCTTTTTGGCTTCGCTGTCTTTGGCGACTTCCGATAGTGAAGATGCGAATAGACGCGCCGCGTTGAGCGGTTGCATCAAGTCATGGCTTACTGCCGCCAAGAACCGTGATTTGGACTTCGATTCCAAATCCGAGCGCTGCGTCGCTTCCACCAGCTGCTTGTTAAGTTGTTCTAATTCTCGAGTCCGCAGACGTACCCTTTCTTCCAATGTCTCGTTGGCGTCTTTCAGTGCTTGCTCTGCATCACGGAATACGGTGATGTCGGTAAAGCTCATCACAAAGCCACCACCTGGCATTGGGTTACCTTGCACCTCTATCACGCGACCATCGGGACGAACCCGAGAAGAGGTGTGCCGAGTCCCTTGCTCAAGGTGATAAACACGGCGACGGACGTGGTCATCAGGGTCACCAGGGCCACACAACCCCTGCTCTGCATTGTGCCGAATCACATCCGCAATCGGTCGACCTACTTGAATCAGGCCTGGCGGAAATTCAAAGAGTTCTAAATAGCGTTGGTTCCACGCAACCAAGCGTAGTTGCTTATCGACGACCGCAATACCTTGTCCAATATGCTCAATCGCGCCTTGGAGTAAACCCCGACTAAAATCGTACAGTTCAGAGGCTTCATCGACGATAGTCGCCACCTCTTCAAGCTGCATGTTTCTTCCTTGCAGAGCGGAAGTAAGTACTAACTTAGCAGAAGATGCTCCAAATACCCCTGCTAGCACACGCTCCGTATGCCGAATCAGAGAAGATGGCGCTTGTTGATTCGGCATCAACTCTTCTCGTTGCTGGCTCCAGTAGGCTTGAAACGCCGCTTTAACTCGCGTTCGTCCTACAAATCTGGACGCTAGCATTTCCAGTTCTGCAACCGTAACGCGGCTCTGGTACAGGCTCATATTTTCGCTTTCAGGCAACGGTGTACCAACGAATGATGCCGATTGTAAGCGCTCACTTAGGCTTGGTCGGGTAGCCATAGAAACCACAACAAAACACACTGCATTAGCGACCACGCTGAGGATCATCCCCCAATCTGAAATCGCGATATCAAAGCTAGCCAATACCTCTGGTGGCGTAATCAACCAGATCAGGAAGTTATTACTGGCGTCTCCGGCAAGCATGTCTGTTTGGCTCATTAACGTAATCAACCAGGTAGCAAAACCCACCGCGAGGCCAACATACACACCTTTCTTATTCCCTTGACGCCAATACATACCGCCAACCAGCGCAGGAGCGAATTGCGTGATAGCCGCGAACGAGAGAAAGCCGATAGCAGAAAGTGAATGAATGGTGTCCAACGCTTGATAGAAACACCACGCGCCAATCAACAAAACTAAAATCAAACCACGGCGGATCCGCAGTAATAATTCAGAAAAATGGTGATGGTTACGC
Organism: Vibrio sp. 2130-1; assembly: GCF_033339515.1. NCBI lineage: Bacteria > Pseudomonadati > Pseudomonadota > Gammaproteobacteria > Vibrionales > Vibrionaceae > Vibrio > Vibrio sp. 2130-1. The sequence continues at coordinate 50,296 of NZ_JAWOUT010000020.1, forward strand.
TGCGTCAGTCGCATGCGACGCAATAGCAATGGCATAACCAAGTCATTCGAGACCATGATCGCTAAGGCAATCGTCGATACGATAACCATGCCACTTGCCGCTGAAGTACCGCCTAGAAACGCAAGCAAGGCGATTTCACTCGCCCCTACCGACATCGGCACACTGATGACATAAGTATCAGGCGAAGCGCCACTCAAGAGACCTTGCCCTACCCACGCAATAGGTAAAACAAAAATCCCCATTAAGATCAGATAAATGGGGAACAACCAACGAGCCACATGCAAATCTTGAGCACGTTCATTTTCCACCACCATCGTATGGAATTGTCGCGGAAGGCAAACGATCGCCAGCATCGTGAGTACAGTATGAATCAATATAGTCGGGATATTTGGTGACTGATACGTCTGTGCGGCAACATCAATTAAGCTCAAATTCTCGGTGTTCATCGCCAACCAAACAATGAAGACACCAACCACTAAAAAAGCCAGCAGTTTGATAATGGATTCGAAGGCAATTGCCATCATCATCCCACGATGGTGTTCCGTGTTATCAATGTGGCGGGTACCGAATAGCATCGTAAAAATCGCCAATGCGACCACAACAAACCACGACACGCTATCGTTTTGATAACCAAAATCAGTAGCCAGCTCCGGAGCAATAATTTCAAGCCCCATAGTGATACCACGCAGCTGTAAAGCGATGTACGGCAAAATTCCCGCAACCGCTATGAGCGTAACAACCACGGCCAAACCTTGGGATTTACCGTAGCGTGCTCCGATAAAGTCAGCAATCGACGTGATGTGTTCCCGTTTAGCAATCAAAATAAGCCGAGCTAAAACGCGCCATCCGATGGTAAACACTAAAATGGGAGCAATATAGATGGGCAAGAAAGACCAAGGATTACTGCTGGCCTGCCCGACCGTGCCGTAGAAGGTCCATGATGTACAGTACACCGCAATGGAAAGGCTATAAATCCAAGGCCGCCAGCGCGCTAGCCACCTTTTCTGAATGTCGCCGTACCACGCGATGATAAATAAAGCTCCCAAATACGCTAAAGAAACGGGAACCACCAGCCATCCTTGCATCCGATATCCTTTCTTGCCTTTCTTGCTACTTTTAAAGCAAGAGAATAAAAAAACCTCTCCATGAGGGAGAGGTTTCATTTAACACTGCTTTGATAACGGAGACAAAGCTTAGTTTTTAACCTTTGTTACATAAGTCTAATTCTGTGTTTCAAGTGGCTTGTCTGATACATCAACCACCTGATGTGGGTCTTGCGAATCAAGCTTGATGAACAGAGCCAATAACCCCATCGCGGCCATGCCCCAGAACACAAGCGGTCCCCAGTGCTCATAACCCCAGCCACTCAATACGGTCATTAACGCGATAAATGCGCCCAACGGAATCGCGTTATACAACGCTTGCAACGCTACGATCTTATTTTCTTCGGAGTTTTGGATATATTGGATCGCGGCAATGTGTGCGGTAGCGAAAGTCACACTATGCAATAGTTGAACAACCACCAAAGCAATAATTGATGTTGTCGACGCCGTAATACCCCAACGCATCATTACACCAACGGCAGCAGCAATAAACAGCGCGCGTATTGACCAACCTACGAATAAGCGCTTACTCAATGCAAACACTGCCACTTCTGCGGCCACTCCTAAGCTCCACAAGTAGCCAATGACATCTTCCGAGTGACCAGCGGCCTTCCAGTGAATCGCACTAAAGCCGTAGTAAGCCGCATGACTGCCCTGAATTAGTGACACCAACACTAAGAATTTTAGTATCGGCTTGTCGGTCAAAAGAGCGGTCAGCTTTGGACGTTCTGCGCTTTGCCCACCATGCGTTACAGGCATTGGGTTAGTCGGTCGCATAGCAAACAGCAACGAGATAAACACGCCGAACATCGCAGTGTACAAGATCATATCGGAGCCAAATTCAGCCACCAGGTAGCCCACTGCCGTCGAGCCTGCGATAAAGGCAATCGAACCCCATAGCCGCGTGCGGCCATAATCGAGCATTTTCAGGCGAGCGTAGTAATTTGCCATCGCGTCCGACAACGGAATAATCGGTCCACAACAAAGATTGAACAACACTGTCGCTAGTGCCATTAACCAAAAGCTACCACCCGTAAAAAAGTGAAATCCAACAAAAAGGAGGGCAGCGAAACTCAACCAACGTAAAGCAGGCATAAGATGTTCGACTTTGTGTACTCGTGGGGTGATCACGATATTGGCAACACAACGTGTCGCAAGGCCTAACCCGACCAGCAAACCGATATCTGTCGAAGATACTCCTTGCTCCTTAAACCAAAGTGACCAAAATGGCAGATACACGCCATACGCAAAGAAGAATCCGAGAAAGTACTGGGAAATCCAGCCATACGGAGAAGGTTTCAACATTACTAATATCCTAAAACGGGAACACCAACGTTCGAGCCGGGAATTATGGATCGCCATGCGTATTATAAAAAGGGAAGAATAAGAAACTTATCGTTTCCTCGATGGAATACTAACTTTGCGACATTTGGCATCTTCAAGCGAAAACATCGTAATTTAGACCAAAGTCGTCTGGCTTCCGGTAAGAAATTTGTCAGACTTAGAGAGTGTTCCTTCCATCATTATTGGGTGTTCTCATGCCTGACAAATTTAACATGCAATCTCCACCGTTCGATCGCTTAACTGAAGCACAACAAACGCGACTGCGATCGTCTCTGGACGTTGCCTACTATCGAGCTCGAGATGTTATTTTATCCTGCGGACAGAAGAACCCCCACTTACATATTCTGATCAAAGGCGCGGTAGAAGAGCGCTCCAACGATCAACAGGAAGTGTTCGCACATTATGCCAACGACGATATGTTCGATGTACGCTCGTTACTTGAAGACAAGGTACGTCATCACTACATCGCGCTTGAGGACACGCTCTCTTACCTACTGCCGAAAGAAGTTTTCCTTGCCCTTTACAACGAAAATGGCCAGTTTGCAGCCTATTTCGATAACAATTTATCGAAACGGCAAGAGCTCATCGAAGCGGCCCATCAACAGCAAAACTTAGCGGAGTTTATTCTCACTAAAGTTGACCGCAGCATTTATCACCCACCGATGATCCTTGAACCAAATACACCAATTAACGAGGTAACACGTGCCTTAAAAGAAAATGGGATTGACGCTGCATTGGTTCAACTCCATGGCGATGATCCACGATTGGAAAAATGGCCATCAGCCCACCCGTACGCAATAGTGACTCGTACTAATATGCTGCATTCTGTGATGATAGATGGTTGCGCGCTCGACACACCAGTGGGTGAGATCGCGAGCTTTCCTGTTTATCACGTTGATGATGGTGACTTTCTATTCAACGCCATGATCACAATGACCAGAAATAGAATGAAACGCCTCATGGTATGTGAAGGCAACCGAGCCGTCGGCATGCTGGATATGACCCAAATTCTCAGCGCGTTTTCAACCCACTCTCACGTGTTAACGCTCAGTATTGCTCGAGCAAGCAGCGTGGAAGAGCTCGCTTTGGCCTCAAACCGCCAACGTCAATTGGTCGAGAGCTTATTGAAAAACGGCATCCGCACTCGCTTCATCATGGAGCTGATCTCAGCTGTAAACGAGCAAATTATCGAGAAAGCGTTCGAGTTAGTAATACCACCAGCCTTGCACGACCATTGTTGCTTGATCGTACTCGGCTCTGAAGGCCGAGGAGAGCAAATTCTCAAAACCGATCAAGACAATGGCCTGATTATTCAAGATGGTCTGGAATGGCCTCATTGCGAACAAGTGATGCAATCCTTCACACACACCCTACAACAGCTCGGTTATCCACTTTGCCCTGGCAAAGTGATGGTTAACAACCCGAAGTGGGTCAAAACACAGCAAGAATGGATAAGCACCCTAAACCACTGGATAGCTAAAGCCGAACCAGAACAAATCATGGACTTAGCCATTTTCAGTGACGCCCATGCTATTGCTGGGAATTGCGAGCTGCTGGCTCCAATTGCGGCGCATCTTCGTGACACAATGAAAGATCGCATGTTGATATTGTCTGATTTTACTCGCCCTGCCTTGCAGTTTTCGGTGCCCCTAACTCTATTTGGCAACGTAAAAAGTGCTAAAGACGGATTGGACATTAAACGCGGCGGTATTTTCCCAATTGTACACGGCATTCGCACCTTGTCTTTGGAGTATGCCATTGAAGAGAAGAACACGTTTGAACGCATTGAAGCTCTGAGAAATAAGCGCATCTTAGAACCCGAAACAGCAGATAATCTCAACGAAGCACTAAAATTGTTCTTTAAACTTCGCCTTAATCAGCAACTCAAAAAGCAAGAAGCGTTGAATAACATTGATATTAAACAACTGGATAGAACTGAGCGTGATTTGCTTCGCCACAGCTTACATGTAGTGAAGAAATTTAAGCAATTTTTAGGCTTCCATTATCAATTTCGTGATTAACCCTGATTTTCATAAATCACAGAGGCGTAAGCAATGAACTGGTTACAACGCAAATACTGGTACTACAAATTGAAAGGTTCGCCTTATCAGTCGCTGTTTTGCACGCCAGATAAAACAGAATACGTCTCTCTTGACTGCGAAACCACCAGCCTTGACCCAAATCGCGCCGAGCTGGTGACTATTGCAGCCACCAAGATCATCGACAACCGTATCATCACCAGTCAACCATTTGAAGTCCGCTTACGCGCGCCGCAATCGCTCGACTCTGGCTCAGTCAAGATCCATCGAATTCGCCACCAAGACTTAGTCGATGGCATCAGTGAAAAAGAGGCGCTGCTCGAGCTGCTCGACTTTATCGGCAACCGACCACTTGTGGGCTATCACATTCGTTACGATAAAAAGATCTTAGACCTTGCTTGTCTGAGGCAACTTGGCTTCCCACTTCCTAACCCACTCATCGAGGTCAGTCAGATTTATCACGATAAGTTGGAACGACATTTGCCGAATGCCTATTTCGACTTAAGTCTGGATGCCATTTGTAAACACCTCGAACTTCCTATCCAAGACAAACACGACGCCTTGCAAGACGCGATTTCTGCCGCTTTGGTCTTTGTCCGCTTAACGAAAGGCGATTTACCCAACCTAACCGCACCGTATACATAAAAATCAGTTGACCTAGCTCCCAGAAATACTTTTGTTTCAGCGATTTCCCGGCGCTTCTATCACTCTCATCCTAAAGTCTAATTGTGGAAATACGCGCGGTGACTGACAGTTATAAGCACAACGTCGTCATTACCACGACCAAGTTATTTAGAACCAAAAAACAGCCCTACAAAAATATATTCAAAATCTTATCTAGATTGGTGTAAGGCCGAGAAATAAGGCACAAGGAGAGAAGCCATGAGCGAAGCCCACGTTTATCCGGTAAAAGAAAATATTAAAACTCATACACACGCGGATAATGATACTTACTTAGCCATGTATCAGCAGTCGGTAACCGATCCAGAGGGCTTCTGGAACGAACACGGCAAAATCGTTGATTGGATCAAACCTTTCACCAAAGTAAAAAGCACTTCTTTCGACACTGGCCATGTTGATATTCGCTGGTTTGAAGATGGCACACTGAACGTCTCGGCTAACTGTATTGACCGTCATCTCGCAGAACACGGGGACGACGTCGCCATCATTTGGGAAGGCGATGATCCAGCCGACGACAAAACACTCACTTTCAACGAACTACACAAAGAAGTGTGTAAATTCTCCAACGCATTGAAAGACCAAGGCGTACGCAAGGGCGACGTGGTGTGTCTATACATGCCAATGGTGCCAGAAGCCGCAGTGGCTATGCTCGCTTGTACTCGTATTGGTGCGGTTCACACCGTAGTATTTGGCGGTTTCTCACCAGAAGCACTATCCGGCCGTATCATCGACTCTGACGCTAAAGTCGTGATCACCGCTGACGAAGGCGTACGTGGCGGACGCGCTGTTCCACTGAAAAAGAACGTGGATGAAGCACTAACCAACCCAGACGTAAAAACCATCAGTAAAGTCGTCGTGCTTAAACGTACAGGTGGTGATGTAGAATGGCATGAACACCGTGATGTTTGGTGGCACGAAGCAACAGCCAACGTTTCTGACGTTTGTCCACCAGAAGAGATGAAAGCCGAAGACCCGCTGTTCATCCTCTACACATCTGGCTCGACAGGTAAACCTAAAGGCGTACTACATACTACAGGCGGTTACCTCGTCTACGCGGCAATGACCTTTAAATATGTCTTCGATTATCAACCAGGTGAAACCTTCTGGTGTACCGCGGATGTGGGCTGGATTACAGGCCATACTTACCTAATTTATGGTCCACTAGCGAACGGGGCCAAAACCATTCTGTTTGAAGGTATTCCAAACTACCCAAGCACGGCTCGTATGAGTGAAGTGGTTGATAAGCACCAAGTGAACATTCTCTACACTGCGCCAACCGCTATTCGTGCACTAATGGCAAAAGGTAACGAAGCGGTAGCAGGGACATCTCGTTCAAGCTTACGTGTGATGGGTTCAGTAGGTGAGCCTATCAACCCTGAAGCGTGGGAGTGGTACTACAAAACGATTGGTAACGAGAGCTCGCCTATCGTTGATACTTGGTGGCAAACAGAGACCGGCGGTATCTTAATTGCACCACTACCAGGCGCAACAGACTTAAAACCAGGCTCAGCAACTCGACCATTCTTCGGAGTCCAACCTGCACTGGTTGATAACATGGGCAACATCATTGAAGAAGCCGCAGCAGAAGGTAACTTGGTGATCCTTGATTCATGGCCAGGTCAGATGCGTACTGTTTATGGCGACCACGAGCGCTTTGAACAGACCTACTTCTCAACCTTCAAGGGAATGTACTTTACGAGTGATGGTGCTCGTCGTGACGAAGACGGTTACTACTGGATCACAGGCCGTGTTGATGACGTACTAAACGTGTCGGGTCACCGCATGGGTACCGCTGAAATAGAATCGGCTCTTGTCGCACATCATAAAATTGCTGAGGCCGCGATTGTTGGTATTCCACACGACATCAAAGGCCAAGCTATCTACGCTTACATTACCTTGAACGATGGTGAATTCCCGTCAGCAGAGCTACACAAAGAAGTGAAAGATTGGGTGCGTAAAGAGATTGGTCCAATTGCAACACCAGATGTACTGCACTGGACGGATTCCTTACCGAAGACTCGTTCTGGTAAGATCATGCGTCGAATACTGCGTAAAATTGCAACGGGTGATACCAGCAACCTCGGAGACACATCAACGCTTGCCGATCCGAGCGTTGTAGATAAACTTATCGCAGAGAAAGCAGAATTGGCATAAATTCAACCAACTGTTTTAAAAGCACTTTAAAAACCGCCATCACTCATGGCGGTTTTTTGCTTTAGTGCACAAATTGGCCACACAAAAAATATGGCAATTATGTTGTTTTTGTTAACTTGGTTACAGAAACGAGAGTGGCTATTAGGAGATTAGACCAGTAAATTGCTGCTAATTGCTATGAATTAGCTATAATCTTGGTCGATTTTTTAAAATTTGCTCGGTTTTAACAAAAAAATCGTGCTGAACTATCGTATATTTGGGAATATAAACGTTCCACTCACGATAAGGGAAGATAGCAACACAATGTCTGCAAAGTCACGGATTCTTGTTCTAAACGGACCAAATCTTAATCTATTGGGTCTGCGCGAACCGACACACTATGGTCACAGTACCTTAGCTCAAGTTGTGGATACTCTTACAGAGCAAGCCCATAACGCTGGGGTAGAACTGGAACACCTACAATCAAATCGTGAGTACGAACTGATTGAAGCCATTCACGCTGCCTATAGCAAGATTGACTTCATCATCATCAATCCAGCGGCTTTCACTCATACTAGTGTGGCGCTGCGAGATGCATTACTTGGCGTCGCCATCCCATTTATTGAGGTGCACTTATCAAATGTGCACGCACGTGAACCATTCCGTCATCACTCTTATCTGTCAGATAAAGCAGAGGGTGTGATTTGCGGTTTAGGCGCACAAGGTTATGAATTTGCTCTGTCTGCAGCGATCAATAAGCTACAGGCAAAGTAACCCTAACACTCTGCAACCCTACGAGGGTTGTCTTAATCACAAGATAAAAGAGAAAGAAAAGATGGATATTCGTAAAATCAAGAAGCTAATTGAGTTAGTTGAAGAGTCTGGCATTGCTGAGCTAGAGATCTCTGAAGGTGAAGAGTCAGTGCGCATCAGCCGTCATGGCACTGCAGCCCCTCAAGCACCAATTCACTACGCAGCAGCTCCAGCGGCGGCACCTGCTCCAGTAGCAGCGGCACCAGTAGCGGAAGCGCCAGCAGCAGAAGCTCCAGCAGCAACACCTGCAGGTCACCAAGTTCTTTCTCCAATGGTTGGTACTTTCTACCGCTCTCCAAGCCCAGACTCTAAAGCATTCGTAGAAGTGGGTCAGAAAGTAAATGCTGGCGATACTCTATGTATTGTTGAAGCAATGAAAATGATGAACCAAATCGAAGCGGACAAATCTGGCGTTGTTACAGCAATCCTAGCTGAAGACGGCCAACCAGTTGAATTCGACCAACCTCTTGTTGTAATCGAATAAGCGGGGCTTGCCTTATGCTAGACAAAGTAGTCATCGCGAACCGAGGTGAAATTGCACTTCGTATTCTTCGCGCTTGTAAAGAATTAGGTATTAAGACCGTCGCTGTTCACTCGACAGCTGACCGCGATCTTAAGCACGTACTACTCGCAGACGAAACCGTATGTATCGGCCCTGCTCGTGGTATCGACAGCTACCTAAACATTCCACGCATCATTTCTGCAGCAGAAGTGACTGGTGCTGTTGCTATCCACCCAGGTTACGGCTTCCTGTCTGAGAACGCAGACTTCGCAGAGCAAGTTGAGCGCAGTGGTTTCATCTTCGTTGGTCCAAAGGCAGACACTATCCGCCTAATGGGCGATAAAGTATCTGCTATCAATGCAATGAAGAAAGCAGGCGTTCCTTGTGTACCGGGTTCTGACGGCCCTCTAGACAATGACGAAGAGAAAAACAAAGCATTTGCTAAGCGCATTGGTTACCCAGTAATCATCAAAGCATCTGGCGGCGGCGGCGGTCGTGGTATGCGTGTTGTTCGCGCAGAGAAAGACCTTATCCAAGCCATTGCAATGACACGTGCTGAAGCAAAAGCGGCGTTCAACAATGACATGGTTTACATGGAGAAATTCCTAGAAAACCCTCGTCACGTTGAAGTTCAGGTTATTGCTGACGGTCAAGGCGGCGCAATCCACCTTGGTGAGCGTGACTGTTCAATGCAACGTCGTCACCAAAAAGTAGTGGAAGAAGCTCCAGCACCTGGTATCACTGAAGAAATGCGTAAGTACATCGGTGAACGCTGTACTCGTGCATGTATCGAGATCGGTTACCGCGGCGCAGGTACGTTTGAATTCCTATACGAGAACGGTGAGTTCTACTTCATCGAAATGAACACTCGTATTCAGGTAGAGCACCCAGTAACAGAGATGGTTACTGGCATCGACCTAATCAAAGAACAGCTTCGTGTTGCAGCGGGTCAGCCTCTGTCATTCACTCAAGATGATATTAAGATCCGTGGCCATGCGATTGAGTGTCGTATCAACGCAGAAGACCCTGAGCGCTTCCTACCATCTCCGGGTAAGATCGAGCGTTTCCACGCTCCTGGCGGTATGGGTGTACGTTGGGAATCTCATATCTACACAGGCTACACAGTACCACCTCATTACGATTCAATGATTGGTAAACTGATCACTTACGGTGAGAACCGTGATGTAGCGATTGCACGTATGAAAAACGCACTGGGTGAGATGATCATCGAAGGCATCAAAACTAACGTACCACTGCAATTCTCCATCATGAATGACGAAAACTTCCAACACGGTGGTGCAAACATCCACTACCTAGAGAAGAAGCTTGGCTTACAATAAACCTAAGCAAACGTCTTAAAAAATGCCCACTCCCGTGGGCATTTTTGTTTTATATGTACGCAAAGGGCTCAACATATAAATCGGCTTATTTGGGTATATACTCAAACAAATCGTAGAGTTCTGGTAAACTCTGCGCCACTTCATTCACTTTAAGAGCAAAAACCAATGCCTTGGATTCAAATCAAACTCAACGCGACCAATGAAAACGCTGAGCAAATCGGCGATATGCTAATGGAAGAGACTGGCGCGCTGTCTGTTACATTCTTAGACGCGCAGGATACACCTGTATTCGAACCTCTACCTGGCGAAACTCGCTTATGGGGCGATACTGATATTCTGGCACTGTATGATGCAGAAGCAGACACTAACTTCATCATCGACCAAATTAAAGCGAGCAATATGCTGGCTGACAATTTTGCTTACAGAGTAGAACAGCTTGAAGATAAAGACTGGGAACGCGAATGGATGGAAAACTTCCACCCAATGAAATTTGGTGAACGCTTATGGATTTGTCCAAGCTGGCGCGACATTCCAGATCCTGACGCTGTTAATGTTATGTTGGATCCAGGCCTTGCATTCGGTACGGGTACTCACCCTACAACAGCACTTTGTCTTGAGTGGCTAGAAAGCATGGACTTAAGCGGTAAGACCGTTATCGACTTCGGTTGTGGCTCAGGTATTCTTGCGATCGCAGCGATCAAACTGGGCGCTGAAAAAGTGATAGGGATCGACATTGATCCTCAAGCCCTGCTTGCTTCAAAAGACAATGCTGAGCGTAATGGCGTTGCAGACAAACTAGAAGTTTACTTACCGCAAAATCAACCAGAAGGTCTCGTCGCTGACGTCGTTGTGGCCAACATCCTTGCGGGACCTTTACGTGAACTAGCACCAATCATTAAAGGCCTAGTTAAACCAAATGGCGACCTTGCAATGTCTGGCGTATTAGACACCCAAGCTGAAGATGTTGCGAACTATTACCGTGACGAGCTTCACATTGACCCGATTGTTGAGCAAAGTGAATGGTGTCGCATCTCTGGTCGTAAGCAAGGCTAGACAAGGTTTTCAGAGCTAATTGTTTGAAATTCATACAATTTACAAAAACAATTTGTAAATGCTCAAATATTAGTCTTTTCACGCAGTGAAAAAATGCGTAAAATGCGCGCCCTTGCTGGTACAGAACTGTGATGACGTTTTGAAAATCGGAAACTATCAACTTAAGAACAATCTAATCGTAGCCCCTATGGCTGGTGTAACGGATAGACCGTTTCGCGAGTTGTGTCTTCGCTATGGTGCGGGAATGGCCGTCAGTGAAATGATGTCTGCTAACCCAAAACTATGGGGAACGTCAAAGTCGAAACAGCGCATGGTACACGAGGGCGAATCGGGCATTCGCTCTGTACAGATTGCGGGTTCCGATCCACAGCTTATGGCGGACGCAGCTCAATTCAGTGTTGAGAACGGTGCACAAATCATCGACATCAACATGGGCTGCCCGGCAAAAAAAGTGAATAAGAAGCTAGCGGGCTCTGCTCTGCTTCAATACCCAAACATTATCGAAGAGATTTTGAAAGCGGTCGTGAATGCAGTGGACGTTCCTGTAACGTTAAAGACTCGAACTGGCTGGGATACAGACAACAAGAACTGTGTCCAGATCGCTAAATTAGCCGAAAACTGCGGCATACAAGCTCTTGCTCTGCATGGCAGAACGAAAGCATGTATGTACAAAGGTGAGGCCGAATATGACAGCATTAAAGCGGTAAAAGAGGCGATTTCAATTCCGGTTATCGCGAACGGTGATATCGATAGCCCGGAGAAAGCCAAATTTGTACTGGAGTACACCGGTGCGGACGCTTTAATGATTGGACGCCCTGCCCAGGGTCGTCCTTGGATTTTCCAGGAAATCCATCACTATTTGGAAAACGGCACCACAATGGAGGAGCTTCCAACTGAGGAAGTGAAAACCATTATGCTTGGTCATGTAAATGCTCTGCATGAATTTTATGGGGAGTTCTTAGGTCCACGTATCGCGCGCAAGCACGTTGGGTGGTACCTGAAAGAGCATGAACAGGCAAGTGAGTTTCGCCGTACCTTCAACGCTATCGACGCAGCTCCGCTGCAAATAGAGGCGTTAGAAGGTTATTTTGATAACGTTGCATCATAATTAAGAGAAGAGCTAGACCGAATATGTTCGAACAAAATCTGACTTCAGAAGCATTAACAGTAACTACAGTAACGTCACAAGACCAGATTACTCAGAAGCCTTTACGTGACTCTGTTAAAGCGTCTCTTAAAAACTACCTTGCTCAACTAAACGGCCAGGAAGTAACAGAACTATACGAATTAGTTCTAGCTGAAGTTGAACAGCCACTACTAGATACTATCATGCAGTACACTCGCGGTAACCAAACTCGCGCAGCAACTATGATGGGTATCAACCGCGGTACTCTTCGCAAGAAACTTAAGAAATACGGCATGAACTAAGACCGTTTTTCAAAAAGTATTTGGAACAAGCCGTTACCTTTTTAGGTAACGGCTTTTCTTTATCTACTAAAACACTACGAATAACGCGTATTACCAACTGGCTTTAAGATAACCACTGCTGAGCCAAACAATAGCAAAGCCACGAAAGCGACACATTCATTACCTACAGAATACGCGAAGCCCGCCAAGGCAGACCAAATCGCGACACCAAAGTGCATCATACTCATTCCAGAAGACATCAGCACACCTCGATGTTCATCAGATAAGCTTGCTATATGTGCTTGTAACGCCGGAGAGCCTACCCCTCCAGCAAGAGACCAGAGCACTAGAGCTGGAAGATAAGCGGTAACCGTACTCATCTCATTTGAGAACACCCATGCACTGCAAGGTATGCACACCATTAAAGCCACTCGCATAACGGCTCGAGAGCTACCAAGCCAACGGCAAGCTCTCCCCACGCACATATTTCCAACCACACTCACGATCCCTAGAGCAGCATAAATAGCGCCCACCCAACCGAGCGCCAACTCGCTGGTATCTCGAATATGAAGGCCTATCAGGTTAAATACACCAATACCTCCCCCTAGGCCTAAACACATCGCTAGAATCGCCCTCAACGCGCCTGGAAGATGAATGACGTCTGTGATAGGTGGCAGAGTATCTGACTTCTTGGACTCATTATGCTTGTTGTTCATGGACACTACGCTCATGGCACCGACAAAAAGAGCCGCCACGCCCAAAATAATAAAAGCGGCACGCCATGATAAAAGCTGGGTCAACAATGCTCCGATCGCCGGGCTAGTTATCATACCTAGCGTTAATCCCGCCTGAACCATCACAATTTGACGCATCGCTCTATTACCCTTCGCGTCTCCCGCTAACGCGAATGCAATTGGTAACATGCCTGCACTTGCAATACCAGTGATCACACGAGTTGCAATAGCAAGTTCAAAATCATGAACTATGCCCGTCGTAATAGACGCAACCCCAAATACAAAGCAAGCAGGCACCATGATACGAATACGCCCAGCTCGGTCTGATAAACGGCCCAAGTAAGGAGCGAAAATTGCTATGGCTAAACTATATGCCGTAATAAATAAGGTCACCTGACTCGGTTGAACACTTAAATCATTTCCGATAGGTTCAAGAATAGATCCAAGCATCAACTCATCAGCACCAACAAGAAAAGCAACGAGAAATAGGATCATGGACTGCATCATAGCTCCACCTCCTGTTCTGTTTCCGATTCAGCACAAGTGAGCAACGAAATATCTAAAACTCTATCAGGCCAAGATTGCAAAAATGCCTTCTCATGAGATACCACAATCACGCTACCGGAAAAGCGCTGGAGAGCCTCTTTAAGCGCATTTTTACTGCTGCTATCCAAGTGTGTTGTTGGTTCGTCCAACAGCAAAACATTGCATTTCTGAACCGATAAACAACACAACTTCACCCGAGTTTGCTCACCACCGCTCAATGTATCTAAGTGGCGCTGCGTCTTATCCCCCGTAATCCCAAAGCGAGCTAATAGCTTGCGTGACTCTTTGCTTGAGATTGTTGGCGCACAAGAGCACAGCTCCTGTTCTGGTGTGTTCTGAGGATGGCGCCAAGACAAATCTTGAGAAAAATAACCAATCATTGCACCTTTTGCCAATACCACCTCACCAGAGAGTGGCTCGATCTCCCTCATCAGGGTTTTAAGTAAGGTCGACTTACCCACGCCGTTAAAACCAGCAACAACCAACTTTTCCCCGCGCGCTAACGTGATATCAAGCGCAGGAAGCAGAGGCTGCTGATAACCTATCATCAACGCTTTTGTGTCAATCACATACTGTTGCCCAATAGGCTGGTGAGCAAAGTCAAACATCGATACTTTTTCTATATTATTCAGTTGAATAGGTTCGATTTTATCCAGTTTTTTCTTGCGTCCCTTAGCAAGACTCGCGTTAACTCCAGCGCCATTTTTGGCAATAAATTGCTCTAACTTTCGAATTTCATTTTGCTGAGCCTTATATTGCTTTTCTAACAAAGCACCGTCGTGATGCTTTTGCTGCATTGCTTTGACATAAGTGCCGCTGTATTTTCGGACCGTTTGATAATCAATATCACAAATACTGGTCGCTACTTGATTAAGGAAGTCAATGTCATGAGAAACCAGTAAAACAGTGCCAGTGTAATCATTGAGAAACGCGACTAGCCATTCAATGTGCGGAGCATCAAGATAGTTTGTCGGCTCATCAAGAATTAACACATCGGGGTTGCGAAGTAACAACCTGCCTAAAAGGACTTTGTGTCTTTGACCGCCACTTAGCGAGACAAGCGGTGTATCTAAGCCAAATTGATAAATACCAAGACCTACAGCAACTCGTTCAATTTTGGTATTAATTGCATAGAAGTCTTCATCTTCTAAATATGCCTGTAGCCGAGCGACTTGGCTTAAAAGAGATGTAGAGTGAGACTCGGTCATCGTATGATACAAAGTCCAAAGCTTTTGCTCTGCAGCGTATAAACTCTCAAAAGAGCCCTTTAAACACTCATGAACTGTCAGCACATTATCGATCTTAAAATGTTGTTCTAAATACCCCACCTCAAGGTTTGGTAACCATTCAATGCAGCCCTTATCTGCAGATAATTCACCGAAAAGCAGTTTCAATAAGGTGCTTTTTCCAACACCATTCGCTCCGGTGATACCTATTTTCTCTCCCACGTTAATACGAAAGGTCACGTTGTTGTATAACGTCTTATCAGCTATCTGATAAGACAAATTTTTAACTTGTAAAATACTCATGTTTTCAACCAAATAAAAAAGGGCCGGTGATCAATACCGGCCCTTATTTCAATACTGGGTAATGCTTTGTAGCTGCTTAACAGATACAAAAAGGCCGATGATGAAATATCACCGGCCATCTCTTCTCTTTTATCAGGTGTAGAGACGCCTGCGTATAACTTCAGCGAAGCTACCCACACATAAAACACCTGATGAAGATTAATTTAAGACTCCGAGCAACACTTCATCGCGTTTTTTGCACGGAGTTCAGCCTTCTTACAAAGCTTTTAAACAAGAGATATAACATGATTTACTGTCGAAAAAACATTCGATGTGAAGCGTACACCTTTAGAATAAAAAGTACCAGATAATTATTAAAACTATCGTGACTTACACGAAGGTCCACAGAAAGAAGACTTTTCCTCAGTCAATGTGCCAGGTGAACGGCTTACTCAGCAAACACAGCTATGAAAGCACCTATACCGCTCACGTTATACGTACGTAGTGGTGGCTTTGAAGGTTGGAGAGGGTTAGAGGGAAGAAGTAGCGAATATACTTTAAGACACTGGCTTAAATAGGTCGACAAAACAAAATCCATGTTTGGAAAGTTTTAAATGCGCTGAGTTTATATTAATAAGCGCCTATGGCTAAATCAAAACATCTAAAGCAGAGAAATCTCCCCCGAAAATAACATAACCTAGTGAATAAATTTTCCAGGTAATAATAAAGGAAGCTTTGGTAAGTAAGCGCAAGGGCTGAGAACTAGCGCTCGATACTAGGACCCGGTTCAGTAGAAACCACACAAAACTGAGTTCCACTTCACTCATAACAGGGCTTAGAAAGCATCGCCAGAGGGAAGCCGGCCTCTCGATGCAAGGTTTCAATATGAAAGTGGGTTTAAGGTAAGTCGGGGAACCAAAACGAAAAAAGCCCCAGTCTTTCGACTGAGGCTTAATATAAGTGGCGGAGTGGACGGGACTCGAACCCGCGACCCCCGGCGTGACAGGCCG
>NZ_JAWOUT010000021.1:0-51678 GCF_033339515.1 Vibrio sp. 2130-1
TCAATGAATACTGAACATTACATAAAGTAATGTTTGAATTGACTGTGCTGAATCCGAAGATTCAATGGTCACTTCGTTTCATTGAAACCTAATTTGAAACCGAAGTTTCTAATTGGATTATCATCAACGAGTGCCCACACAGATTGATAGGTCTATATTGTTAAAGAGCAACTCTTCTTTGTGATTGACATCACTTCGGAAGAGGCGGCCATTCTAGCGAGATAATTTATTGTGTCAAACACTTTCTTCAAATTATTTCGTTTTTCTTTTCAGCCTTATCAACTTCGCTTAAACCCTTGTGAGGCCTTGCCCTGTCGACGAGGAGGCATTATAGAGATCGCGCTCACATTGGCAAGTGTTATTTTTCAAAAATTGCAAAAACAGTGGTTAAACGATGAGTTTTCGATCAAACCTTTATTTATTCAACTTTACCCCAAACTATCACACAACTTATCCACAGAGTTGTTCTTTGAGACGTGTTTTTCAAGTACCATAAATAAAGAAAGCTGCTTTATTGCAGCTATCTTTATTAAACTTAACCTAAACTCTATTTAAAGAGCATTATGGCTATATGCCAGACCCATCTTGTTCAGAGCCATCATCTTCGTGTAGGCCACATTCTCGCTTTAAGCCAAAGAATCGAGTTTCTTCCTCTGACATTCCCGGCTCCCATTTACGAGTAGTATGTGTATCACCAACTGAAAGGTAACCTTCATCCCACAATGGGTGGTATTTAAGGCCGTGTTGTTCTAAGTAGTAATGAACGTCTTTATTAGTCCAATCAATTACTGGTAGAAATTTAAACACACCGTTCTGAATTGATAGAATCGGTAAACCTGCACGAGATTTACTTTGCTCTCGACGCAGTCCAGAGAACCACGTTCCAACATTAAGCTCTTTTAACGCTCGACGCATCGGCTCAACTTTATTGAGCTTGTTGTATTTTTCAATTCCCTCTACGCCTTGCTCCCATAATTTTCCATATCGAGCTTCTTGCCAATTCGCACTTTCCTTGGCTCGATAAACTTTTAAATTTAGGTTGAGAGCATCTGTCAGCTCATCGATAAATCGGTACGTCTCAGCAAACAGGTAACCAGTATCGGTTAGAATGACGGGGATGTCCGCTTTGGCGCGAGTAACTAAATGAAGCATAACCGCGGCTTGAATACCAAAACTAGAAGAAACCGCGAACTCGCCTTCTAGATTATCTAAAGCCCACGCTACTCTCTCTTGTGCTGAAAGCTTTTCGAGCTCGACATTAATTTGAGCAAGACGGAGGATTTGCTCCGTCTTTGTTAATGTCAGTAACTCTGTGAGCTCCAGCTTGGATGCTACAGAATCAAGCATGAAAGTCCCTCTTTGATACGAGCACTTCTTGGACAATGCCAGCACGAATAGTGAAATCGCCAAAGGCTTCGCCTTCTTCACGCTCTTTCGACCATCGGGCCACCAGCAGATCAATCTCTTCTAAGATTTGCTTATCCGTGATGTTCTCTTTATACATTTTTGGTACTCGAGTACCGGCACGGTTACCACCTAGGTGCAAGTTGTAACGACCCGGCGCTTTGCCAACTAGACCAATTTCAGCCAACATTGCGCGACCACAACCATTTGGACACCCAGTTACACGCAAAATGATGTTGTCATTTTCTGGTAGGTTGTGCTTCTCCAGAATCCCCTCAACATCAGTAACAAACTGAGGAAGGAAACGTTCAGCTTCTGCCATCGCTAGCGGACAAGTTGGAAAAGCAACACAAGCCATTGAGTTCTTACGCTGTTCACTTACGCCGTCGTCCATTAAGCCATGTTCACGAGCGATCTTTTCAATCTTCGCTTTTTCGTTTTTAGGTACACCCGCAACAATTAGGTTTTGGTTTGCTGTCATGCGGAAATCGCCTTTGTGGATTTTGGCAATTTCAGCAACACCCGTCTTAAGTGGTTTACCTGGAAAGTCTAATAAGCGACCATTTTCGATGAAAAGCGCTAAATGATATTTACCATCAATTCCTTCTACCCAGCCAATACGGTCACCACGTTCTGTGAATTCATATGGACGGCTTTGCTCAAACTTAACACCAGCACGTTTCTCGACTTCCGCTTTAAAGACATCGCTACCTACACGATCCAATGTGTATTTGGTTTTTGCGTTCTTACGGTTTGAACGGTTACCCCAGTCGCGCTGAGTTGTTACTACAGCTGCGGCAACATCAAGTGTCTTGTCCAGCGGAATAAAGCCAAAGTCGTCAGCGCGGCGCGGATAAGTTGATGTATCGCCATGCGTCATCGCTAAGCCGCCGCCGACCAGGACGTTAAAACCAACCAGCTTGCCGTTATCTGCAATCGCTACGAAGTTGAGATCGTTAGCGTGTACATCTACGTCATTTTGCGGTGGGATAACCACTGTGGTTTTAAACTTACGTGGTAAGTAGTTCTTGCCTAGAATCGGCTCGTCTTCTTCTGTACTTTCTACTTTTTCACCGTCTAGCCAAATCTCTGCATAAGCGCGCGTCTTTGGTAATAGATGCTCACTGATCTTCTTCGCCCATTCGTAAGCTTCTTGGTGTAACTCTGACTCCACTGGGTTAGTGGTACACAACACGTTACGGTTTACATCACCCGCGGTTGCAATCGAATCAATGCCAATACTGTTGAGCGTTTGATGCATCAACTTAATATTCGGTTTTAATACCCCATGAAACTGGAACGTTTGGCGAGTCGTCAGACGAATACTTCCATATAAAGAGTGCTCCGTTGCGAACTTGTCGATCGCTAACCATTGCGTTGGCGTGATGATGCCTCCAGGCATACGAGCACGAAGCATCACATTATGTAATGGTTCCAGTTTTTGCTTTGTGCGTTCATTACGGATATCACGATCGTCTTGTTGATACATACCGTGGAAACGAATTAACTGGAAGTTGTCGGCAGTAAAGCCACCTGTAATACGGTCCTGTAAATCTTGCTCAATAGTGCCACGTAATAAGTTGCTTTCTCGCTTCAGGCGCTCGTTATCAGATAGCGGCCCTAACTCTTCACCTAATACAACCTGCTTATTATTGTCCGTAGAAAAAGTCATTAGTAAACATCCCTCTGATAACGTTTCGCTTTACGTAGGTCATTAATAAATTGTTCTGCATCGTCACGCGGCATCTTGCCTTCTTGTTCAGCAACGATAACCAATGCGTCGTGCACATCTTTTGCCATACGCGTTGCATCACCGCAGACATAGATATAAGCGCCTTCTTGGATCCACTGCCACACTTGAGCTGCGTTTTCTAAGATGCGATGTTGTACGTAAACCTTTTCTACTTGGTCACGACTAAAGGCAACATCCAATCGGCTTAGTACTCCTGACTTGAGATACTTTTGCCATTCCACTTGGTACAAGAAGTCTTGAGTGAACGTGCGATCACCAAAGAACAACCAGTTTTTGCCTTCAGCATCGCGGTTTTCACGTTCCTGAATAAAGCTACGGAATGGTGCGATCCCTGTGCCAGGACCAACCATGATAATTGGAGTACTATCATCTTCCGGCAGTTTAAAGTTGTTGTTATGCTCAACAAATACTTTAACTTCATCTCCCTCTTCGAGACGCTGTGCTAAGAAACTAGACGCACCACCATATCGTTTTTCGTCGTTTTGTTCGTACTCAACCAAAGCAACCGTTAGGTGTACTTCTTCATCGACCTCTTCTTGGCTTGATGCAATAGAGTAAAGGCGTGGAGTAAGACGACGAAGCAAACCAATCAATTCATCTGCGGTTAACTTGGTTTTCTTTTCTGCCAGTACATCAACGATTTGAGTATTTGCAGAGTACTCGCGAAGCTTATCTTTATCTTCAACTAACTTTTGTAGCTTCTTGCTACCGGATAACTCGGCAAACTTTGTGATGAGCTGTGGGTTAGATGTTGTGATTTCATATTTACTCACAAGAGCACTGTGGATTGACAAGCTTTCACCATCAACGTCAACAGTCTCAACCCCAGACAAACCGACCTTACCAAGAATGGCATTTGCAAGTTCCGAGCTATTTTCAAACCACACACCTAGTGCATCACCAGGCTGATACGTTAAGCCCGAGCCTTCTAAGTCGATTTCTATATGACGAACGTCTTTTCCAGAGTCACGGCCCGTGATTTTTTGACTGGTCAGTAACGTCGCAGTGTACGGATTTTGTTTATTGTAAGGAGAGTGCGCAGTCGCAGCTTGACCCACAGGAAGTTGAACCACATCCGCTTCAGAGCCAGAAGACAGTGTATCTTTTACCTTGTCTAACGCATTCTTACGCCATTCAGTTGCAGGGGCTTCATAATCCACATCGCAATCAAGACGCTCGATAAATGGAGTCGCGCCTAGCTTTGATAGGTAAGTGTCGAAGTCTTTACCGGTCTGACAGAAGAATTCGTAGCTAGAATCTCCCAGTGCAATAACACCATATTGCAGGTTTGGCAGCTTAGGAGCCTTCTTCGATTGCAAAAACTCATGTAGCTCAATGGCATTGTCTGGCGCTTCGCCTTCGCCGTTAGTCGATGCCACAATAATGACATGCGTTTCTTTGGCTAAGTTTTTACCTTTGTAATCGCTTGCATCAAAAAGTTCGACTGCAATTCCTTCTGCTTTTGCTTCCTGTTCCAGAGCTTCAGCAACACCTTTAGCATTGCCCGTTTGGGAAGCAAAAATAATACTCAACTTACCTGCTGGCTTCGCTGATACGGCTGCCGTTGCTTGTGCAATTGGAGTTACCGCTGTGTTTGGTTGATTTTGAGCTAATCCCCAAAAATACCCACTGACCCAAGCAAGTTGCTGTGAAGACAACTCAGAGACAGTTTGTTGGAGTGAGCTAATTTGTTGGTCATTCAGAGGGCTTGCGATTGGAGGATTTCCTCCTTGCCCATTATTATCTTCAGACACATTCTTGTGAGAATACTCATTCTTTTGAAAAGACATTATCACGACATCCCTATTCATTGCGTGACGATAGAGTACCCACTCTCCTTAATAACAAGAAAGAATAGAAGTGAATGTTTTATAACTTTTTGGAAGTAAGAACGGCTTACTTTTTGCTCATCGGTCTTCAATGCGGACTTGTTGAAAGCCTACTGCCATTGCCGATTTTGACGCAGTATCCAAATCTTCATAAAGACATTCTTCGCCGTGACTGTCCGTTAGAAAAACAAAACCACCGCGCGCATGTCTGAACTCTACAACCCAACCACCCTCTTGGATTGCAGGCTCAATAATCGCTTCGATAAGCTGATTTTCACGGAATAGATGTCTTAGTTCATTTATTGTCATCGCTATCCCTGCTTTAACTTTCACATTGCTCCTAGGTAAGCATGGTCTAAGTCAGCCAAATAGGGAGAAATTTCGATTAGATATAATGAAGTGATATAAAAAAACGCCGCTTATAAAGCGACGTTTTAAGTAAATCGAATATCTAGTATGGCTGAGTTTAGAACGCGTATTCCGCACTCACAAAGAAGCCGTTAGCAAAAATAAACTCTTTCCCTAGATCCGACATGAATTTATCGGACTCTAAATCAATCACACGGTAACCTCCACGAAAAGCCAGTCGAGCTTTTTCGAGCGGTACATTGTATTGAACACCTGCCATGAAATCGGTGCTTTTGATACCTTTGTTGTCACCAAAGTTTATCTCACCAATCACATCAAAGTTTGTATCCGGAACTTGAATTTCTGCGTAGCCATACCAAGCCCAAATCAGCTCATCAAATTCTTCTACACGCCTGCTTGAGCCAGCATCAATATATTTAGTGTCACTTAAATTACTGAACGTAAGACCCGCATCAAAGTGCAATAAATCATGCTCTAGAACGTGGTAATACAAGGTTAAATCGAGCTTATCGAACCCCATGTAATTCGCATCAACACTTGAGTAACGAAGGCGCGCATTAGGGACGTATTTAACATCATGTTCAATCGCCGCGTAAAAAGTGCCTGTGGTACTGCTATCTCGTCTCGCTTCATTAACTTTAGTGTCGGCAGCCCATACCTCTGCGCCGACTTTTGTCGATACAGAGTACTCTGCAAAAACAGGAAAAGATACTGCCAACGATAATGCCGTTAAAGCGATGTTCGCTTTATTTGTCATGTAGTATTTACTCCGAGATAGCTGATATTCACGTAGAGGACGTGAGATGAAATATACCATATTCTCACGCCTCTCCATCAACTAAATGATGTTACTCATTATTTATAGCGGGGCTGAGCAACGTAATTCTTGAAGAACCAAATACCCAATGCAATCACGATTAACCATGGTAATAGTTTGAGTACCGCTCCAACCATTCCCAGTAAAAACATCACAACTAACGCAATACCAGTTGCTGCGAATACGGTCATCATTGTGATACCCGTAACCAACAAGGTCGCCGCAAAGACTAAAATAAAGATTAGCTCCAACATAATCACTTCTCCATTTGTTTTCAATAAACAGAGCAGTTTCCATACCAACTTACAGAAACGAAGTTAAGATTATGATTTTTAATAAAAAAACAAAGCCAGAGGCATTTCTGCACTCTGGCTTTATCATTCTTTAGTTGGTAATTTTAGCCATTCACTGGCGAATTTTACACATTCAATTCTTTTGGAATCTTAGCTAGCGCGTCTTGCAATACTTCTAGACCAGAACCTGGTTTGTGCGCATTTTCACTGATATGACGACGCCATTGACGAGCACCGGGCATGCTTTGGAACAAACCTAACATGTGACGGGTAATATGACCAAGGTACGCACCTTTCGCTAATTGCGCTTCAATGTATGGGTACATCTCTTCAACAATTTCGCTGCGTTTCTTCACTGGAGCATTAGAGCCAAACAACTCTTGGTCTACCGATGCCAGTAAATATGGGCTTTGGTATGCTTCACGACCAATCATCACACCGTCAAGATGCTGAAGATGTGCTTTCGCTTCTTCTAATGATTTCACGCCACCGTTAATCGCAATCGTTAGGTGTGAGAAGTCTTGCTTCAATTGGTAAGCGCGTGGGTAATCCAATGGTGGGATCTCGCGGTTTTCTTTTGGGCTTAGACCACTTAACCATGCTTTACGTGCGTGGATAGTGAACTGCTCACAGCCACCCTTTTCTGAAACAATAGAAACGAAATCCGTTAGGAACTCGTAGGAGTCTTGATCATCAATACCAATGCGAGTCTTTACTGTTACAGGGATATCGACCACGTCTTTCATTGCTGCGACACAATCCGCAACTAACTGCGGTTCAGCCATTAGGCAAGCACCGAAGCGACCATTTTGTACGCGGTCAGATGGACACCCCACATTTAGGTTAATCTCATCGTAGCCACGCTCTTGCGCTAGCTTGGCACACGTAGCCAAATCTGCTGGGTTTGAACCACCAAGTTGAAGGGCTAACGGATGCTCTTCTTCGTTATAAGCCAGGAAATCTCCTTTTCCATGAATGATCGCACCTGTCGTCACCATTTCAGTGTACAGCAGGGTTTCTTTGGTCATTAAGCGATGGAAGTAGCGACAATGACGATCAGTCCAATCTAACATTGGTGCTACGGAGAGCCTGCAAGAATGAGTCATGATATAAACACCCGTTTTTATGTTGCCAAGGTCGAGCGCAGCAGTACGCTCAAAAAATAAGTCGGGTATTGTATACCCAAGCACCTCTGGGTGCTAGTTTCAGCGAGAATGATTTGGTTGGCTGACTAGCCAAGTGCTTAGGAATACGCAGAAGTAATACGAATCTGTCATTCGTTGATTCATTCTGTGATGATTATTCCGCCTTCACACCACCACCGACTTGCTTTAATTCATGATTTTCGTTCTGATAGTGGGTAAAATGAAGCATTTCTAAACGAACTTCGTATAGAAATGATTTATCATAGAGCACGTCCGATAGTTATGGTGAAAGGTTTGAACCCAACAATCATTGAACAAATTGAAAGTATCTGCGCAGAGCGTGGAGTACGACTGACTCCGCAACGCCGACGCGTATTTGAACTCATTTGTTCTAATCGCCGCGCCTCAAGTGCGTATGAGCTATTGGAGCAACTAAAAGAGAGTGAGCCTCAGGCTAAGCCGCCCACTGTTTATCGAGCATTAGATTTTCTCCTAGAGCAAGGCTTCATCCACCGAGTGGAATCGACAAATAGCTTTATTACTTGTTGTTCTTTCAATACTCAGCAGCACTTTTTCCAATTACTAATTTGCGATAAATGTGGTGATGTCGTTGAACTCGAAGATGAGACGCTGATATCCTTGTTAGCCGAAAACGCCGAGAAGCATGGATTCAAACTGACCAACCAAGTTATTGAAACTCATGGTGAATGCCAGGCCTGTTCCTCCGAGACGAAAGAAAAAGTATAGAAGAACGTTATGCGCGCTGAATTTGTAAACCCGTTTTTAGCTTCTTTAATGAACGTGCTAAAAACTATGGCTTCTCTTGAGCTGAAGCCACAAAAACCGCGAATCAAAAAAGATGAGATCGCACGAGGTGACGTTTCTGGTCTGATTGGTATGGTAGGCCCACAAACTCGTGGTTCAATGTCGATCACCTTTGATGAAGCACTCGCCCTAGAAATCATGCAGAACATGCTTGGTGAACGTCCAAATGGGCTCAATGAAGAAGTGACCGATATGGTGGGTGAGATCACCAACATGGTTACTGGTGGTGCGAAACGCATTCTGGCAGAAAGTGGTTTTGACTTTGATATGGCAACACCGGTTGTGGTTTCGGGCCGAGGTCATACGATTCGCCACAAGTGTGAAGGCTCAATTATTATCATGCCTTTCTCTTCCCAATGGGGAAATGCCTTTATCGAAATTTGCTTCGAATAAAAGAGAAAAATAGGTTGGCACTGGCCAACCTATTTTGTTTTTGCCTCAGGCAATAAAAAGGTCAGCATTTGCTGACCTTTTCTTTATCTATTCAAACATTAAGCTTTGAACGCTTTAAATGCGTTGATTAGACCGTTTGTTGAGCTGTCATGCGAGCTGATTTGAGACTCATCTGCAAGCTCAGGTAGGATTTGGTTAGCCAGTTGTTTACCTAGCTCCACGCCCCACTGGTCAAAGCTGAAGATATTCCAGATAACACCTTGTACGAAAATTTTGTGTTCGTACATTGCGATCAAGTTACCTAGCGTACGAGGCGTGATTTGCTTCACTAGAATAGAGTTTGTTGGACGGTTACCTTCAAACACTTTGAATGGCGCAATCGCTGCCACTTCTTCAGCATTCTTACCAACTTTCACCAACTCTTCTTTCACGGTTTCTTCATTTTTACCAAACGCTAGAGCTTCAGTTTGCGCGAAGAAGTTAGACATCAGTTTTTGGTGATGATCGCTAGCTGGGTTGTGGCTAATTGCAGGTGCAATGAAGTCACATGGGATAAGCTTAGTACCTTGGTGAATTAGCTGGTAGAACGCGTGCTGACCGTTGGTACCTGGTTCACCCCAAATGATTGGGCCAGTTTGGTAAGTTACAGCATTGCCGTCACGGTCAACGTATTTACCGTTTGATTCCATGTTGCCTTGCTGGAAGTATGCTGCAAAACGGTGCATGTATTGATCGTAAGGTAGGATAGCTTCTGACTCCGCACCGTGGAAGTTGTTGTACCAAATACCAATCAAAGCAAGAATCACTGGAATATTGCTTTCTAGATCTGTTGATACGAAGTGCTTGTCCATCTCGTGAGCACCATCAAGCAACTCAACAAAGTTGTCGAAACCTACTGCTAGTGCAATTGATAGACCGATCGCAGACCATAGTGAGTAACGGCCACCAACCCAGTCCCAGAATTCAAACATGTTCGCTGTATCGATACCAAATTCAGACACGGCTGTCGCGTTTGTTGAAAGCGCAGCAAAGTGCTTAGCCACATGAGCCTGATCACCCGCCGATTCTAGGAACCAATCACGAGCAGTGTGCGCGTTAGTCATGGTTTCTTGTGTTGTAAACGTCTTAGACGCGATCAAGAATAACGTCGTTTCTGGGTTAACTTTCTTCAACGTTTCAACGATGTGTGTACCATCAACGTTAGATACGAAGTGAAGGTTTAGATGATTTTTGTATGGCGCTAGAGCTTCCGTCACCATGTAAGGGCCAAGGTCAGAACCGCCGATACCGATGTTCACAATATCGGTAATTGCTTTGCCTGTGTAACCTTTCCATTCACCGCCGATAACGCGCTCAGTGAATGATTTCATTTTTTCTAGAACCGCGTTCACTGCTGGCATTACGTCTTCGCCATCTACCATAACTGGAGTATTAGCGCGGTTACGTAGTGCAGTGTGAAGAACAGCGCGACCTTCTGTTTGGTTGATCGCTTCACCACTGAACATCGCTTCAATTGCAGATTTCAGCTCGGTCTCTTTCGCAAGAGCAAACAGGTGCTTCAGAGTTTCCTCATTGATGAGGTTCTTTGAGTAATCGACTAGGATGTCTGAGCCGAAACGTGCAGAGTATTTGTCGAAACGCGCTGCGTCTTGAGCAAACAGCTCTTTAAGATCCATATCTTGTGCAGATTCGAAATGCGCCGTTAGCGCTTTCCAAGCTTGTGTTTGCGTTGGATTGATATTTTTCAACATGGTCTTTATCCCGATGTTACAGTAGGTTCCATTCCTTACAGTCTAGCGAAAACTGTGGAATCCCCGATTTAGCAAATAGAATATAAATTAGATGTTTGGGCAAATTGCCACAAAACAAGTCTTTGTAATTTTTTTTCAGGCGCCAATTATGACCGAGAGCTTTTACACTCACATTGAGTTAGGTCACGTTCCCTGCCCTGAAATTGAACAATTCATTTACGATGACAAGAATCATATCATTTACTAATGACAGGCTCTAATTGGAATAGGATAGACGCCAATTTATAAATTTCCAAAGGAACACGTATGTGGGCACAAAAAACACTGCAATTAAAAGCGAGATGCCGCGGTTTTCACCTGATAACTGATGAAATTGAACAACAATTACCACAAATAAACGAACTTTCAGTAGGTTTATTACACTTATTTATTCAGCACACCTCCGCCAGTTTGACCTTAAATGAGAATGCTGATCCAACCGTGCGTATGGACATGGAAGCGCACTTCAATAAGTTTGTGCCAGAGCGTGCTCCTTATTATCAGCACACCTATGAAGGTGACGACGACATGCCGGCACATATTAAAGCATCACTGCTTGGCAGTAGTGTGACGGTACCAATCCAAAATGGTCGATTAGCTTTAGGAACATGGCAAGGTATTTACTTGGGTGAGCATCGAGACTTTGGTGGCGGCCGCCGCGTTATTGCTACGATTAACGGTGAGTAGATAAAACAAAGGCTAACCTTGGGTTAGCCTTTCATTGTTTATTTTGAGTATTCCATCTCGACGCGAGGCGTTAGCTTAGTCACGAGTTCATACGCAATCGTACCAATGTGACCCGCCACTTCTTCTACTGGGAGCTCTTTCCCCCAAAGAATCGCTTCGTCGCTGACTTTATCCGTTGCGTCTGGTCCCAAATCGACCGTCAGCATATCCATGGAAACTCGACCTGCAATAGGTACTTTACGGCCATTAACCCACACCGGCGTACCGTTTGGAGCACTTCTTGGGTAACCGTCGCCATACCCTACAGCGATGACACCCACTTTTGTATCTCGCTCACTGGTCCAAATACCACCGTAGCCAACACTTTCGCCCTTCTTCACTTCACGTACCGCAATAAGGTGGGATTTAAGTGTCATAACAGGTTGATACCCAAGATCTTGCGCCGTTTTGTCATCGAATGGCGACACACCATACATGATAATACCCGGACGAACCCAATCTAAATGGCTTTGAGGCCATGCCAATAACCCCGCAGATGCCGCCAGTGAACGTTCCCCTTGGCAACCAGAAGTCAACGATTTAAACAGCTCAATCTGTTGTGGGGTAATATCGCTATCCAGCTCATCTGCACAGCCAAAGTGGCTCATGTAACGCAACGGTTTCGCTACATTTGGACACTCCTTTAGCCGCGTTACAAACTCGTCATATTGTTCAGGACGAACCCCAAGGCGGTGCATGCCACTGTCAATCTTCAGCCACACGACAACCGGAGTTTCAAGGTCTGCTTGCTCCAAGGCGATAAGCTGCTCTTCACAGTGCACCACGGTTTGGATGTTGTTCGTCACAAGAACAGGTAAGTCACCAGGAGAGTAAAAACCTTCTAGCAATAGAATCGGCTTTACTACTCCACAAGCGCGCAGTTGCAATGCTTCTTCAATACGAGCCACACCAAACGCATCCGCATGGTTAGCATGTTTTGCAACATGACGTAATCCGTGACCATAACCATTGGCCTTGACGACAGCCATCACTTTACTTTGTGGCGCTTGAGCTTTTACGCGCTGTAAGTTGTGCTGCAACGCAGACAAATCAATGCACGCCTTGGCCGCTTTCATATAGCTCATGGGATTACTCATCATCAATATCGAATGCAGGACCCGCGTAGTTGTCGAAACGCGAATGTTGACCTTGGAAAGTGAGGCGAACAGAGCCGATAGGACCGTTACGCTGTTTACCAATAATGATTTCGGCCGTACCTTTGTACGGACTATCTGGGTGATAAACCTCATCACGGTAGATGAACATGATCAAGTCAGCATCCTGCTCGATGGAACCGGATTCACGCAAGTCCGAGTTTACTGGTCGTTTATCCGCACGTTGCTCTAGGGAACGGTTTAGCTGCGACAGTGCCACAACAGGCACATTTAGCTCTTTTGCCAGCGCCTTAAGAGAGCGCGAGATCTCAGCAATCTCAAGAGTGCGGTTATCGGTTAACGAAGGCACGCGCATCAACTGAAGGTAGTCGACCATGATCATCGACAGACCGCCATGTTCACGAGCGATACGGCGAGCGCGCGAACGCACTTCGGTCGGAGTTAGACCAGAGCTATCATCAATGTACATATTTTTCTTCTGCATCAGGATACCCATAGTAGAAGAAATACGCGCCCAATCTTCGTCATCTAGCTGACCCGTACGGATCTTGGTTTGGTCTACACGAGACAAAGAGGCCAACATACGCATCATCAACTGTTCAGCTGGCATCTCTAACGAGAAAATAAGTACGGGCTTTTCTTGTTGCATGGCCGCATTTTCACACAAGTTCATCGCAAAGGTCGTTTTACCCATCGATGGACGCGCTGCGACAATCACCAAATCAGAGCCTTGCAAACCTGCGGTTTTCTTATTGAGATCGGTGAAACCGGTATCGACCCCCGTAACACCATCTTGTGGCGTTTTATACAACAACTCGATACGTTCTAACGTCTTTTCGAGGATGTTGTCGACGTTTTGTGGTCCTTCGTTTTCACTAGTTCGAGACTCGGCGATAGCAAAAACTTTACTCTCCGCCATGTCTATTAAATCTTCAGAACTACGACCTTGAGGGTCATAGCCCGCGTCCGCAATTTCATTCGCGACACCAATAAGGCCACGAACAATCGCACGCTCAGCGACAATATCAGCATACGCATTGATGTTAGCTGCACTTGGCGTATTCTTCGCCAAGTCAGCGAGGTAAGCAAAACCGCCTACATCTTCTAACAACTCATGACGCTCTAGATATTCCGATAAAGTAATAAGATCGAGAGGTTTACCCGCTTCAAGAATGGTTTTTACACCTTCAAAAATCAGGCGGTGTGGACGACTATAGAAATCACTGCTCACAACACGTTCGGCAACGGTGTCCCAACGTTCATTATCCAGTAAAAGACCACCAATTACTGATTGCTCGGCTTCTAGTGAGTGAGGTGGCACTTTGATTGCGTCGACCTGACTGTCTGAAGGTTTGCGATTTCTGTTTTCCGCCATGACTTTGCTCGATAACTACTATTGACCCACGATTATAACCTTAACCTAACTGAGATGCTTCCCCGAAGCGACAATTACTTGTTAAGAAATCATCATGTGAACCACCCGGGTAATAGCCTGGTTCTTCCGCCTAGCTCTAATAAAAATTAACCTACCATTGACCCAACCAAATATCTGTATCAGTATCATGCCCCTCCTTTTTGATTACGTTCGAGGTTGATGTGTCCCGATACTGGTTACTTAGCTTTAGCCTACTGTGCGCTAGTGCATCGTATGCTGACGAATCAGTACAGCCAGAGCAAAATATTGATGTACCCGACCCACTAAAAACCGAGGTGGAGTTCGGCTATCAAGCTCACACAGGTAACACGGACTCTCGTTCCCTGAATGCTCGTTTGAGTGCTGAATATACGTCAGGTCGACACCGTTCTAATGGTGAATGGAAGTACTACAACTTGTACAAAGACGGTGAAGAAGACAAACGCTCATCCACCTATTCCCTGCAGAGTGACTACAAGTTAGGCCCTAAGACGTATTTGTATGGCAGCTTTAAAGGAGTGGATTCTCGCTACAGTGCTTATTTTAAAGACTATACGTTGTCAGGTGGTTTGGGTTACCAGTTCTCCTACACTGAGAACTTCATTTTAGAGGTAGAGGTAGGCCCTGGTTTTCGCTATCAAGAGCCAAACTTAGACGAAATAGATGATGACGATATTGTCTTTCCCGATATCGTTAGAGAAGGCATTTTTCGAGGAAATATCAACACAACTTGGCATGCGTTGGATAATTTAAGTTTCGCAGCTGATATTACGTTGGTAACAGGTAGAAGTAACACACGTACTGATAGTGAACTCAGTGTAACCAATGATATTACTGAAGATATTGCACTGAAACTGGCGCACTCTCGTCAGTATCACGATAAAGTGCCTGAAGGCTTAAGCAAAGCGGACAGCGTATTTTCCGTTAATTTACTTTTCGCTTTTTAACCCTTTTTCTCTCAGTTTTAGAAATAAAAAAAGCACCTCCAAGGAGGTGCTTTTTAGTATTTCGTCTTGATACTGAATTACTCAGCAGCAACAACTTGTAGGTTAACTGTCGCGAAAACTTCAGAGTGAAGTTGAACGCTGATCTCGAACTCACCAGTGTTACGTAGAGCACCTTCAGGAAGGCGAACTTCGCTCTTAGCAACTTCAACGCCTGCAGCTGTGATAGCGTCAGCGATGTCACGAGTACCGATAGAACCGAATAGTTTGCCTTCGTCACCAGCTTTAGAAGCGATAACTACCGCTTCTAGAGCGTTAACTTTCTCTGCGCGAGCTTCTGCAGCAGCTAGTTGCTCAGCAACTTTAGCTTCTAGTTCAGCACGACGAGCTTCAAACATTTCAACGTTAGCTTTAGTTGCCATAACTGCTTTACCTTGTGGGATAAGGAAGTTACGAGCGTAGCCAGATTTAACGTTTGCAGTA
The DNA here is from genome assembly GCF_033339515.1 of Vibrio sp. 2130-1. Classification (NCBI taxonomy): domain Bacteria; kingdom Pseudomonadati; phylum Pseudomonadota; class Gammaproteobacteria; order Vibrionales; family Vibrionaceae; genus Vibrio; species Vibrio sp. 2130-1. The sequence goes on from NZ_JAWOUT010000021.1 coordinate 15,301, forward strand.
TCGCCAAGACCACCTAGGTTACCAATTTTATCAAGTAGAATAACTTGCATTGCTTAATCCTCTTTCTTAATAAAATGAACCGATTACTGATGCTTGTCAGTGTACGGTAGTAGAGCTAGGTAGCGTGAACGCTTGATAGCACGTGCTAGTTGACGCTGGTACTTAGCGCTTGTACCAGTGATACGGCTAGGTACGATTTTACCAGCTTCAGTGATGTAGTTTTTAAGAGTTGCTACGTCTTTGTAATCAATCTCTTGTACGCCTTCTGCAGTGAAACGGCAGAATTTACGACGACGGAAGAAACGAGCCATGGGCTATCTCCTGATCTTAAATTTGAGTAATGTTGTCGGCGTGTAACACTAATTTTCCCACGCCATTTCGGCCGGTTTGATAAGTGACAAAACCACTTACCTTAATGTTACTGCCTTGAACTAAATTCTGAGTTAGTGCTTGTGACCCAAGCCCGCTGACGACTACCGGCATACGACAATAAACTTGTCGAGGTAAGTCAGCTTCGATAATAGTAGAGCGATGCTCTAGCCAAAACCGACAGTGTTCAATGCCACCAGGGCTTTTACTACGAATGGGCGGTTTGGCAATGGTGCCGCTCAGCTCCATTCGATTGGCCATAAGAAAACTTACTCAGCAGCTTCTGACTTAGCTTCAGGCTTAGCTTCAGAACGCTCTTCACGACGTGGAGCACGCTCTTCTTTTTGCTTAAGCATGATAGATTGCTCAGTGATCGCTGCTTTAGTACGCATGATCATGTTACGTAGAACTGCATCGTTGAAACGGAAAGCAGTTTCTAGCTCATCAATTACAGCTTGGTCAGCTTCAACGTTCATAAGAACGTAGTGAGCTTTGTGAAGCTTGTTGATTGGGTAAGCCAGTTGACGACGGCCCCAGTCTTCTAGACGGTGGATTTTACCGCCAGCTTCAGTGATTGAACCAGTGTAACGCTCGATCATGCCAGCAACTTGCTCGCTTTGATCTGGGTGCACCATGAATACGATTTCGTAATGACGCATTGGTTGCTCCTTACGGATTATTCAGCTTCCACAAATGGCTCAGTCGTCCAGAGGAAGCAAGGAACTAAAGATAATTGACTGAGTTTAAGGAGCACGAATAGTACAGAAAGGGCGTAAAATAGGCAAGTGATTATTTGCTCAGCGCAGCGGATATTTAATTTCTTCTAATACTAGAAAACACAAAGGCTGCCAACAAGCTAGCAGCCTTTAAAATCAGCGTGTTATTGCGTTGGCTTATCGTTGCTTATTTAACTTCAGCCAGTTCAGCGCGCATTTGATCGATCACTTGTTTATAATCTGGCTCACCGAAAATCGCCGAGCCTGCGACAAACATGTCTGCGCCCGCTTCTGCAATTTCACGAATGTTGTCAACCTTCACACCGCCATCGATTTCTAAGCGGATATCACGGCCAGACTCGTCAATCATCTTACGAACGGCACGCAGTTTATCTAGTGTATGAGGAATGAATGATTGACCACCAAAACCAGGGTTTACCGACATCAGTAGAATCATGTCGACTTTATCCATAATAAACTCAAGACTTGCAAGTGGCGTTGCTGGGTTTAGTACCACACCAGCCTGACAGCCGTGCTCTTTAATTAACTGCAGTGTACGGTCTACATGATCAGAAGCTTCTACATGGAACGTAATCATCGACGCACCCGCTTTTGCGAAATCAGGAATAATACGGTCAACGGGTTTCACCATTAGGTGAACATCGATTGGCGCTGTGATGCCATAATCGCGTAGTGCTTTACACACAGGCGCACCAAAAGTCAGGTTTGGTACATAGTGGTTATCCATAACGTCGAAATGCACCACATCCGCACCCGCTGCGAGTACTTTTTCTACATCTTCACCGAGACGAGCAAAATCTGCCGATAAAATGGATGGAGCAATAAGAAAATCTTTCATACCTGACCTCAGTAGTAATGAGCAAACAATCTGCGCGCAATTCTACCGAAGCCAGTGGGGAGATCCACTATTTAGATATAATAGTGTGAGAATTAAGAGTTTGATTTATCCATGTCTGGGGCATGAAAAAGCGCAAGTAGCTCATCAACTTTATTACGACCGTTACCATTACGGCTAATGGTACGCTTTACTTTTACCACATTAAGATCCGCACCGTGATACAACCGACGTGTCAAGGTAGTGTCGTGGTTAGAAATCAACACAGGAATGCCACGTTCAGTCGCTGTTCTTTCAGCAATGTCGGCTAATGCAGCTTGGTCGTCCAACGTGAAACCATTACCTGCGTATGAGGTGAAATTTGCCGTATTTGAAAGCGGCGCATAAGGTGGATCGCAATACACGACGCTCCCTTTGCGCGCACGACGAAATGTTTCAGGATAACCTTCACAAACGAACGTAGCTTTTTTGGCTTTTTCTGCAAAAAACTCCAATTCCGCCTCAGGGAAATACGGCTTTTTGTAAGAGCCAAACGGTACATTGAAGCCACCTTTTTTGTTGTAACGGCATAGGCCATTAAAACCAAAGCGGTTCATGTACAAAAACGCTAAAGAGCGGTACATCACGTCATCGGTTTTATTAAACTCAGCGCGAATGTGTAGGTAGGCTTCTTTGCGGTTGTTCTCAGCGACAAACCAACGCTTCGCTTCAGAGATATACTCTTCAGGGCGTTCTTTCAGCAGGTTGTACAGATTGATCAAATCTGGATTGATATCTGCAAGTAGATAATGGTCATAATCGGTATTCAGAAACACTGAGCCCGCACCAACAAAAGGTTCAACTAGCTTTCGAGCCGGCGGCAAATGACGTTGGATGTCTTCAACCAGTCCGTATTTTCCTCCTGCCCATTTAAGAAAGGCTCGTTGCTTTTTCATCTACTGCTCTATCTATCGACCAAAAATTAAGGCTGCGGAATGTAACATATTTTTCAGGGAAGCTCAGGTTTATTTCACTCGTTCAATTTCACGGTGAACCTGACGGAGTGATTTTGCCCAAGGACTCACCGACTTAACCGAATCTGGCAAGCTTGCGACGGCATCACGAGCCATTTGAATTGTCGGATAATCTTGATATGTGATGATATACCACTCGGTGTCATTACGAACGGTAGGATAAATTCGCACTTGATTATTCAGTTGATGCTCATTGAGAAAGGATTGTACATCTTCCATTGAGGTCATAGCTGCGAGTTGTAAAGTATAAGCTCTTGGCGATAGCGCTTTTAGTTCTTCACGGGCAAATGAAAACTTCACAACAGGTTGGTTTACGTCACCCTCTTCTGACTGAGCAGGTGCTTGCGCCATATCTTGATTCGGTTTTACGACTTTAATCAAAGGAGAGCTAGTTTCATCGGCGGTTTCTGTCTTCTCAATACCTACGACGTCATCAATCGCTTTTGTGTCTGCTGAATCAGTTTTACCTTCAAGCAATGCATCGACCACATTCGACTCAATCACCACTCTTTGTTGATTGTCATCACTGCCTACGCTCGCTACTTCTTCTGTCACTGCTGGCGGTAATGAATCAGAATCATCAACCGCACCAGACTTATCAGGACTGCTAGAGCCATCGGTTACAGGTTGCAGTGAAGACTGCGCTGCACTGATTCCTGACTCTTCAAAAGTTGGAATAGCCGTTTGCTCTAAACTGCCAGCAATTTGCTGCGCCTTATCATCAGGACTTGGTTGACTAAGCATCCACCAATAGCCACCAGCAGCAAGCAACAGTAATACTAATACCACCAACGCAATATTCAGGGGTGAACCGACAATCGAGCGGATAATGATCCTTTTTTCCACTTTCATTTCTCCTAACGCCATGATGTCCCCCGGTACTGGGTCGACTTTTTTAAATGCATCTCGAACCCGTTTCTCAGACTCATCATTGACGTAGCGCGCTACAAGTGACTCAAAGAAACGACGAGCTTCCACTTCGGACAACATATCAATATCAAGCTCAACAGGCTTTATCTCTTGTCCATAACTGAGACGTGCTAGCAAACCTTCTAAACGTCCAGACTGTGTAAACAGTAAGACATTGATGGTCCAATTTGGCTTATGGTGCGCCTCTAAGACCAGCATCCAAAGCTCAGAGATAAGTGTCTCACTCAATAAATGCGCATCATCTACAACAATTGCAATGTCACACGGCTCATCACCTAAAAGCCTTTCAAGGCTATCAAGTAAAGGCTCTTGCTGATTAAACAATGCGTCCGAAACTAGTTGACTCAAAATAAGGACGCGATGCTGCACATCGTCTTGATTAGAATGACAAAGTAACAAACATTGATTCTTGTTACTGGCACCCACTTCAAGGTATCGCTGCGCTAACCAAGATTTCCCGTACCCATCATGACCATTAATCGCAATGAGATTGGAACCAAAGTTAGTCAGTAGACCTAATCTATCAAGCAACTCGATTTGAGAATCTAATTCCAGTACGTGAGCAACACTCATCTAATAACCTTAATACACTACAAGAATGACGCCCAAAGGCGCCATTACAAGGTTAAATATCGCGACCGAAGTCTATTGCCTGCTTGAGTACGTCTTGCGTCGTATCAGCAATTACCTCGGCAGTGCCAATGCCTGTAGGCAAAACCAATCGTAATTGACTAGAGAGGACTTTCTTATCTCGCATCATGTGCTTGATGAAGTCATCGAAATTCATACTGTCTGGAGTATGCACAGGCAGTTTTGCACGACGCAAAATCGCAACAATACGCTCAAATTGCTCTTCCGAGATCAGACCGCGTAGATGCGACGTTTTGGCCGCCATAACAGTGCCGGAAGATACCGCTTCACCATGCAGCCAATTGCCATAGCCAAGTTCCGCTTCAATCGCATGACCAAAGGTGTGACCTAAGTTAAGCAAAGCACGGATGCCCGATTCTTTCTCATCCTGAGCCACCACTTCCGCTTTTATTTCACAGCAACGTGCGATCGCATAAGTTAGTGCTTCTTCATCCAACGCATACAAGCGCTCAAGATTGTCTTCTAACCATACAAAAAAATCTGCATCGTAAATAATGCCGTACTTAATGACTTCGGCGATACCCGCAGCGAACTCACGTTCAGGCAACGTCGACAGGCAGTTCGTATCAATGATCACGGCTTTAGGTTGGTAAAACGCACCTATCATGTTCTTACCCAACGGATGGTTAACCGCGGTTTTTCCACCAACCGAAGAGTCCACTTGGGATAGTAATGTGGTCGGTATTTGAATAAAGTCGACCCCACGCTGGTAACAGGCAGACGCAAAACCCACAAGGTCGCCAATAACACCACCACCTAACGCGATGATCACAACATCACGAGCATAACTCCCTTCCAGTAAGAAGTTCATTACTTGATTAAATACATCCAAGTTTTTGTACTGTTCACCGTCAGGCAATTCTAACAAGGATGCACTACAGCCGAGCTGCTCGAGTTGCTTTAAAATTTTGTCTGCATACAAAGGCGCCACTGTGACATTACTGATCACAACAACTTTTTGTTTTGCATTTTTGTTTGAGAGAACTTGAGAGAGGTACGCCGGGTCCTCAAATAACCCGGCGCCAATAGAGATTGGGTAGCTACGCTCAGCTAGGTTGACCGTAATCCGTTCCATCGGTTTGCTCCAATTAAAAAAAAGATAAAGACTTATCTCTCTTCTAGCATTTTTACGATCTGGTTGGCTACCACTTTTGCACTTTGATCGTCAGTGCGAACAGTGTAATCCGCTACTTCTTCATATAAAGGATTACGTTCTTCAGCTAATTGCTCCAGTACTTCGCGAGGGTTATCCGTTTGAAGTAAAGGACGCTTCTTGTCGCGGTTTGTACGCGCAAGTTGCTTTTCAATCGTCGTCTCTAAGTAAACAACAACACCACGTGCCGAAAGACGATTGCGGTTTTCTTTGCTCTTAACAGAGCCACCGCCAGTCGCAAGCACGATGCCTTGCTCTTGTGTTAGGTCTTCAAGTACCGCTTCTTCACGCTTGCGGAAGCCTTCTTCACCTTCTACATCAAAAACCCAAGAGATGTCTGCACCAGTGCGTTCTTCGATCACTGTATCGGAGTCAACAAACTCCATATGCAGTTGCTGTGCTAGATGTCTACCAATTGTACTTTTGCCGGCGCCCATTGGGCCAACAAGGAAAATATTACGTTTCTCAGCCATGTTTAGCAGTAATTTACAACATTGATTCAATAAGATCGCCACAAGAAAACACAGCTAAACTGCTGTTCTACAAGGCTTGTGGCACCAGTTCCTCACAGATAATTCGTGATAAGACCCGAAATTATCCAAGCATGGTGCCACTATTGCAACTTTATTTTTGATTTAATCAGTTTTTCCCGAGACAGAACTACTGAATCACCACCTTAGGCGTGACGAAAATTAACAGCTCACTTTTGCCAACATTTTCATAGCTTCGACGAAAAAGCGCACCTAATAGCGGCAGATCGCCCAACAAAGGCACTTTGTCCACCGAGTTAGTAATGCTGTGCTGAAAAATACCACCAAGAACGACCGTTTCACCGTTATTCACTAACACTTGCGTCCCGATACGTTGAGTATCAATCGCAACAGCTTCACCAGTGCCTGTCTTCACGACTTGTCCAGGTCTATCTTGCGTGACACTTAAATCCAACACTAAGCGGTTATCCGGTGTGATTTGCGGGGTCACCTTCAAACTTAATACCGCCTTTTTGAACGTCACCGTCGTTGCACCACTTGATGATGACTCTAGGTAAGGAATCTCTGTACCTTGTTCGATATAGGCTGGTTTCTTATTGGTAGTGATCAAACGTGGGCTCGAGATAATCTCAGCTTTAGACTCTTGTTGCAGCGCAGAAAGCTCAAGATCCAACAAGGTGTCTGAACCTAACTTTGCGACCTGAAAAGCAATGCTGGTCGCATTCGGGCTGGTTGCAGCTAAGTTTACATTTAGGAAGTCATCGATCCCTACTCCATCACCGTCACCACCGTCATCACCCCCTTCTCCATTATAGAGACCGATCGTGGCGAGGTTGTTCTCAATAGAACCGCCCACTGTATTACTGCCATTAATAGACGTAAAACCCCAACGAATCCCTAACTCGTCCATGTTACCTTCATTGATGGTAACAATACGCGCCTCAATTTGAACCTGTTTAACTGGAATATCCAAAGACTCAATAATTTCTCGAATCACCTCGATGTTTTCAGGTAACTCTCTAATCAATAACGAGTTAGTTCGCTCATCAATGGTCATACTACCGCGCTCTGACAGCATGCTGATATTTCCTTCTCCATTGATCATCTCCGCAATGTCTGATGCTTTAGCAAAATTAACTTTGATGATTTCAGATGAAAGCTCTCCCATTTCTTCCGTAAGTTTTTGTTTTTCTAACTGCTGCTTCTCACGCAAGTCCAACTCATCAGTCGGAGCAACTAAAATCACGTTGCCATCAACACGCTTATCTAACCCCTTAACTTGCAAAATAATATCCAGCACTTGCTGCCAAGGGACACCATCAAGACGAAGCGTGAGGTTGCCTTCTACAGAGTCGGAGACAACCAAATTGAATTGGTTGTAATCAGCAATAAGCTGCAAGACGTTTCGCACAGGAATATCTTGGAAGTTAATCGAAATAAGCTTACCTTCTCTTTCTAAAATGCTTTTATCTGGGGCTTTCTCATTGGGTTTGATCTTCGCTACTTTGATTTCCAAAAAACGCCCCGTTAAACGGTAATCATGCATGTATTCTTCATTGATGTGCGCAACCAAGCGCGTCGTCGAGGTGTCGCGAAACACTTCTACGCTCTCAACCACAGTCGAAAAATCTTTCACGTCTAGGAGATACAATTGCTCGTCTTTTACTGAAGTGTTAAGCAAATCGATACTTAACCCTTCCTGTACACGCTTGATATCTACAATCGCGGCCGGTGACGCCAATTCGACGACAATCACGGCGTCTTTATCTTTATTAGTTCGAAAGTCGATACTTTTTAGGGCATTGGACGAAACTTCTTCAGCTGCCGCTAAAGGGGCTAAAAATACAAACAACCATAAGGAGAAGAGCCCAGTAAGTATCCTTGGTGTACGTGTTAATCCTTGTCTCATTTTCATTACTCAATATCAAAAATAAATGGGGCTATCTCAAAGCCAACTTAACTTTACGTTTTTGCCAACATCCTAAGCCGTCGGGCAACGTTTCATTAATCAACAAGTAGGAGTGGCTGACATGGGTCACTTTGCCATTATTGCGTCCGAGGTATTGACCCGGCTTAACTTTATAGACGGTGCCATTGGGAGCCTGAACAAGGCCAGAAACCGTGTTATCCATGCCCATGACACCTTTCAAACGTAATTGGCTTAATGGGAATTTTTCTAATTTACCAGTTCGCCTTCTTGAGGGCGGTTGCCAACAATCTTTTCTTGCAACTGGCTGAGTCGCGATAGTGGCTTCTTTGGGTAATTCAAAGGGTGCACGCTGTACTTCCGGTGCGTACGTGACTGCAACATACTTGTCTGCGGGCTTAAGCTTCTCGACCTCTCGACGCGCCTGTGTTTCCACTCCTCGAATAAAATCCGTCAATGATTCATCATTCGCCTGGCAGCCCATCAATAGAGAACCCATCAGTACCAGCAACAAAGACTTACTTGTCATTTTTCGTCTCCTCCGGCTTAAACTGATAGGTGTTAGCGCGCACCCGAAAGTGCAGAGTTTCGCTCTCTTGGCTGACACGTTGCCAAGTCACATCTTTAAACGTGATGATTCGAGGTAGCGTCGCTATCGCCTGAGAAAAATGGCCGATGTCATGAAAGTCGCCCGTTAACTCAATGTTTAAAGGGAGACGATAAAGGAAGTGCTCTGATTGTTTTTCGCCCCAGTCGATTCGGGTGAAAGTCAGCTTATTGTCGATGCCAAGTTCATTCACTGAAGCGAGCATTGTAGCCAGCTCTTTTTGCGCAGGCAGTTGCTGCAGTAATAACTCGTAACGGGTGGTAAGTTCATCCAATTGAGATTGAAGCTGAGGCAACGCTGCCACTTTGTTCGCTTTGATCTTCAATGCCACCTTGAGTGTCTGCTCCTGCTGGATCAAGTGATTCAACTGTTCGTCTTTCGGTTTAAGGTAAAACCAATAACCTAAGCCTTGAATCACCATGATCAGAAGCGCGATTACTATAATCTGGGGCAACAATGGCCACTCGGCCATTTCATCGATTTCGAGATCCTGCCAATCAACCACGTTGAGCCTCCAATTTCTTCTCCGTTACTTTGAACATGAAAGACACTTTGAATGTTTGAAACTCTTTCCCAAAACGGGCTTTGCCGTGAACGATGGAATGCATTTCTACGTCGTTCAACTTGGCCGAGCGCTCCATGTTGTCCAGCATCGTGGCAAGTTTTGGAGTGCTATCTGAGATCCCAGAGATCTCAATTTCCAGATCATTCATTTTGATCTTGTCGACATATACACCTTCAGGGATAACGGCAGGCATTAAGTTCATGAACTCGGTCGTTTTGTTTCGTCCGTTTTGTAAACCTTCAACTACCTTTAGGCGTTCGAGGATTTTGCTATGCTCTTGCTCTGCAATTTTCATTGCTTCAATACGCAGGTCGAGTTCGGCAATGTAGTGAGTGAGGTAATCGAGCCGCTCCTGTTGTTGATCTTGTTGGTACTCAAAAAACTTTCCAATACCCCACTGGATGCCAACAGCGACCAACATGCCTAATGCGACCAAACTGATGAAACGACGTCGGTGCTCTTCTCTTTGACTCTCTCGCCAAGGAAGTAAATTAATGCGATAAAGCACGGGCGCCTCCCAGCCAATGAATGCCACGAACGGCCAGTCCGGCTGCTGTTGAGAAATGCTGCCAATCCACAGCACGACGCTTACGCTTAGACACCTTCATCTCAAATAGCCCTAGCGGATTTAGCAATTCACACTCTAACGACAATTGTTGAGACAACCCCTCTGCGAGCATGGGAGTGGAGGCCCCTTCCCCTGATAACCAGATACCCTTGATGTTTTGTGAGCCATTGATTGAGGTATAGAGCTGCATCTGGCGCTTTACTCGCTCTACGATTTGACGGTTAAACAGCTCTGTTTTCTCCTGAGCATCATCGGACAGAAAATCGACTGGAGAAGCGCAGTTTACTCCGCGTGTGCCGTAAGCAAACTCTTTGTGAAACAGTTCACCTTGTTCGGTAAACATGGTGAAGGAGCTCGATAAGGTGCCAATATCGAGTAAGCAGTATTTGTTTTTGTCAGGAAAGCGATCGGCGGTGAGCTTCCAGATATGACCAAGGCTTTGCGAATGCACGTCCACTAAAACAGGTTTTAGTCCGGACTTTTGTAATGCATCGACTCGGCCTTCTACCACATCTTTTCTTGTCGCAAACACTTGATAGCTATCACTGCCACTCTGCCCGCCCTCAGCGCGAAGACGAACGAAGTCTAAACTCAGCTCTTCGACAGGGAATGGCGATTGATGAGAAAAGGCTTGTATCACTGCAAACTCAACTTCACTCTCTTCAAGATTTTGTTCTATTTGCAGTTTCTTGCTAATTACCGAGTTATCAGGAACTGAGATCGCAACTTTTTTAGCGCCAAAAGGCAGTTCTTTTTTTATCTGCTTGAGGGTCTTTACAATTTCTTGATGATTTATGGTGTTATTTTCAGCGACAATACCTTCCTTTAGTAATATTTCTTTGTAACCCAACAGAGCGTAATTGTTGCCTGTGGGTTTAAGTACTACGGCTTTGAGGCTGTTATGGCCTATATCGATGCCGGTAACGATTAGCTTATCCATCTCTTACTCTCGCTCCGAAATTTCTTCGTGCAAAGGTTGTTATTAGCATCCAAATAAGAGTTAATATCTCTTATGTGCTAAATTTTTGACCTAAGAGTACAAGGGTTTGCCGTTACACAGCCTCAACCAATCAGGGATTCTCCGGTGAAGTTCATAAAGCGTTTATTATTTTTAACATTGATTTGCATAATTCTTGGAGTCACCACAATATTTGGCTTCTATCAGTACGTGAAGCCTGAATTGCCAGATGTTGCAACTCTAAAAGACGTTGAATTACAAACACCTATGAAGGTGTTTAGTCAAGACGGGAAGCTGATCGCACAGTTCGGTGAAAAGCGTCGTATTCCTGTTACTTATGACGAAATTCCTCAAGACTTAATTCACGCGCTCATCGCAACCGAAGATAGTCGTTTCTATGAGCATCCTGGTATCGACCCTATCGGCATCACTCGTGCAGCGGTTGTTGTTGCGGTTTCAGGCTCGGCTAAACAGGGTGCAAGTACGATTACGCAACAGCTAGCTCGTAACTTCTTCTTATCTAATGAGAAGAAGATCATGCGTAAGATTAAAGAGATTTTTATTGCTATCCATATTGAGCAGCTTTTAAGTAAGCAAGAAATCATGGAGCTTTATGTCAATAAAATCTTCCTTGGTTACCGCTCATATGGCTTTGGTGCTGCCGCTCAAGTGTATTTTGGCAAGAGCCTTGATGAATTGACGTTAAGTGAGATTGCAACACTCGCTGGTATGCCAAAAGCGCCATCAACCATGAACCCAATTTACTCTCTTGAGCGCGCAACAAAACGCCGTAACGTTGTATTAATGCGAATGCTTGATGAGAAATACATTACACAAGAGCAGTATGACGAAGCACGCAATGAGCCTATTGTGGCGCGTTATCATAGCGCTGAGATTGAGCTTTCCGCACCTTACGTAGCAGAGTTGGCTCGTGCATGGGCAGTAAAAGAATACGGTGAAGAAGAAGCTTATACCTCTGGCTTGAATATCTACATGACTGTGGATTCTAAACTGCAAGATGCTGCAAATACGTCTGCGGTAAATAACCTCTTGTCATACGATGAACGTCATGGCTACCGTGGTGCAGAAAGTGTGCTTTGGAAAGAAGGGGAAGCGGCCTGGGACAATGAGCAAATAGAAAAGCACCTGAAGAAACAGCCAACTTATGGTGACCTTTACCCTGCGGTTGTGACGAAAGTCGATGATAAGACGGCACAAGTATGGGTTAAGAACCATGAAGAGCAAACCATCCCTTGGACTGGAATGCACTGGGCGCGTAAGTACATTACTGATAACCGCCAAGGCTCAACACCAAAGTCAGCGCATGATGTGCTAGCGACAGGTCAACAAGTTTGGGTTCGCGAAGTAAGTGAAACCGATGAAGATGACAACACAACACTGAGCTGGAAACTGAGCCAAGTGCCGACAGCAAACACCGCGTTTGTTGCGATGAACCCAGAAAATGGCGCGATATTGTCGCTGGTTGGTGGTTTCAACTTTGTTCACAGCAAGTTTAACCGTGCAACCATGTCAGTGCGTCAGGTTGGTTCAAGTATCAAGCCTTTCATCTACTCGGCAGCAATTGACAAAGGGCTGACTCTAGCCACTTTGATTAACGATGCGCCGATTAACAAGTGGGATGCAGGTTCTGGTTCAGCTTGGCGACCAAAAAACTCACCACCGACTTATGGTGGTCCAACGCGTCTTCGCCTCGGCTTAGCTCAATCAAAAAACGTCATGGCAGTGCGTACACTCCGTGAAGTTGGCCTCGAGGAGACACGTCAGTACCTTACTCGTTTCGGTTTTGATATTAACCAAGTACCGCGCTCAGAGACCATCGCACTCGGAGCTGGCAGCTTAACACCAATGAAAGTGGCACAAGGTTACTCTGTGTTTGCGAACGGTGGTTATTACGTTGAACCATTCTATGTAGAACGCGTGGAAGATGCATTCGGTGAAGTACTGTTTAAAGCCAATCCAAAGAGTGTTTGTCATAAGGATTGTCCGCAAATGAGCGAGCAGCCAGAAAATCGCTACGCTGATGAATTTGGCGAACAAGACGTCGCAATTGATGGCCTTGCAACAGACAATGCCCTTGAAAATGATGAACCTCAATATGCACCGCAAGTTATCTCTGAACAGAATGCATTCTTAATGCGTGAGATGATGTACAGCAACATTTGGGGTGGCGGTAACTGGCGTGAAGGCACAGGTTGGAATGGTACAGGCTGGCGCGCGCAAAAACTTGGTCGTCGAGATATCGGGGGTAAAACGGGTACAACGAATGATTCCAAGGATGCTTGGTACAATGGCTATGGACCTGGTGTCGTTGCGATAGCTTGGGTTGGCTTTGATGATCATTCACGTGCACTTGGCCGCACCACTGTTAACAGCAACCTAGGGCAAGGCCAAATTTCTGGTGCCGAGTCGGGTGCGAAAACCGCAGAGCCTGCTTGGATTGACTTCATGCGTGTTGCGCTAGAAGGGACGCCGGAGCAAGGTAAAAATATTCCAGAGGATATTATTCGAGTTCGTATTGATCGCAACAGCGGTATGCTAACGCACAAAGTAGATAGCACATCAATGTTCGAATACTTTGAAAAAGGCACGGAGCCTACCGAATACGCTGGCGACCGTTTAGAAGATAGTATTTATTCTTCAGGCTCTGGCGCAGAAGAACTGTTCTAAATCACAAAAGCACAAGGGAGAGCATCAAGCTCTCCCTTTTTTATTTCTGCTTTTTATGCTGCTGCATTCAATGATGGATAAGAAGCCAACACCTCTTTAATCTTCGCTGCTAAAGCTTCAAACCTAGCTCGTAATGGTGAGCCCGGACGGTATACGAGAACGATATTACGCGAGGGGGTTGGGTTAACAGCTGGTACGTAGCATACTCCATCTTTTTGCTTCTCATTAGGGATAGAAAGCTGAGGCAATAACGTAATCCCCGCACCGGCAGCAACCATGTTGCGTAACGTCTCCAAGCTGGTGGCTTTAAAACGCTCATCGTCTTTTGCTCCAGCGGCAAAACAAAAACCTAACGCTTGATCTCGCAGACAGTGGCCATCTCCCAACGCTAAAACGGTTTTACCATTCAGCTCCAACATATCAACATGGTCGAGAGAGGCCCATTCATGGTCACATGGCACTGCGACACTTAATGGCTCTTGATACACTTCGATCTCTTTAAATGGCGCAGTTTCATCAACCGAAGCTAAAACTAAGCAATCTAGTTTGCCTTCTTCCAATTGACGCACTAATTGATGTGTCTGAGCTTCGTGCAGAAATAGTTCCAACTCAGGAAATGCTTCTTTTATCTGCGGCAGAATTTTGGGTAATAGATAAGGCCCAACCGTCGGGATGAAACCAATATGCATCGGTCCAGTCATGGCTCCGCTTTGACCGCTTGCCATATCTCTGAAGGTTTTCACTTCACTTAAGATGCGTTTAGCCTGCTCCACCAGCTGTAACCCTGAATCGGTAAACAAAACACGTCGGCTGCTTCGCTCTAAAAGCGTGGTCCCGAGTTCATCCTCTAGTTTACGAATTTGCCCACTCAATGTTGGCTGGCTAACAAAACATGCCTCTGCCGCTTTGCGAAAGTGCTTATGTTCCGCAAGTGCAACTAAGTACTCAAAATCTCGAATATTCATACTTCACGCTTCGCTTCTTTAACAATAGCTAATACCTATCAAAACCATAACACCAAACGATTAGAGCTATCAAAGGATTTTTACAATAATGGGCTCAACAAAACGAAACAGAGCGACGAAAAACGCTAAGCTCTATACGCATAATTTAAAATAGTTAAAGGAAATCATTATGTTTGTATCTAAAGAAGGTCAACAAGTCCCTCAAGTTACTTTTCCAGTTCGTCAAGGTGACTCTTGGGTGAATGTAACGACCGATGAGCTATTTAAAGGTAAGACCGTTATCGTATTTAGCTTACCGGGTGCATTTACTCCAACCTGTTCATCAAGCCATCTACCTCGTTACAACGAATTGTTCCCTGTATTTAAAGAGCACGGAGTGGATGAGATTATTTGTGTCTCGGTCAATGATACGTTCGTGATGAATGCATGGAAACAAGACCAAGAAGCAGAAAACATTACCTTCATCCCGGATGGTAATGGTGAATTCACCGATGGCATGGGTATGTTAGTGGATAAAAACGACATCGGCTTTGGCAAACGTTCATGGCGTTACAGCATGCTAGTAAAAGATGGCGTAGTGGAAAAAATGTTCATTGAGCCAAACGAACCAGGCGACCCATTCAAGGTGTCAGACGCAGATACGATGCTGAACTACATAGCGCCTGACTACAAAACGCAAGAATCCATCACGGTGTTCACTAAACCAGGCTGCCCTTTCTGTATGAAAGCGAAACAAAATCTGATTGACCACGGTCTTCAATATGAAGAAGTGATTCTGGGTAAAGACGCAACAACAGTTAGTCTACGAGCTATATCTGGTCGCACGACTGTTCCACAAGTCTTTATCGGTGGCAAGCATATCGGCGGTAGCGAAGAGCTAGAAGCGTATCTAGGCTAAGCTGTCCATAGCCTACACCCTCGGTCTCCGGTGCCTTTTGGCTCGGAGGCCAACCCTAAACCACTTCTTCTACTAGTCTAGATAAGTAGTCATCTGCCAATAAGGTGACTACTTATCCAGATTCAACTATCCAATTCACTCTCCAAGCTCAATGTAGCTAGCTTGGCTTAAAACAAAAGCGAGAGTTCACGATGAAACAAGTTAATGTCGACGTAGCGATTATTGGTGGCGGGACGGCTGGTCTTGGTGCTTATCGAGCAGCAAAAGCTCATACCAACAGCGTGGTAATGATTGAGGGCGGTCCCTACGGAACAACCTGTGCTCGTGTCGGATGCATGCCGTCTAAGCTGTTAATTGCGGCAGCAGAAAGTGTTCATCAAATCGAAAAAGCACCTGGATTTGGGATACACCCGCAAGGTGAAGTACGAATTAACGGACGAGAAGTTATGGATCGTGTAAAGCGCGAACGCGATCGTTTTGTTGGCTTTGTGCTTGAAAGTGTCGATGATATTCCCGCTGAAGACAAACTATCCGGCTACGCGAAGTTTGCCGATGACCACACTCTCATCATAGATGATCATACTCAGGTCACCGCACAGCGCATTGTTATTGCGACAGGATCTCGTCCAGCATATCCGGCAGCTTGGAATGAACTGGGTGATCGCCTAGTGATTAACGATGATGTGTTTGACTGGGATGACTTACCAGAGTCCGTGGCAGTATTTGGCCCAGGAGTCATCGGCCTTGAATTGGGTCAGGCTTTACACCGCCTAGGAGTGAACGTGAAGCTCTTTGGCCTTGGAGGACAAGTGGGCCCACTGACGGACCCAGAGGTGATGGCGTATGCAGATAAAGCCTTTAAGGAAGAGTTCTACCTTGATGCAGATGTAAAAGTCGAAAGCATGAAACGCATTGCTTCGTCAGACAATGACGGCGAAGACAAGGTCGAAATCCAATTCATCAACCATGATGGCAAATTAGAAACTTTCGTTGTCGATTACGTATTGGCCGCAACGGGTCGTCGTCCAAACGTCGATAAGCTGACGATCGAGAACACCAATGTGGCGCTCGATGAACGAGGCGTACCAACGGCGGATCACTATACATTGCAAACTTCGGTAGAGAGCATCTTCATCGCAGGTGATGCAAGTAACCAAATTCCACTGCTGCACGAAGCCGCTGACCAAGGCCGTATTGCTGGAGACAACGCAGGCCGTTTCCCAGATATTCGTGCGGGTCTGCGTCGCTCACCAATTTCAGCCGTGTTCTCCGACCCTCAAATTGCTATGGTTGGCGAAACATATAAACAACTAGAAACACGTCTAGGCACATGTGGATGTTTCGCAACCGGTGAAGTCTCGTTTGAAAATCAAGGACGTTCGCGCGTCATGCTTCGTAATAAAGGTATTATGCATGTCTACGGAGAGCAAGGCACTGGACGTTTTTTAGGTGCAGAAATGATGGGCCCGAATGCAGAGCATCTTGCGCACCTTTTAGCGTGGGCGCACCAAAATAGGATGACGATTTCTGAGATGTTAGATATGCCCTTCTATCACCCAGTGATTGAAGAAGGCGTCCGCACCGCTCTACGTGATTTGAATGCAAAACTACACTTAGGGCCAGAAATGGTGAAACATTGTCTTGACTGCGGCCCTGGCTGCTAACGCTTTCAGGCTTCTATCTAAATATAAAGCAAAGCCTCTTCATCAACGAGGCTTTGCTTTACTACTTCGGCGCAATGAAATCTCTCTTACGCTGCCATCATTGCATAGCGGCTGACCATACAAATCGCGACAACACCGATCATAAAGAACCCACCAGCGATACTCAGCGCAAGTTTCAACTCTGTCGACATCATTATATTTCCTGTTAAAGACTGACAGCGCACCATACATCAATTACGTGCCACGAAGCTTTTACAAAGCTAACTTTCCATTTTTGGTTGTGTCATAGCGCTCTAAGTCCGGTACAAGAAACGCTTTCCACCATATAGTTAGATATATAATCTGAAGCAACACTAATGGTTTGGAAAACACTATGACTTGTCGCCGCTGCGAAGAACATTGGTTTTGGAAAAAACTTGGACGTTGCCAACGATGCTTGGATCAATTGACGGTACTTTCTGTACTGTGTTGGATTGTATGGTGGTTTACGCTCAAAGATGATCCACAAAGCATCGAGTCGATCGCTTTGATCTTTGCCGGCTTCGCTTTCAACGTTTTGTTGTTTTTACACTTATGGATGCGTTTTGTCATCTTGCCTTGGCAGCGTCGACGGGGACAAAAAAAGACGAATAAAAAAGAGAAAAGTGACAGATAGAAAAAAGCCCCAAAACCAATGTCAGTTCTGGGGCTCTCTTAGATTCTTCTAAGAAAAAGCAGTGGTACTTTAATAGACCGGGCTTCCTCTCAAAGGTTCCAAATTTTTTCGATTTTTTTAGCGAATACTGATGTAAGTAAGCAGGAAAATGACTATGTCATTGAATGCTAATAAAATCACTCCACAACTTCAGTTCATGCCACATGCGTTTTTTGGATCACTTGCTCCATTAAATTGATCTCAAGCGCTACCTCATCACATGCATGTTGACGTGGGCACTGATCGCAATCTTTCAGAACTTTCTCCGGCAGTAATGACTTCGATGTCGGCAAAAAGCTTTGCTTCATAAAGAACTCAGGCGTTCGCGTTAGAACAAAGACTTTCTTGATCGCCATCTGGCGCGCTTTCTCAACCAAATAGTTCACAATCGCACTGCCCTGCCCTTGGCCTTGCCAGCCCGCTTCGATACCAAGAGAGCGTATTTCAGCCAACCCTGAGTCATACACATATAGAGAAGCGCAGCCCGTCACTTCACCATGATGCTCAGCCACCGCGAAAGAGCCAATATCTCTCACGAGCTCATTACGAGAGCGCGGAAGATTCTCACCAAGGTTCGCCCAGTAAGCAACCATACCTTCCAGCGTTTCAATGTCCGTCAAACGTGCAGGACGCACTTTCACCGCCGAGCTGTCACGTTGGCTCAGGCGCTTATCCGCTTGTTCTACCGCGTAAGCGACCTGGTGAGGCGAAACACCACCCAAAGCACAACGCTTTTCCAAACACGAATCGATAGTCAGGATGTCATACACATCCGCTTCAATGACTTCTGAGAAGGCTTTTAACTCTTCGATAGACAGCTCTTCTAGCGCACAACCTTTAGCAATAGCACCAACGACCGCGACACCGACGATGTGGTGAGCTTCACGGAATGGGATGCCTTTCGCCACTAGGTAATCAGCTAACTCCGTCGAGTTTGCGTAACCTTGTTTCGCCGCTTCTAGTGTGCGCTCGCCATTCACTTTAATACCGTCAAAACACAGAGCTGCCATTTCCATGCAGTCGTTCCATGTATCTAAAGCATCAAACAACCCTTCTTTATCTTCCTGCATGTCTTTGTTGTACGCCAATGGCAAGGCTTTAACTGTCATCATCATGCTCGATAATGCGCCATAGACACGCCCTGTCTTACCACGGATCAACTCAAGTGCATCTGGATTTTTCTTCTGTGGCATTAATGACGAACCAGATGTCACCGTATCCGCTAACTCAATGAAGTTTGACTCGCCTGAATTGTAGAAGATCATATCTTCTGCAAGACGAGAAAGGTGAAGCATAGAAATCGACGCCACCGACATCAGTTCCATCACATGATCACGATCTGAAACCGAATCGAGTGAATTACGCGTAGCACGTTGGAAACCGAGATTATGTGCTAATTGTTCGCGGTCAATCGGATAAGCCGTTCCCGCTAACGCACCCGAGCCAAGTGGACAAGTGTCGAGACGCTGTAAGGCATCATTCAGACGAGAGTAGTCACGCTCGAACATTTCAACATAAGCCAAGCACCAGTGAGCAAAGGTTACAGGTTGAGCACGCTGAAGATGAGTATAGCCTGGTAATACGGTGCCTTGGTGCTGTTTAGCAACATGGACCATTTGTGCTTGTAGGCGATCTAAAGCAATCAACAATTGCTGACCTTGCTGACGACACCAAAGTTTCAAGTCTGTGGCGACTTGGTCATTACGAGAACGCCCAGTGTGGAGTTTTTTACCTAAATCTCCCACTTTACTGATTAGCTGCTGTTCAACCCAAGAGTGGATATCTTCTGCATCAGAGCGAAGAATTTGGTGAGGGTCTTCCATCACTTCTAACTTCAGCTCATTTAAAGCAAGTTCCAGTTTTTGCTGTTCTTCTGCCGATAGCACACCAACAGAAAGCAGAGCTTTAGACCATGCGATTGAACCTACGATGTCTTGCTCAGCCAATCGGTAGTCAAAACGCAACGAATCATTGAACTCTTTAAATCTGGTGTCTGCCGCTTGGGTAAATCTTCCGCCCCATAATGCCATTGCGTCTCTCCTGATGACTATTGCTTACTCTAACGTTCTCGAATGAGTAGTAACCAATTTGATGGTCATTTGCTCACTTTTTCTTATGGGTCAACGTTACGGCAATTTCGATAAAAAATAAAGTATAAATTCAATATTTTCACATATATATTCAAGCAAAATTTAGGTACCCGCTTTTAGAAACCAAAAGACCCGCCTATAAATGGCGGGTCTTTATTCAATCCAAGATGGATGTTAAGGGATTATTTCTTCTGGCTGTTCAATGCACGAATACGGCTTGATAGCGAGTAAAGACGGATGAACCCACCTGCATGGCTTTGGTCGTAAACTTCATCTTCACCAAAAGTCGCGAACTCTTCTGAATACAAGCTGTTGTCAGAACGTTTTTGCGTCACTGTCGCTTGACCTTTGTAGAGCTTAACAACCACTTCACCGTTAACGTCTTGCGCTAGCTCTTCTGAAGCAGCAAGGATAGATTTACATAGTGGCGTAAACCAACGGCCATCGTATACAAGGTGAGACGCTTTTAGACCTAGCTCCTCACGGAATTCGAATGATGATTTGTCTAGCACAAGCTGCTCTACAGCACGCAGCGCTTCCATCATGATGGTGCCTCCCGGTGTTTCATAGCAACCACGAGACTTCATTCCAACAAGACGGTTTTCCACGATATCGATACGGCCAACACCGTGCTTAGCGCCCTTCTCGTTTAGGTAAACCAGTGCGTTGTATGGTGTCATCACTTCACCATCAACTTCGACCACTTCACCTTTTTCTACTTTCAGCGTGACGTATTCCGCTTCATTTGGCGCTTGCTCTGGGTCGACAGTCCACACCCAGCAGTCTTCGTTTGGTGCGTTCCACGTATCTTCTAAAACGCCGCCTTCCGTCGAAATGTGCCATGCGTTTGCATCACGTGAATAGATCTTAGTAAGAGACGCAGAGCAAGGAATATTACGCTCAGCTAGGTAATCCAAACACTCTTCACGGCTCACTAGGTCCCACTCACGCCAAGGTGCAATCACTTGTAAGTCCGGTGCTAGTGCTGCGAATGCGCCTTCAAAACGTACTTGGTCGTTACCTTTACCTGTACAGCCATGACACAGAGCGTCCGCGCCCACTTTACGTGCCACTTCAACCTGCGCTTTGGCAATGATTGGACGCGCCATTGATGTACCTAGCAGGTACTTACCTTCGTAGTACGCGCCGGTTTTTAGCGTTGGGTAAATGTAGTCTGCGACCATTTCTTCTTTCAAGTCAGCGATGTAGCACTCAGAAGCACCAGAGGCTTTTGCTTTCGCTTCAATGCCTTCTAGCTCTTCGGCACCTTGACCAACATCGGCAACGAAAGCCACTACTTCACAGTCGTAGTTCTCTTTTAGCCACGGGATAATTACTGAAGTATCTAGACCGCCTGAGTATGCGACTACCACTTTATTTACGTTCACTTTGCTCATGTTTTTTCTCCAAACTTAACTGGCGCTGCGCTCGGCGGTCAGTGCCAACTACGACTTCCTAATATTGAATTCTTTTGCTGATGCTTATTGAGGCAAGAATTGAGTACCAATACTTTCACCAGCGAATAACTGTGCTAATTTTTCTGGGTAACGCCAGGTCGCGACTTCAATTGGACGGCCAAGATCATTGGCGGCCTCCAAAGCGGCTTTAACTTTGACGATCATGC
This sequence comes from Vibrio sp. 2130-1, assembly GCF_033339515.1. Classification (NCBI taxonomy): domain Bacteria; kingdom Pseudomonadati; phylum Pseudomonadota; class Gammaproteobacteria; order Vibrionales; family Vibrionaceae; genus Vibrio; species Vibrio sp. 2130-1. Next base: position 36,728 of record NZ_JAWOUT010000021.1, read on the forward strand.
CATCGGTGATCACATGTCCATCGATCAACGAGTTAGCTTGCTGCTCTGACAGGGTTTTGATCAAATGGCCTTTTCCATCTAATACACCACTCACGTCTGATAACAGGACTAACTCCGCATCTAATGCGCCCGCAACCGCGACTGCTGCTTGATCAGCATTCACATTCATCATCTGGCCATCTTTGGTTAAACCAATTGAACTGATGATCGGCAGTGCACCTGTGTTTAGCACCGCTTGTAATAGTGCTGAGTCACCCGGTGATGCTTTGCCTACCGCGCCGAGTTCTGGGTCAAGTTCTTCAACAAGACACAAACCACCATCCGCAAGGCTAAGGCCCACAGCGTTAAGACCGTCCGCAATCGCTTGACCTTGAAGTAACTTATTCGCAGTGCCTGCAAGCGCGCCTGCAATCACAGGAATTTGATCGTAAGGCGTTACGCGTAAACCGTTTTTCTTAACGGTTTCAAGCTGAAGCTTTGCCATCAACTCATCAACTAGGTAGCCACCGCCATGAACGATGGCGATTTGTCGCTGTGCCGATTTTTGGTAAGCCGCAATGGCACCAAAAAGTTGGCTTAAGGTTTGAGTGCATGATAGAGCTGCACCACCTAGCTTAATGACTAAAGGAGCTTGATTGGTTTGCGTCATCGCATTTCCCTCTTTAAACGACTACAGCAACGCTGTCAGTTCTGGGTAACCGTAATGAATATTGAGACATTGCATCGCTTGACTCGATGCACCTTTAAGTAGGTTGTCGATAGCTGAAATCACAATGATGTGTTCGCCTTGTACCTTCCAGCCGATATCACAGAAAGGGGTATTTTCGACATCCTGAATACGTGGAATACCGTCGCCTTTAAGACGCACCGCAGGCTTGCCTTGATAAGCTTGTTCAAACGCCTGTGCCACTTGTGCTTCTGTCACACCTTGCGCAAGCTTCATGGTGATAGTGGCAAGAATGCCGCGTTTAAAGTTGCCGAGGTGCGGAGTAAAAATCACATCGCAACCCAAGTGCTGAGCAATCTCTGGCTGGTGACGATGGTTAAATACACCATAGGGTTGCAAGCTCACTTCACAGAAGCTGTTAACCATGGAGGCTTTACGCCCTGCACCTGATACACCACTGGTTGCGTTGATCACTGGCCATTGGTTGGTATCGAGCAACGCATGTTCTAATAAAGGTTTGATTGCAAGCTGTGAAGCGGTTGGGTAGCAACCTGCTACTGCAATCAAAGGAGTGGTTTTTATTGATTCTTGGTTCCACTCAGCTAAGCCGTATGCTGCTTTATCTAGCCAGTTGTTATGTTGATGTGCGAAGCCATAAAAAGTGTCGTAAAAGCCTTCACTTTTCACACGGAATGCACCCGATAAATCGAATACCTGACAGCCTGCCTCCAAGAAAGTTGGGGCTAAATCATGGCTGACTTCGTGAGCCGTTGCCAAAAACACCACGTCCGATTCTTGAGCGATTTGCAGTGGATCCGTTAGTGGTAAAACTGGCATATCAATGATGCCCGCTAGCTTACCGTGCAGCTGCGCGATGCTCTTTCCCGCATCAACACTGTTGGCGGAAACGTATAAACCTGATAGCGTGAGTTGTGGGTGTTTATTAACCATTAACGCTAACTCTGCGCCGGTGTAACCGCTGGCTCCAATAATCGTGGTTTTTAGCATTGTGTGACATCCATATACTTAAAGGCTCAAATGACTATTCATATTTAATTTTTGCTTTATTTTGATTTTTTATTCATTAAATATGATTTAATATGTTTTTTACATTTTTGTGGTCTGTCTGTCAACAGGAGATTTGAAGAATCCATGCAATTACCAACTTTTCTAGAGGTCTATGAAGGACTCATCAGCACCTCTTCTATCAGCTCCACGGATCCGAGCTGGGATCAGGGCAATGCAAAAGTCATCGAAAAACTCGCATCTTGGTTTAAAGATCTGGGTTTTAGCGTTGAAGTGATCGAAGTCGAGCCAGGCAAGCACAATATGATCGCACGTATGGGAGAGGGAGAAGGTGGCCTTTTACTTGCTGGCCATAGTGATACCGTGCCATTCGATCAAGGGCGATGGAATTTTGATCCGCATAAACTGACGGAAAAAGACAACCGCTTCTACGGTTTAGGCACAGCAGACATGAAAGGCTTTTTCGCCTTTATTTATGAAGCAGTGAAGAAAGTCGATTGGAGCAAGCAGAGCAAACCACTTTACGTATTAGCCACTTGTGACGAAGAGACCACCATGCTGGGCGCGCGACATTTCACAGCAAACGCCCCATTTAAGCCGGATTACTGCATCATTGGTGAACCCACCAGCCTTGTACCAATTCGAGGTCATAAAGGGCATGTGGCAAATGCCATTCGCGTAACAGGCAAGTCCGGTCACTCATCGGACCCAGCGCTTGGCGTTAACGCTATTGAGATCATGCATGAAGTCATGTTCGCCATGATGCAACTGCGTGACAAATTGATTAAAGAATATCACCATCCGGGTTTTGCCATTCCAAGCCCTACCCTAAATCTTGGACACATTCACGGTGGTGACAGCGCTAACCGTATTTGTGGTTGCTGTGAGCTGCATTACGACGTGCGTCCTCTTCCCGGCATTAGCCTTGATGGTTTAGAGAACATGTTGCGCGGAGCATTAAAAGAAGTCGAAGCGAAATGGCCTGGGAGACTGGAGATTATTCCATTGCATGAGCCTATTCCGGGTTACGAATGCCAACATGACCACCCATTTATTGGTGGTGTTGAAGAGATCTGCCAAACCAGTTCAGAAACCGTGAACTACTGTACTGAAGCACCATTTCTACAGCAGTTGTGTCCAACCTTGGTGCTCGGCCCTGGGTCAATCGACCAAGCCCATCAACCGGATGAGTTTCTATCCTTCGACTTTATCGACCCCACAATTGATGTGCTTTCAAAGGCGATGGTCAAGTACTGCTGTTAATACGCGTTTAAGCTCAAAAGTCTGTGCAGCTCGATTGAGCTGCATCTTTTTATCTTCACAATTTAGCGCTAGTCTTAACACTTATTTAACTTGTTATTTTGTAATTAATTTTCACTTCTTACTCTATGGCTGCCGTAAATTTGCTCTAAATCAGGAGACAGCGGAATAATTGCAAACTTAGTCTGCTTTATTTGACTATAACTGGTGCTTTTCGCTAGATTGGAGTCTTAACAAGGACAATGGATGTAGTTTTTTTACGAGGCAGGACGACAATGAACGAGAAATACGCCGCACTCAAAAGTAATGTGCGCATGTTAGGCCACTTATTGGGTAGCACCATTCGCGATGCCCATGGCGAAGAAATCTTCGAGAAAGTGGAAACCATTCGTAAATTATCCAAATCAGCTCAAGCAGGGAATCAAGCAGACAGGGACAGCTTGATCGAAGAAATCAAACATCTACCTGATGAGCAGCTAACGCCCGTTACTCGCGCGTTTAACCAATTTCTAAACCTCACCAATATCGCTGAGCAATACCACACGATTTCACGCCATTGTGAAGAGCACATTTGTGAACCAGACGCGATTAACTCGCTGTTTTCCAAACTGGTACAAAACGATGTGAGCAAACTGGACACTGCCCAAGCGGTTCGTGATCTAAATATTGAATTGGTATTGACGGCTCACCCAACAGAAATTACGCGCCGTACGATGATCAACAAACTGGTCAAGATAAACGAGTGCTTATCAAAGTTGGAGCTAAGCGATCTTTCTTCTAAAGAGCGCAGAAAAACCGAACGCCGCCTAGAGCAACTGATTGCCCAAGGCTGGCATTCAGACGTGATTCGACAACAACGCCCTACTCCGTTGGATGAAGCAAAGTGGGGCTTTGCGGTCGTTGAAAACTCGCTATGGGAAGCGGTACCGGACTTCCTACGTGAGATGAATGACCGTCTAAAATCTTACCTTGGAGAAGGTTTACCCATTGATGCTCGCCCAGTGCACTTCTCCTCTTGGATGGGCGGTGACCGTGACGGTAACCCGTTTGTTACTCACAACGTTACGCGTGAAGTCTTACTATTGTCTCGTTGGAAAGCCGCCGATCTTTATCTCAATGACATCAACGAGTTGATCAGCGAGCTGTCAATGACAGTTTCAAACGATCAAGTCCGTGAACTTGCTGGCGAAGATCAGCACGAACCATACCGTGCGATCCTGAAGCAATTACGCACTCTGCTCAATGAAACCAAAGATATTCTCGATGCTAAGATCCACGGTCAAAAGCTGGCTGTTAAAGCACCACTGCAAAAAGTCGAGCAACTTTGGGAACCGCTGTATGCCTGCTACCAGTCACTAAACGAATGTGGCATGGGTGTAATAGCCAACGGCTCACTACTGGATACACTACGCCGCGTAAAAGCATTTGGTATCCATCTTGTACGTCTTGATATCCGCCAGGAGAGCACGCGTCACTCAGACGTCTTGTCTGAACTGACTCGCTACTTAGGTATTGGTGATTACGAACAATGGAGTGAGCAAGATAAGATTGCTTTTCTAACTAACGAGCTGGCATCTAAACGTCCGCTTCTCCCTCGTGATTGGGAACCGTCTGAACCCGTCAAAGAGGTTTTGGATACCTGCAAGATTGTTGCAGCACAACCGCGTGAAGCGTTTGGCGCTTACGTTATTTCAATGGCACGTACCGCCTCTGACGTACTAGCCGTTCATCTACTGCTACAAGAAGCTGGTTGCCCTTACCGCATGGATGTGTGTCCTCTGTTCGAAACGCTAGACGATTTGAACAACGCGGAATCGGTCATCAAGCAGCTTATGGGGATTGACCTTTACCGTGGTTTTATCCAAAACCACCAGATGGTCATGATTGGTTACTCTGACTCAGCGAAAGATGCAGGTGTTATGTCTGCAGGTTGGGCTCAGTATCATGCGATGGAATCGTTAGTTAAAGTGGCTGAAGAAGAAGGCGTTGAGCTAACTCTATTCCATGGTCGTGGGGGCACAGTCGGTCGCGGTGGCGCACCTGCGCATGCTGCGCTTTTGTCGCAACCACCAAAAAGCTTGAAAGGCGGTTTACGTGTAACAGAGCAAGGCGAGATGATCCGCTTTAAACTGGGTCTCCCAGATGTCGCAGTAAACAGCTTTAACCTATACGCAAGTGCGATTCTGGAAGCCAACTTGTTACCGCCACCAGAGCCAAAACAAGAATGGCGCGACTTGATGGAAGTGCTATCAGAAGTAAGCTGTGAGTCTTACCGAAATGTGGTTCGTGGCGAGCCAGATTTCGTGCCTTACTTCCGCCAAGCAACACCAGAACTCGAACTCGGCAAGTTGCCACTTGGTTCTCGTCCTGCAAAACGCAACCCTAAGGGCGGAGTAGAAAGCTTACGTGCAATCCCGTGGATCTTCTCATGGAGTCAAAACCGTTTGGTACTTCCTGCATGGCTAGGCGCAGGTGAAGCGATTCAATACTCGATCGATAAAGGCCACCAAGCATTGCTCGAAGAGATGTGCCGCGAATGGCCATTTTTCTCAACTCGTCTCGGCATGCTGGAAATGGTGTACTCGAAGTGTAATATTGATATCTCTCGCTACTACGATGAGCGATTGGTGGATGAGTCGCTCCGTCCACTCGGTGAAAAGCTTCGTGCTCAGCTTCAAGAAGACATCAAAGCGGTACTGAATGTAGAGAACAATGAAAACTTGATGCAGCATGACCCTTGGGGACTCGAGTCTATTCGCTTACGCAATATCTACGTTGAGCCATTGAATATGCTACAAGCAGAGCTGCTATACCGCACGCGTCAAACCGAAGAAGCTTCTGCAAACTTGGAAGAAGCGTTGATGGTGACGATTGCTGGTATTGCTGCAGGTATGCGTAACACAGGCTAATCGTTTCATTTTTAATAAAAAGCTGGGCAAATGCTCAGCTTTTTTTTATCACAGGATAATCGCACCAAAACAAAAGCAGTCAAATAAACCACTAAAGACCCAAAAAATACCAAAACAAAAGAATAAAAAACCACAAGTTAACACTATTGATTATTATGTTAGTTTTTTAGGGTAATTTTGTCCTACTATTCCACTTCATGCTTATTATTTATATACTACTTGCCTGCTGAGAGCTCATAAATCCAATCATACCTGCTCCAGCCTTGATGGGACTCCCCATCTCTCTAGGTGATAAACGGCTTTAAGGTGACAGGACCAACATTGTTGGTGCTACTTATACATTAAAAAACTCAAGTGCCAGTAAGAGCGCAGCTGAAAGTATAAGTAGCTTGTTTACAAGTTTATTGACCATTTGGATTGAAGACATGTCATTACCACACGTAATCTTAACTGTTCTTAGCACTCGCGACGCAACCGGTTACGATATCACTAAAGAATTCTCTGCTAGCATCGGTTACTTCTGGAAAGCAAGCCACCAACAGGTGTACCGTGAACTCAACAAAATGGCTGAGAAAGAACTGGTTACTTGCGTATTAGAACCCCAAGAAGGCAAACCAGACCGCAAGGTTTACTCCATTACAGACGCTGGTCGCAGCGCTTTAGGAGAGTGGTTTGATCAACCAACTGCACACCCAACAGTTCGTGATGAGTTTTCAGCGAAATTGATGGCATGTGCCGTTCAACCTGCAGCTCCATTCCGTGACCAACTCGCCGAGCTAGTTGAAGAGTCTCGCAAACTGGTTTCTCACTACAAAGAAATTGAAGCGGCTTACTACGCAACGCCGTCAACTTTAGATAAACAAGCTCGCCTAGAACGTCTAACGCTTCGCCGTAACCTTCTGTTACGTGAAACTTGGATCACTTGGGCAGAAGAAGTTCTAACTGAACTTGAAGTGATTGGTTAAACTCCTTTTGCTTTGATAAAACGAAAAAGGCTTGCCACTTGGCAAGCCTTTTATCCTTTTGAAACCAGATTTACGCACCGACTACTGCGCGAGGACGAACACCCAACGTATGGCATAACGCGTAAGTCATCTCTGCACGGTTTAGTGTGTAGAAGTGAAAGTCCTTAACCCCTTCACGACTCAGTACACGCACCATATCAATAGCTTGGCTAGCTCCTACAAGCTGGCGAGTCACCGGATCATCATCCAAACCATCGAATTGTTTGCTCATCCATCCTGGTACTTTCACGTTGTTCTGTGCCGCAAAGCGAGAAGCTTGCTTAAAGTTCGATACAGGCAAAATTCCTGGCACAATTTCTACGTCAATTCCTGCTGCGACACAACGGTCACGGAATCGCAGGTAAGACTCAACGTCAAAAAAGAACTGAGTAATAGCACGGTTTGCACCTGCATCTACCTTACGTTTTAGGTTCAATAAGTCAGACTGAGCGCTTTTAGCTTCAGGGTGAACCTCAGGGAATGCAGCAACGGAGATATCGAAATCGTGGCGTGATTTCAGCAGCTCAACCAAATCCGAGGCATACATATCAGGCGCACCGCCACCTGGAGGAATATCACCACGCAGAGCGACGATATTTTCAATACCATTGTTCCAATAGTCATCGGCAATATTAATCAGCTCTTCACGAGTCGCATCAATACAAGTGAGATGGGGAGCGGCAACCAATCCGGTTGTTGCTTTAATTTCTTTAATGATGGAGTGTGTTCTGTCACGCTCGCCGGAGTTCGCACCGTAAGTCACAGAAACAAATTTAGGTTGAAGCGTTTTAAGACGGTGCACTGAATTCCAAAGTGTTTCTTCCATCTTAGCGCTGCTTGGCGGAAAAAACTCAAACGATACATTGATGTTATCTGATAACTCAGCAATATTCTGGTTCAAGGCGTCGATATGGCCTGCGTGCGTATATCCCATCTTACTCTCCCTGCGGCACTCCGCCACGAAAACAAATCCTTAAAATCGACGTTTAGACGTCTATATGTCTACAGAATGTATTGAATACGATTTAATGTCAACCTTGTAATTATGAATTTTTCTCAAGTTAATAATGAAGATAGTTCAAGTTTCTACTTGAGCATCATCTCACCATTTTGCACGGGTTATGACTTCAGTATGGCACTGATAGGGGAATAAAAAACCCTGGATTAATTCCAGGGTTTTTAGGTCAATCGCAACTTTAAAATAAACCAGCCAATCGGTTGAGGTCGGATTGAATAGCGCCGGCTGTCACTTCTCTGCCTGCGCCTGGTCCTCGAATGACCAGAGGGTTATCTTTGTACCACTTGCTCTCTATGGCAAAAATGTTATCGCATGGCAATAAGTTGGCGAGCGCGTGCTCACGAGATAACGCTTCGACTCCCACCGTTGCTTTACCATTTTTTTCTAAACGCGCCACATAGCGAAGCACTTGATCGTTTCTCTGTGCTTTTGTCAGACGCTCTTGAAGTATTTCACTCAACAACGCTCCATTATCGAAGAAATCATCTAAGCTCAGTTCTCTTAATTCTTCTGGCACCAAAGACTCAACTTTAACGCTGTCTGGTTCTATATCTAGGCCCGACTCTCGAGCCAAGATGACTAACTTGCGCATTACATCGGAGCCATCTAAATCAGAACGAGGATCAGGTTCGGTTAAACCTTGCTGCCAAGCAAGATCGACTAAATCATTAAATGGCACAGAACCATCAAACTGTTGGAACAGCCATGATAGCGTCCCCGAGAAAATACCCGATAGAGCGACGATTTCATCCCCACTTTCACGAAGATCTCGCACGGTATGGTTTATCGGTAACCCAGCACCAACCGTTGCGTTGTATAGCCAATGACGACCAATTTTAGCGAATGCATCTTGAACCTGATGGTAGTACTGGCTATCTGCGGAACCGGCCACTTTGTTAGCGGAAATCAAATGAATGCCTTGCTGTGCGATTTCTACGTAGCGCTGAGCTAACTCTTTACTCGCGGTAACATCAAGCACGACGGCTTCATCATAGCTTTTAAGCGCTCCCAAACGTGCCAGCCAATCCCCATTGTTTGCTATGCTTTCATCATCAAATCGTTCAGCAACACTCGCCGCCTCAATACCTTGCTCATCGAACCAATAGGTTTGGCTATCCACAACCGCGACAAGATCAAAGCTCATACCATGACGTTTTTCGAGCTCACTTTTTTGCGTAGCAAATAAATTTAGCCAACTAGAACCAATATTACCCTTGCCACATAAAGCCACTGCCACGCGTTTTTGCGCTTGGAACAACTGGCTATGAATCGTTTGAACCAACGCCTCGGTATCAGTACGGCGCAAAACAGCGACTAGGCTCAGCCCTGAGTCTGTTTCAGAGATAAATTCTACCGGAGAGTGCTTTAGCTTCTGATAAAAGCCAAAGCAATGATTGGCGTTTTTCGTAACGCCTGCACCTACCGCAGCTAAGAGCGAGTAACCTTCTTTTAGCTTAATTTCTGCCTCTACCGCAAGCTCTTGCAAGTGTTTCAATGCACCACCGGCGATTTCTGCGGTGTAAGCCAAGCGTAGCGTATGCTGATCGGATTGAGCTTCAAATGCCAATGGCTCTAATTGCGCGCGCTGCAACGCTTGTAATACATCACTCTGTGTTTTTTCGAAGTCGTGCCCATGCATGAAAGACAACTGCACCAATAAAACATCATCCAGTGAAGTAATAATTTTAGCGCCACGACCAGATGCCAATACACGCTCAATACGAGTAGAACCCGACTCTGGCAGATAGCTACACTTGAGATTAAGGTCCATGGTACTTTGCGCCACAGGCTGAAGCGTACGACTGTGTAGCACTGGGGCAGCTAAGCGAGCAAGTTCACTGGCTTCATCCAATCGAAGTAACGGTAATAAACAAGCGTCAGACACCAAACGTGGATCGGCACTATAAACACCAGCAACATCACTCCAAATCGTGACAGTACTGACTTCAGCAAGCGCGCCTATGACCGTTGCAGAATAGTCAGAGCCGTTACGACCAAGTAGAATGGTTTCTCCTGCCTCGTTCTGAGCCATAAAGCCAGTAATTACCACACGTTTATGGTTATGCTGCGCGAGGATCTCTTTAATTAAAGGGTATGAACGAGCGCGATCAACCTCTGGTTGAGTTCCCGCTTCTGCACGTAAAAACGCTCGTGCATCTTGTGCAACCGCAGGGATAGAACGTTGAGATAATAACGCGGCCAGTAGGCGAGCAGACCATACTTCTCCGTGTCCCAGTACCGCAGCTTTTTGCGCATTAGTGAGTGGTGCAGTCAGTTCCGAGAGAGTACTGAACTCATCATGTAATAAAGCTAACAGCTCTTCTTTTGCTTCACTCTCCAACAAGCTTTCTATTAGCTCAGTTTGGAACTGTCTCAAGCTTTGAAGCGCTTCATGCGCAATTCGGCCATCTTTACTTAACCCTTCCAAAAACTCAATCAAGCGGTTAGTGGTTTTTCCTGCAGCAGATACGACCACAAGATCATTTTCTGTCGAATACTCCTTGAGAATACCCACAACGCGTAAGTAGCATTCTGGGTTTGCTAAGCTACTGCCACCAAACTTATGCAGCTGACGTTGTACAGTCATTGTTATCGTCTCCTATTACTGGGTAGCTTTAGCGAACGCTTGTTCTAAATCTGTGATGAGGTCTTGTGCATCTTCCAAACCGACAGACAAACGCAATAGTTGATGAGAGACCCCAGCCTCCGCCAGCGCCTCCTCACCCATTGCACGGTGCGTCATGGATGCTGGGTGGCAAATCAAACTTTCTACACCACCTAATGACTCTGCTAATGAAAACAGTTGGAGCTCTTTCACAAACACCTTTAACTGCTCAAACGAACCAGCAAACTCAAAACTCAACATAGAGCCAAAGCCCGTTTGCTGCTTTTTAGCAATGTCGTGACCTGGATGTTCCGGCAGGCTTGGATGATAGATAGTTTTAACTAACGCTTGTTTCTGTAGGTAAGCTAGTACCTGCTGTGAGCTCTCTTCATGTACTCTCATACGAGCAGCAAGCGTACGAATACCTCGCAGTGTCATGTAACTATCGAAAGGTGTGCCCGTTGCACCAATACAATTACCCCACCATGCAAGCTCTTCTGCATGCGCTTCTGTGTTGGTGATGATTACTCCACCAATTACGTCCGAATGACCGTTGATGTACTTTGTTGTGGAGTGGATAACAAAATCCGCACCTAGCTCTAAAGGTTTTTGGTACACGGGTGTCAAAAAGGTATTGTCCACCGCAACTAACGCGCCGATTTGTTTCGCTTTTTCACAAGTAGCTGCAATATCCACTACGCGAACCAGAGGGTTTGACGGAGTTTCTAGCAAAATGAGTTTTGGTTTTTGTGCCAATGCAGCATCTAAAGCCTGTTCGTCTGATTGATCGACAAACTGAACCTTAAAATCGCCTTTGTTAGCTCGGGTATTAAAAAGACGATAGGTACCACCATAACAATCGTGAGGAGCAATAATGAGATCATCTGGGCCGAGAAAAGCGGAAACCCATAAATTTAATGCCGACGTACCGCAGTTAGTAACAACCGCTCCTTTTCCAGACTCAAGTTCAGATAGCGCACTTTCCAACAGTCCGCGGTTTGGATTACCAGATCGTGTGTAATCATACTTGGGCACTTCACCAAAAGCAGGAAAACCATAGTTAGTGGAAAGATAAATAGGTGGAACGACAGCATGATATTGGCTGTCTGATTCAATACCAGTGCGTACTGCAATGGTCGCAGGTTTGCGAGTGCTCATGGGTGTATCCTTTCACGGGTAATGACTTCTAAATAGGAATGCGCTATATCTAATGAGTAACATAAAGTGATCAACACGCTTCCTTTGCTGTTATGTTCACTTTACTCGTCAAAAAATGAGACGTCAACACTTCTAGACGTCTATATGTCTTTGCTTATGGCGGTAAATGCAGCTAAAATCAGCACCTAAATTATTTTTAACCGATTACATAAATGAAGGTGTGCAATGGCTGACTGGAATGGCGAATACATTAGCCCATATGCAGAGCACGGCAAAAAAAGCGAACAAGTAAAAAAAATTACCGTCTCTATCCCGCTAAAAGTTTTAAAGGTGCTAACTGATGAGCGTACTCGCCGTCAGATCAATAACTTACGCCATGCAACCAATAGCGAATTGCTATGCGAGGCATTTTTGCACGCGTACACAGGTCAGCCACTTCCGACAGATGAAGACCTTCGTAAAGACCGTCCTGATGATATTCCAACAGAAGTAAAAGCGCTGATGACGGAAATGGGCATCGAATTTGAGTCATTCGACGAAGAATAAAAAAGCCTGATAAAAGGTTTCAGGTAATAACTCTTGCCTCGAGCCAAATGGATGACATAAAAAATGGGACGCAATAGCGTCCCATTTTTTGTGTATCACATCTGAAAGATATATTACTCTGCCATGTAGTTTTCAGGCATCTCGATACGAGCTACACCTGAATTAACCGCCGCCTGAGCAACCGCTTTTGCAACACGTGGTAGCAAACGTGAATCCATTGGTTTTGGAATAATATAGTCCGCACCAAACTCTAGCTTATCAACACCGGCAGCCTTCAATACGGCTTCAGGTACAGGCTCTTTTGCTAGCTCGCGAATCGCCTCAACGGCTGCAAGTTTCATTTCATCATTGATTTCACTTGCACGCACATCAAGAGCACCACGGAAAATGAATGGGAAACACAATACGTTGTTAACTTGGTTAGGATAATCACTACGGCCAGTACCCATGATCAAGTCATCACGAACTGCGTGAGCAAGTTCCGGCTTGATTTCAGGATCCGGGTTAGAACATGCGAATACGATTGGCTTATCAGCCATCAACTTCAACGCTTCCGCTGGCAACAGGTTTGGACCAGATACACCTAGGAACAGATCTGCACCTTCAATTACGTCTTCTAGTGTGCGCTTATCTGTATTGTTCGCAAATAACTGCTTATATTCATTAAGGTCATCACGACGAGTGTGAATCACACCTTTGCGATCTAGCATGTAGATTTTTTCGCGCATTGCACCGCATTTGATCAGAAGCTCCATACACGCTACAGCGGCAGCGCCAGCGCCAAGACAAACAATTGTTGAATCTTCAAGTTTCTTACCTTGAAGTTCGATTGCATTCAGCATACCCGCTGCCGTTACAATAGCAGTACCATGTTGATCATCGTGGAATACTGGTACATCACAACGCTCAATCAGACGCTTTTCAATCTCAAAACAGTCTGGTGCTTTAATATCTTCAAGGTTGATACCGCCAAAAGTGTCTGCAATGCTCGCAACAGTATCCACAAATTCATCGATCGTGCGGTGCTTAACTTCAATATCAATAGAGTCAAGACCTGCGAAACGCTTAAACAGTAACGCTTTACCTTCCATCACTGGCTTAGATGCAAGTGGACCTAGGTTACCTAGACCTAGAATAGCGGTACCGTTAGAAATAACAGCAACCATGTTCCCTTTTGCAGTGTACTTGTACACGTTATCCGGGTTTTGTGCGATTTCACGCACTGGCTCTGCAACACCAGGGCTGTAAGCAAGGGCAAGATCACCCGCCGTTTCCGCAGGCTTTGTAAGTTCGACAGCAATCTTTCCTGGAGTTGGATAAGCATGGTAATCCAATGCTTTTTGGCGATGTTCTTCTTCTGGAGTGGCTGCTTGGTGGTTGTCTTCAGACATGGACGTTTCTCTTTTTTATTTTTAGGTAAGGGGGCATAAATTCTATCGGATAGAAATCAAACTTCATAGGCAAGATTGCGAGCAATATCCTTAAAAAGCCGATAATAAAAGAGATTAGACCAGATAACGGGGTTAAGCACCTGATTTTCGAGTCAGGTGCTCTTTCTTCTTACTATTATTGGAGTATGCAAACTCAGAAAGTATCGTTACTCTTCGTCCACGTATTGCGCTTGGAGATAATTCTCAATACCAGACATTTCAATCAAGCCAAGTTGCGTCTCTAGCCAATCAACATGTTCTTCTTCATCTTCAAGAATATCTTGGAAGAGATCTCGAGACACATAATCTCGAATGTCTTCAGCGTAGGCAATCGCATCTTTTAAATCTGGAATAGCCGCCATTTCAAGCTTTAAGTCACACTCGAGCATTTCCTTGGTATCTTCACCAATCATCAACTTACCTAAATCTTGTAGGTTCGGTAGGCCTTCAAGGAACAAAATACGCTCAATTAGATGATCGGCATGCTTCATCTCATCGATAGATTCGTGATATTCCTTGTCTGCTAGGTGCTTTAAGCCCCAGTCTTTATACATTCGGGCGTGAAGAAAATACTGATTAATAGCGACGAGCTCGTTACCGAGCACTTTATTGAGATGTTGAATGATGATTGGATCGCCTTTCATGACAAAACCCTCCTCTTTGGCTTCATTTAAATGTAGAAGCAAATGAGAAGGTGTCAAAATGTAAGGCAAATAATTACTGCATACTTACAGCAATTAGCTGGCTTGTTTAAATTCCGTGTAACTAGTTTCCGCTAAAATTTCCTTGGCCTGTCTGATGCACTTACCACATTGGCTGCCCAATGCCGTGCACTTTTTGATTCCTTTAATATCTGTTACGCCTTCATCTATCGCCAACTTCCTAATTTTTTTGTCGGAGACACCATGGCAAAGACAAACGTACATACTCAAAAAACCTATAAAACTAATCTGTGACAAACAATATAAACAAGAATAGTTCTTGTTACCAGTCGCATTATGGTGTCCGCTCAGAATATTTGGTTATAAAGATTTTACCGCTGCAGGAAAAGATCAAAGGGTTAAGAGGGGTGAGTAAAAGCGTTAAGAAATAAAGCCGGTAAAACTCTGTTTTTAAATCGAAAAAGTGACGTCTTTTATTTCAACACTTATAACTAAATGTAATCTAGAAATGAAAAAGGGAAGCCTAAGCTTCCCTTTTCGATGCGCTTTCTTCAAAAAGAAGAACAGTGCAAGATTTCGTTTAATTCGTTATGAATTAGTCGAAGATCTTAGCAACAACACCAGCACCTACTGTACGGCCACCTTCACGGATCGCGAAACGTAGAC
>NZ_JAWOUT010000022.1:0-50943 GCF_033339515.1 Vibrio sp. 2130-1
GAGACTTGAACTCTCACACCTTGCGGCGCCAGAACCTAAATCTGGTGCGTCTACCAATTCCGCCACTTCCGCAACTTATTTTGTAGTTATCAAGGTAATTGGTAAAAACCTAAATAACGTCGTTCATGGTGGCTACGACGGGATTCGAACCTGTGACCCCATCATTATGAGTGATGTGCTCTAACCAGCTGAGCTACGTAGCCATCTTTTGGAGCGAGACAATATAAACCTTCACGCTCTCAGTGACAACCCCTTTTATAAAGGAATCTCACTTGAATAATGGCAGGTCTACCTGGATTCGAACCAGGGAATGGCGGCATCAAAAGCCGCTGCCTTACCGCTTGGCGATAGACCTGCAGGCAATAGTCACAATGACTATTTAAAATATGGTGCGGAAGGAGAGACTTGAACTCTCACACCTTGCGGCGCCAGAACCTAAATCTGGTGCGTCTACCAATTCCGCCACTTCCGCATCTTAAATCTACGTGACTGATAGCTTATGCTAGCAATCTAATCAATGGTGGCTACGACGGGATTCGAACCTGTGACCCCATCATTATGAGTGATGTGCTCTAACCAGCTGAGCTACGTAGCCAAAACCATATTTTTTGTTCTCAACGCTTTGTTGCCTTGTCGTTGGGAACGGCGCGCATTATGCGAAGTTGAGTGAGATCCGTCAACAGTTTTTTTTAATAAATTTCGGAAAAAACCTCGTTCGCTTCCTTTTTAAACAAAGAGGCGTGTTTATGATCTAAAACTGGAAATAAATTAGCTTGCAGTTGCGTAATTTATTTTTGTTCATTTACTTAAGGTATTAAAAAAGCCAGCTTAACAGCTGGCTTTTAGTGTAAATGAAGTGTTTAGAATTCATTCATTTAATTAAACATTGAAGCGGAAGTGTACAACATCACCATCTTTTACGATGTAGTCTTTACCTTCTAGACGCCATTTACCTGCGTCTTTTGCGCCATTTTCACCATTGAATTGGATGAAATCGTCGTAACCGACTACTTCTGCACGAATAAAGCCTTTCTCGAAGTCAGTGTGGATCTTACCTGCCGCCTGAGGCGCAGTTGCACCAACAGGGATTGTCCAAGCACGTACTTCTTTAACACCTGCTGTGAAGTAGGTGTGTAGAGTCAGTAGTTCGTAACCAGAGCGAATTACACGGTTCAGACCCGGCTCTTCGATCCCCATATCTGCTAGGAATTCTTCGCGATCTTCATCTTCTAGTTCAGATAGTTCAGATTCGATAGCTGCACATACAGGTACAACGACATTGTTTTCTTTTTCTGCGAACTCACGAACCGCATCTAGATATGGATTATTTTCGAAGCCATCTTCGTTTACGTTTGCAATGTACATAGTTGGCTTCAGTGTTAGGAAGTTTAAGTAGCCGATCGCTGCTAACTCTTCTTTAGATAGCTCAACTGTGCGTGCCATGCCGCCTTCAGTTAGTACTGGTAACAGTTTTTCTAGTACGGTTAGTTCAAATTTTGCGTCTTTATCGCCGCCTTTTGCCTTCTTCGCGTTACGTTGAATCGCGCGCTCACAAGAATCTAGGTCAGCCATTGCAAGTTCAAGGTTGATCACTTCGATATCTTCAATAGGTGAAACTTTACCTGAAACATGAACAATGTTTTCGTTTTCAAAACAACGTACAACGTGGCCAATCGCGTCTGTTTCACGGATGTTAGCTAGGAATTTGTTACCTAAACCTTCACCACGTGATGCACCAGCAACAAGACCAGCGATGTCCACGAACTCCATCGTCGTTGGAAGAACTCTCTGTGGGTTAACGATCTTAGCTAGTGCGTCTAGACGTAGATCTGGCACAGGAACCACACCAGTGTTTGGTTCAATGGTACAGAACGGGAAGTTTGCTGCTTCGATACCCGCTTTAGTTAGTGCGTTGAACAGAGTTGATTTACCTACGTTAGGTAGACCAACGATGCCACATTTAAAACCCATGATAGTAACCTTATTCAGCTTTGAACGTGTGGAGGCGATTTTGTGCTTTAGATAGGCCATCCTTAATCAGGATATCTAGACAACGAACAGCCTCATCAGCTGCTGCATCTAAAAGCTCTTGCTCTTTAGCTGGCGCTTTACCTAATACAAAACCCGCCACTTTATCTTTGTGTCCCGGATGACCAATGCCAATACGAAGACGATAAAAATCTTTGTTATTGCCCAGTTTGCTAATGGTGTCACGCAGACCGTTGTGTCCACCGTGCCCCCCACCTTTTTTAAACTTAGCGACACCTGGCGGTAAGTCTAGCTCGTCATGAGCAACCATGATCTCTTCAGGTTTAATTTGATAAAATTTCGCAAGCGCTGCGATCGATTTACCTGATAGATTCATGAAGGTGGTTGGGATAAGCAAACGGAGATCCTGGCCATTGACCATAATGCGTCCTGTTAGACCAAAAAACTTTGGTTCGTTCTTCAGTGTAACGTTGTGAACGCGTGCTAATTCTTCTACAACCCAAGCGCCCGCATTGTGACGAGTTCTGGCGTATTCTGGTCCCGGATTAGCAAGACCAACAAGAAGTTTGATTGGTTGAGTCAAGGTTAGGATCTCTCTGGAATCTCAAAAAGCGCAGTATGATAGCACAGAATTCTCGCAGTGGGCGACCAAGGGATTTTCTAGTTATCAGTACAAATAAAAAAACACCCCAAAGAGGGGTGCTTTTGAAATCAGTGTAACTGAAATGTTCGTGTTAGTTGAACATTGCAGAGATTGACTCTTCGTTGCTGATACGACGAATCGCTTCAGCCAGCATGCGAGATAGGCTTAGTGTTGTCACTTTACCTGTTGCAGCCATCTCTTTAGACAGAGAGATAGAGTCAGTTACGATAACTTGGTCAAGAACTGAGTTCTTGATGTTATCCGCAGCGTTGCCTGAGAATACTGCGTGAGTAGCGTAAGCGAATACACGCTTAGCACCGCGCTCTTTTAGTGCTTCAGCTGCTTTACATAGTGTGCCACCTGTGTCGATCATGTCATCAACGATCACACAGTCACGACCTTCAACATCACCGATTAGGTTCATTACTTCAGAAACGTTTGCACGTGGACGACGCTTATCTACGATTGCGATGTCGATGTCGCCTAGTGCTTTTGCTGTTGCACGAGCACGAACAACGCCACCTAGGTCAGGAGATACCACTACAGGGTTATCTAGACCGCGAGCCTGCATATCTTCAAGTAGCACTGGCGTGCCGAAGATGTTGTCTACAGGTACATCGAAGAAGCCTTGAATTTGCTCTGCGTGTAGGTCGATAGTTAGAACGCGGTCAACACCAACGTTAGATAGGAAATCAGCAACAACTTTTGCAGTAATTGGCACACGCGCAGAACGTACACGACGGTCTTGGCGAGCGTAGCCGAAGTAAGGGATAACTGCAGTGATACGGCCTGCTGAAGCACGGCGCATTGCATCAATCATAACAACCAATTCCATTAGGTTGTCGTTAGTCGGTGCACAAGTGGATTGAATGATGAAAACATCGCTACCACGAACATTCTCATTGATTTGAACTGCAACTTCGCCATCAGAAAAGCGAGAAACAGATGCATCACCAAGAGAGATGTAAAGACGATCAGCAATACGTTGGGCTAGTTCAGGTGTTGCGTTACCAGCAAATAGCTTCATATCAGGCACGGTGGAAACCTCGGGTTTGCGTCCAGTTTAAATAGGTCGGTGTGAGGCTGATTGGTATTCAGCCAAAGTCTCTTTTAATGGCGAAATATTGCGCCCTTGAGCGACAAATGCCGAGACTTTATCAGAGAGTTGTGCAAGGATAGTTTCTGCTTCAGATTTGCTCGAAAATTCAGCAAAAACGCAAGATCCTGTCCCCGTCAATCTTGACGGCGCGTATTGTAGCAGCCAAGAAAGTTGCTTATCAACCTCTGGGTAGAGCATTCGTACAATTTTTTCGCAATCGTTTACGCTTGGCGTATTTAAAAGTGTTTCTAGATCTCGTTTTGGGGTGTTTCGCGTCAGATCTGGATGACAAAAAACGTCGACGGTTGCGATAGATACATTCGGTCTGACGACTAAATACCATTTTTCTTCGGGATAAGCAGGAGAGAGTTTTTCACCAACACCTTCAGCAAAAGCTGCAAATCCGCGCACAAATACGGGCACGTCTGCGCCTAGTTTTAAACCTATTTCAGCCAGTTCGTCGTCAGTTAGATTCAGTTGCCATAAGTAATTCAGTGCCACTAATGCTGTAGCTGCATTCGATGAGCCCCCACCAATGCCTCCACCCATAGGCAGCACTTTCTGTAGCTCAATATGCGCGCCAAAAGGGCAGTTTGAGTAAGTTTGAAGCGCGGTTGCTGCTTTCCAAATTAAATTGTCTTGAAGGGGCACACCTTCTATGTCTGGAGAAATCGTAATATCACCAGAATGGTTCGCTTGAATGGTGAGCTCATCGCCGTGATCGACGAATTGGAATAAGGTTTGTAACTCGTGGTAGCCATTCTCTGTACGGCCGTTGATATATAGAAAGAGATTCAATTTCGCTGGTGATGGCCAGCGTGTTGAAAGTTCAATCATTGGGTGATGTTCCATTTTGTGATCACTAGATTTATTTTGACATCAGTTGTGGTGAGTTTCAGCTTATTTGGCAGAGGGAGAGACTGTTCATGCCATTGAACGTCGCCATATCGTTGATAAGCAATACTCCAATCATTTAAACCAATTTGTTTGTTTAACGCTTGCAGTGTATTGGTTGGAGACAGTTGGAATTTGTCGGCATCGGTCGGTAGACCTAATAGCCAGTCAGGCATGTGATCGACGGGCATCATTAACCCTGTAAGACGGTAAATCAGCTGGTTAGCACTGCGAGAAGAAAGGACCTGATCGTCGTAAGTTTCTACTGTGGCGCCTTGTGGGGTGATGGTGAGCTTTAATGCCGTTTGTCCGAGAATCGTTGTTAAACGCAACTGGCTTAGTGCTGAAGAATGTTTCCAGTAGAAGTTTAAATTTTGTCTTTGGTCTGGGCCAATATAACCAAGTTTCCCCGTTGCTTGAAAATCTCGGATGGTTTCGAGTCGCTGCTCATGAGCTTGCCATTCAACGCTGGTAACACTTTCAGGAACGGACGAACAACCAGCGAGCAGTAAGCTCGACAAGAAAAAAAGAATAAAGGAGCGTAACGTCATGTTTGATGGCTTATTAATCAGTTTCATCGGGAATCGCTCACAACTATAGCATTGAAAAGTCGCACTTAGGAAAACAAATCCGGCTTACCCTTTCAATAAATGCGTGCTTACAGTAAAATTCTGGACCTATTTTATAACCTATCCCAGAGATACCACGTTAGATGTCCTTGCTTGCTATTGGAATTAATCACAATACAGCGTCTGTCGACTTGCGAGAGAAGGTGGCGTTTGGTCCGGATAAACTCGGCCCTGCACTCGAGCAACTTAGAGAGCACGAAGCAGTTAACGGCAGTGTGATTGTTTCAACCTGTAACCGAACTGAGTTGTACTGCGATGTTAAGCAAGGAGCGCGAAGCAAGTTGATCGATTGGCTTGCTCAATTTCATCAAGTGAGCCGCGAAGATTTAATGCCGAGTTTGTATGTTCATGAAGAACAAGCTGCAATAAAGCATTTGATGCGCGTATCGTGCGGTCTTGACTCTCTGGTGTTGGGTGAGCCTCAAATTTTGGGGCAGGTAAAGCAAGCATTTTCTGACTCGCGAGATCATCAAGCTGTCGATGCCTCGATTGATAAACTGTTTCAAAAGACGTTCTCAGTCGCCAAACGGGTGAGAACAGAGACAGATATTGGTGGTAATGCCGTGTCCGTGGCTTATGCGGCATGTACACTGGCAAAACATATTTTTGAGTCGTTATCAGATTCAACCGTGCTTTTAGTTGGTGCGGGTGAGACGATTGAATTGGTCGCGAAGCATTTAGCGTCCAACGGTTGCACAAAAATGATTGTCGCGAACCGCACTAAAGAGCGCGCGCAAGGCTTAGCGGACCAATTTGGCGCAGAAGTGATCAGTTTGAACGAAATTCCTGAACATTTGGCGAAAGCGGACATTGTGATTAGCTCAACGGCGAGCCCATTGCCTATTATTGGCAAAGGTATGGTCGAAACGGCTCTAAAGCAGCGCCGACATCAACCTATCTTGTTAGTCGATATTGCGGTGCCGCGAGATGTAGAGTCGGAAGTCGGTGAACTGAACGACGCATATCTGTATTCTGTTGATGACTTGCAATCTATCATCGACAGCAACATTGAGCAGCGTAAAGTCGAAGCGATTCAAGCTGAAGCGATTGTTAGTGAAGAAAGCGCTGCATTTATGACATGGTTGCGTTCACTGCAAGCCGTCGATAGTATTCGCGACTATCGCAAATCAGCCAACGAAATTCGTGAAGAGTTACTGAGCAAAAGTTTGCAATCTTTAGCGGCAGGCGCAGATCCGGAGAAAGTGCTGCGCGAGCTGAGTAATAAACTCACCAACAAACTGATTCACGCTCCAACTCGCGCATTGCAAAGTGCAGCAGAGCAAGGCGAACCAGCAAAATTAACGATTATCCGCCAAACACTTGGCTTGGATGATCTATAACTCACGCTTTTTATTAAGAAAACGACACTATGAAAGCCTCTATTCTGACTAAGCTAGAAACGCTAGTAGAACGTTACGAAGAAGTTCAACATCTTCTTGGTGATCCTGATGTAATTGGAAATCAGGACAAATTCCGTGCTCTATCAAGAGAGTACTCTCAGCTAGAAGAAGTAACCAAGTGCTTCCAAGCTTATCAACAAGCACAAGAAGATCTTGTCGCCGCTGAAGAGATGGCAAACGAAGACGACGAAGAAATGCGTGAAATGGCGCAAGAAGAAATCAAAGAAGCGAAAGCGACGATTGAGCGTCTTACTGATGAGTTACAGATTCTTCTTCTGCCAAAAGATCCGAACGATGATCGTAACTGTTTCCTAGAAATTCGTGCAGGTGCGGGTGGCGACGAAGCGGGTATCTTCGCGGGTGATCTATTCCGTATGTACAGCAAGTACGCAGAAAAGCGTGGCTGGCGCATCGAAGTCATGTCTTCAAACGAGGCAGAGCACGGTGGTTACAAAGAGATGATCGCGAAAGTAAGCGGCGACGGTGCATACGGCGTGTTGAAATTTGAGTCAGGCGGTCACCGTGTACAGCGTGTTCCTGCAACTGAATCTCAAGGCCGTGTGCATACTTCTGCTTGTACAGTAGCAGTAATGGCGGAAATCCCTGAAGCGGATCTGCCTGAAATCAAAGCAGCAGACCTGAAAATCGATACGTTCCGTGCATCTGGCGCGGGTGGTCAGCACGTTAACACCACGGATTCTGCAATTCGTATTACCCACTTACCAACGGGTACGGTAGTAGAGTGTCAGGATGAGCGTTCACAGCACAAGAACAAAGCGAAAGCAATGGCGGTTCTTGCTGCTCGTATCGTTCAAGCGGAAGAAGAGCGTCGTGCCGCAGAAGTGTCTGATACACGTCGTAACCTTCTAGGTTCTGGTGACCGTAGTGACCGTATTCGTACATACAACTACCCACAAGGTCGTGTGTCTGATCACCGTATCAACCTAACCATCTATCGTTTGAACGAAGTGATGGAAGGTGACCTGCAGAGCTTGATTGATCCTGTGATTCAAGAGCACCAAGCAGACCAACTTGCGGCGCTCGCAGAGAACGGCTAATCGATGAGCCAAGTTCAATCGATTGAGCAAGCACTGAAAAGTGCGACGGCGAAACTGGCAGAAGGCGGCAAAGAGTCGCCTTCTCTCGATGCAGCTGTACTCCTTTGCCATGTCCTTGGCAAACCACGAACTTATCTACTGACCTGGCCAGAAAAAGCATTAGAAGCAGAGCAACAAGCAAAATTCGACGCTCTACTTGAACGACGTTTAACTGGTGAACCCGTCGCTTATATTATTGGTGAGCGAGAGTTTTGGTCTTTACCGTTCAAAGTTTCTCCCTCTACCTTGATCCCAAGACCGGATACAGAACGTTTGGTCGAGGTTGCACTCGATAAGACCTACGAGCAAACTGGGCCTATTTTAGATCTTGGAACGGGGACGGGGGCAATTGCTATCGCACTCGCATCTGAAATGCCAAAACGTCAAGTGATGGGCGTAGACCTTAAGCAAGAAGCGAAAGCACTTGCAGAGTACAATGCTGAGCAGCTAAACATCAAAAATGTGACCTTTGCTCAAGGCAGTTGGTTTGAGCCTATTACAGAAGGTACGAAGTTTGCTTTAATTGTCTCCAACCCGCCATATATTGATGAAAAAGATCCACATTTATCCCAAGGTGATGTGCGCTTTGAGCCAAAATCTGCATTAGTTGCTAAAGAGAATGGCTTAGCTGATATTCGTCATATCTCGGATCTTGCTCGTCAGTATCTTGAAGTGGGCGGTTGGCTGGCATTTGAACATGGTTATGATCAAGGTGAGGCGGTGCGTGAGATAATGCGTGGCTTTGGTTACCAACAGGTCGCTACGGAAAAAGATTATGGCGGTAACGATCGAGTAACGCTTGGTTGTCTGGCCAGTTAATCATGGAAGTCAGCAAACACTAACTAAAAAGAGAAGAAAAATGTACGTAGCTCTAAAACACATACACTTAGTGACGATCGCTCTCAGTGCGACGCTACTATCGATCCGATTCGTGTTAATGATGATGAACTCACCGAAGCGAAATAATCGCTTTTTGAAAGTGTTTCCCCACATCGTTGATACTGCATTGCTAGTGTCAGGTATCGCGCTTATTTTCATTACTGGTTTCATCCCGTTTACCGATGCCGCACCGTGGTTAACAAACAAAATCACCTGCGTACTGGCGTACATTGCGCTTGGATTCTTCTCATTGAAACTTGCGAAAAACAACCTACTGAAGATATTTGGCTTTTTCGGCGCATTAGGTTGGTTGGTCATGGCTGCAAACATTGCTGTGTCTAAGAGCCCTACGTTATTTGGATAGACGTCATGTTAGAGTTTTTTGACGAAGATTTTGACAATATACCGTTGGTGGAAGGTGCGCTTGAGCTAAACAAAGCGATTAACCCAGAAACCAAAGTACATTGGGCGAAACAAGAGTTAGAGCGTCTTTACAAAGATGCAGAAGCCACGCTTGTTCATGAAACCGATGAAGAGCAACGATTTGATGCATTCCTACGACTGTTTTTCCACGAGTGGGGGTTTAAAGGCGACGAGCAGGAATACTTTATTTCGGACAACAGCTTCATCGATAAAGTGTTGGAGCGCAGAAAAGGTATTCCTGTGAGCTTAGGTTCGATTTTGTTATACCTAGGCAAAAAGCTGGGGTTCCCGTTGAAGGGAGTTACTTTCCCTACTCAGTTCCTGTTAAAAGTCGACTGGATGCATAAGAAGCCAGACTACATCAACCCATTTAATGGTGAGTATGTAGGTGAAAGGATTCTTCAAGCTTGGCTTATTGGCCAAGAAGGACCGCTAGCTCAGCTAAAGCCTGAACATTTTGAGGAAGCTGACAACCCAACAATTATTGGTCGCTGGTTGGCGTTGATTAAAAGTGCGATGTTGCGTGAAGAGCATTATACGCTGGCATTACGTTGTACAAATCTTGCTCTAACATTTGTGCCAGATGACCCATACGAAATTCGTGACCGTGGTTTTATTTTCCAACAGCTAGAGTGCCCTCAAGTAGCGGTATCAGATTTTCAGTACTTTATTGACCAATGCCCTGACGATCCGGCTTCCGAGCTACTAAAATCACAAGTTAATGTGATGAGTGAAACGCACGTCACACTTCACTAATTTTATCGATGTGCCGAACGGTGGTGTATCGTGGACAGAAAAAGAGAATCAAAATGGAACAGAAAATCGTTAATATCGGCGACATTCAGGTTGCTAACGACAAGCCATTCACCCTATTTGCAGGTATGAACGTTCTTGAGTCTCGTGATCTTGCGATGCAGATCTGTGAGCACTACGTAAAAGTAACGGAAAAACTTGGTATTCCTTACGTATTTAAGGCGTCGTTTGACAAAGCAAACCGCAGTTCTGTTCATTCATACCGTGGTCCAGGTCTGGAAGAAGGTATGAAAATCTTTCAGGAGCTGAAAGACACTTTTGGTGTAAAGATCATCACGGACGTTCACACTGAAGCGCAAGCTCAACCTGTCGCTGACGTGGTAGACGTTATTCAGCTTCCTGCATTCCTAGCTCGTCAAACTGACCTTGTTGAAGCTATGGCTAAAACAGGTGCGGTTATCAACGTGAAGAAACCTCAATTTATGAGCCCTGGTCAAGTGGGTAACATCGTTGAGAAGTTCGCAGAATGCGGTAACGACAAGATCATCCTATGTGAGCGCGGTTCTTGCCACGGTTACGATAACCTAGTTGTAGATATGCTTGGTTTTGGTGTGATGAAAAATGCTTCAAAAGGTAGCCCAATCATCTTTGACGTAACGCACTCACTACAAATGCGTGACCCATCAGGCGCAGCATCTGGCGGCCGTCGTGAGCAGACAGTTGAGCTTGCAAAAGCGGGTCTAGCGACAGGCATCGCAGGTCTATTTATCGAAGCGCACCCAAACCCAGACCAAGCGCGTTGTGATGGCCCATCTGCACTGCCTCTAGACAAGTTAGAGCCATTCTTAGCACAAATGAAATCGCTTGATGATCTAATCAAGAGCTTTGCAGATATCGATATCAAGTAAACGCCAGATGACTGGTGGTAACAAATACTATAGCCAACCGAGTGTTGGCTATTTTTTTATCTGAAAAACTGTAAATTCTCAAACTTGTTACTGATGAATTTGTTATTGCTAAACAATGCATCATAATTATTAAATCAATGTGTTAGGGTGCACGTGGTTTTCAAATAGATCGAATTCCTAAAATGTGCGTCAGTAATCCCAATAAGAAAAAGGTAAATAAATGAATCAGCGTCTGATGATCAAAACTGTTTTGAGTGCCGCTATCTTGGCCTCGTTAGCTGGGTGTGCTACGCAACCTGCACCAGAATGGAATGCCGATACAACCTATAAATTGACCGTGTTGCACACTAACGATCATCATGGTCGCTTTTGGCAAAATCGATACGGTGAATATGGCATGGCGGCGCGTAAAACGTTAATCGATGATTTGCGCGAAGAAATACAGGATGAGGGGGGCAGCGTGTTACTGCTTTCTGGTGGCGACATCAACACAGGAGTACCTGAGTCTGATTTACAAGATGCCGAGCCGGATTTTAAAGGCATGAGCAAAATTGGTTACGATGCGATGGCTCTAGGTAATCATGAGTTTGATAATCCATTGGACGTGCTATTCAAGCAGCAAGAGTGGGCAAACTTTCCGATGTTGTCTGCCAATATTTACGATAAAAATACTGGCAAGCGTTTATTCCAACCATACGCGATGTTTAACAAGCAGGGCATTAAAATTGCGGTCATTGGCCTTACAACCGAAGACACAGCGAAACTTGGCAACCCTGAATTCATTGAACAAATTGACTTCCGTGACCCAAAAGAAGAAGCCAAGAAGCTGATTGCAGAACTGAAAGAAACAGAGTATCCAGATCTGATTTTTGCTGTCACGCATATGGGACACTATGAAAATGGTAATAGAGGCATCAATGCTCCCGGCGATGTGGCGTTAGCTCGTTATTTGAATGACGGCGATCTCGACATGATCGTTGGAGGACACTCACAAGAGCCTGTTTGTATGGAAGGGCCAAACGTTATCAAAAAGAACTTTAAACCAGGTGATGAATGTCAGCCCGATAAACAAAATGGTACCTTTATTGTTCAGGCACATGAGTGGGGGAAATATGTGGGACGCGCCGATTACGAGTTTCGTAATGGCGAACTCTCGATGGTGAGCTACGATCTGATCCCTGTAAACTTGAAAAAGAAAGTTAAAGTTGATGGTCAGTCACAACGAGTCTTTATCCAAGAAGAGATTAAACAAGACGAAATGATGCTTGAGTTTCTTCGTCCTTATCAAGAAAAAGGTCAGGGCAAGCTAAACGTGAAGATTGCAGAATCTAACGGTAAGCTTGAGGGTGACCGCAATGTGGTTCGTTACCAGCAAACAAACTTAGGTCGATTAATTGCAACGGCTCACATGGAACGTGCGAAAGCAGATTTCGCCGTAATGAATTCTGGTGGTGTTCGAGATTCGATTGCTGCGGGTGATATTACTTATAAAGACGTGCTCACTGTTCAGCCATTTGGCAATATGGTTTCTTACGTTGATATGACGGGTAAAGAGGTATTAGATTATCTAAATGTCGTTGCAACTAAGCCTGTTGACTCTGGTGCTTATGCACAGTTTGCCGGCATTGCGATGAGTATCAATAATGGTGAGGTAACCAATGTGTTCATTGGTAATAAGCAACTTCGCTTAGATGGTAATTACCGCTTTACCGTACCAAGCTATAATGCTGCTGGTGGAGATGGTTACCCTAAAATCGACGATCATCCAGGGTATGTAAATACAGGTTTTACCGATGCTGAGGTTCTGAAGGATTATTTAGAAACACACAGCCCTATTGATGTTAATGAGTATGCCCCTTCAGGTGAAATCACGTATTTAGTTGATACGGCGATTGATCAGTAACCCAACAGAGAAAAAGCGATTGACTCAAACTCGCTGATATCATTAACTAAAAGCGCAGATCCAATTCAGTCTGCGCTTTTTGTTTTTATGAGGAGAATCTTGATGACTCCGGCCATTAATCTTGCGAAAAAGAAAAAAATTCCACACACGATTCATCAGTATGAGCATGACCCTAGAGCCGATAGTTATGGCTTGGAGGCTGCTGAAGTACTGGGGCAGGATCCGAAAACAGTATTTAAAACCTTATTGTTCTGCTTGAACGGGGAGCCAAAGAACCTTGCGGTTGCGATTATCCCTGTTGATCAAAAGCTAAACCTAAAACTGGCGGCGAAAGCAGCGAAGGGCAAAAAGGCCGATATGGCTGATCCGGAAATCGCGCAAAAGACCACAGGTTATGTCGTTGGTGGAATTAGCCCACTAGGGCAGAAGAAAGCCTTACCTACTTTTTTGCACGAAAGCGCAGTAGAGCAAGACACAATCTGTGTGAGTGCTGGTAAACGTGGTTTAGAAATTGAGTTAGCCCCGAGAGATTTGCTGAGCTTAACTCGCGGTCAGTTTGCACCTCTTTGTTTGTAAACTCATGACAAATAAAAAGGACGCTCATGAGCGTCCTTTTTTGATCTTGCCTGTCAGTGAAGCGTTACTTCTTCAGACTCAATGTACCACCAGTGCGTTTAGCTGGTTTGCTTGGTTTCGCGGCATTTGGGTTCATGTAATGCTGCTTAGGCTTACTCGGTGATTGAGGCTTGTTTGCTGAATGCGTATTGCTCGATGCATCTGGTTTACGGTGCGATTTACCATGCTCGCCTTGCGGTCTGCTGCGTTCACCTTGTGATTTCGCTTTGTAATGTTCTTTAGCTGGACGTCCGCCTTCATCATCACGCTGACGACGCTTTTGTTGACCTTTTTTCGAGTTTGGTGCATGACGGAATTCATCAGCATTGTTACCACGGAAAGTTCGTGTCTTCTGGTTACGACGAGCAGTAGAATCTTGGTTTTCTTCACGGCTATCAAACAGCTTCGCGTCGGTCGCTTTACGAATGTTGCGACCTCTAGAGTCTGTTTTTGATGCTTCTTCTGTACCTACCGAGCCTTCACACATTGCTAGGATCTCTGCCACTTCTTCGTCACTTAGATAACGCCATTTTCCATTCGGAATACCATCAAGAGAGATATTCATGATGCGAACGCGACGCAGCTTGAATACTTCATAGCCCAGCGCTTCACACATGCGACGGATCTGACGGTTAAGTCCTTGAGTGAGCACAATACGGAAAGAGAATTTAGTCTCTTTTGTTACCTTACAAGGTAGGGTGACTGTGTCGAGAATCTTAACGCCACTCGACATCTGTTTGAGAAACTCGCCTGTAATTGGCTTGTCCACGCGTACGACGTACTCTTTTTCGTGGCTGTTGCCTGCGCGAAGGATTTTGTTCACGATGTCGCCATCGTTGGTCAAAAAGATCAGACCATCAGAGGGTTTGTCTAAGCGGCCGATCGGAAAGATACGTTTTTGGTGGCCGATGAAATCAACGATGTTTCCAGGGACGTCTCTCTCAGTTGTACAGGTGATGCCTGTTGGTTTATTGAGAGCGATATAAATCGGCTTCTCTTTTTCTGCCACTGGCTTACCATCCACACAAACATCATCACCAGGTAGCACTTTTGTCCCCATTTCAGGTTTGTTGCCATTAATGGTGACACGGCCTTGCTCAATTAGTCTGTCTGCTTCACGGCGTGAGCAAAACCCCGTTTCACTGATGAATTTATTTAATCGTTTAGCGTTGTCTTGTGACATTTTTGTCTCCTAACGTTTCACAACGGCGAATGAAGCTCCCTTCCTTTAAGGGGAAGGAAGAATAAGGGCGGGCATTCTAGCATTAGGGTGAAATTTAGCCTAACCGTTTTTGGTGACGTTCGCGGGTTTCTAATTTCTTTTCCGCACTTTTTCTAAGTAGGACGTAAACGGCTCCAGTTCCACCGTGAAAGCGTTGCGCACTATGGACGCATTGGACTTCCTTTATTTGTCGTAGCCAACTGCTAACAAAGCTTTTCATCATTGCAGGTGGATTTGAGCGTTCTCCTCGACCATGGACGATAACGACCGTTCTAATGTCCATTGATAGGCATTGCTTTAAAAACGTCACGACTTCATCACGTGCTTCTTTCAATGTTTTACGGTGCAAATCCAAGCGAGCTTGGATTGGATACTTACCAAGGCGAAGTTTGCGGTAAACCCCGTCCTGTACACCATCACGTTTGAACTCAACAAAGTCCTCTGGCTTGAGCATTTCAGCGTGATCAAGTGATAGGTATTCTGGGTCATCTTCCGTTAACCAGATTGCTGCTTCGCGTTTTGCGAGCTGTGCTTCTGTTACTTGGTGTACTTTTTTGTGTTCGGTGGTGTCTTGAGTGATTGGCTTTACATCGCCCATCATCTGTTGAAATAGATCAAAATCGTCGTCGTGAGACATAGCAGTAATCTCATTAAGAACAGGGAAGAATAATAGGATTATATCAATGAGTGGTGCATTGAGATCAAATAAAAAACCGGAGTAGGCAAGTAACCGACTCCGGTGCAAAGCGTTTCTAGAGCTAAGCGAGATCTAGTGAGGAGATTTGTCGTTCATGATCTTGTATATGAAGAAACCGCCGTAAAATAACATCAGACCAATTGCCCCAAAAATTACTATCATTGACGATAGACCCACTGCATTACCAAATAGGAGATCAAGCCAAAAGTCCATACGTTTCCTCCAAGATGTTCCCGACAGGAATAAACTAAATGGCGGTGTCTTGTTGCACACTGATCTGGATCAATTATGTTGCTAAGGTTAATAAACTGTATTTTGTTGTGAGTTATCAGTCACATTTTACGTGCTAGTGTTCAGTTATTCATCAAACGAATTAAGACCTAAGGTTTTTTTGTAAAAAGCACTTGCGCCACAGTTCAGAATCCGTAATATACGCATTCGTTGACGGGGACAATTCCTCAGTTAAACATCTCGGTGAATAGCGCAGCTTGGTAGCGCATCTGGTTTGGGACCAGAGGGTCGGGGGTTCGAATCCCTCTTCACCGACCATATTGAGAAAAAGGCTCTACAGAAATGTAGAGCCTTTTTCGTATTTGGTGATATTTATTTGGAACCAGAGGATCGGGGTCTGGAATGCCAGTCCTCTGGAAGCCTAGTCGCGTCGAATCCCTACTTCACCGATCACTTTTAGAAAGCCTGCTCAATGAGCAGGCTTTCGTCGTTTTTGGCGCTAGTAATTTTAGACTTCAATAGTATCGAACCAAATGGGGTTCGCTTGAAGTTAGAACATGGCTCTTCACCGACACGTATTGAGAGGAAGGCTCTACAGAAATGTAGGGCCTTTTCATTTTTTAGAGCGAGTAAATTTATTACTTGATGTCACACGAGATAGTATTGATAGGAGTTTCAGAAGTAGTGAAACAGACATAAGCGGTCTTTGGGTGATTTGGCCCAATCTTGACGTAACCCGCTTTTAAATCGTCTTCATCAAACGTTACTGAGTGAGATTTGCTTGTATTTCCATCATAGTAAACCGCTTCAAAGCCTTGGTTCATCATATGTGCAACGCGATTTCGAGTGTGGGCTGTTGAAAACGTGATGTTCGCGCAACGCATCATTGGTTTTTCGGTAATAAGAAATTGACCACTCTCTTTATCTAAAACACCGCCTTTTACTTCCGGAGTTATATCAATAGCTTGAAAAGCTTCTACGTTGCATGGCGGTTTAGCATAAGACAGCGAAGAAGTGAGCATAATTCCCATCGTGTATAGGAATAAATATTTAAATTTCATATGAGTTGTTTTGTATCCACTTAGCTTAACGGCGTTTTAATAAGAAAGTTTGAATGAATTTTAAATGGTTGTATTTAAATAATTGTATTTAAATGGCATTTTTCAAACAATCACTAGATATCACAATTTGCTTGGCGCGTCTTACCCAGTGGTTTGATGTTAAATCCCCGATTTTTAAGCAGTTCAATCAGGTTATCTTTACCTACTAAATGCAAGCCACCAACAACAACGGTGTAGCGACCCGATTGTTGAGGTAGAACACTGCCAGTGTCGAGTTTTTTAGCCCAATCTCGATTACGCTCGTATAAAAAGGCTTGGTTAAACTCTTCTGTTGGATGATCGGTCAAAGAGGCTTCGACCAACATGCTACCATCACCACTCTTCCAACTCTCTATCAAGCATTGAACCAACTCTTCTCCGCCATCATATTCTTCAATTGATGAGAGGAGCATCTCTTTACCGCCTTCTGATTGACCTGCGATTAAATCGATTTGGAATTGCACGGACTCTAGTGGAATGACCGGGATTTGCTTTTTATCAGCGAGTCCTATTAAGTGCATGTCGACCCCTTTATCAGAGACATACCCCAGTTTGTTGACTAAAGCGAGTTGGATGGTGAATGCCGCCATCCAAGGTGGGGAATTTAGGAGTTGAGTTTCTGGCAAACCTAAATCTTGGGCAATTTCAATTAAGTGGCGACGTTGAGCTCTGTCTAAAACATCTTTAGAAAGAATGGTTGTTTGTGGGTAAACCAAGCCTTCAGAATTCCTGACGTCTGCTTCAATAATCAACCCTGCGCTTTGGCTTAAATGCTGGATGACCGTTCTAGGGAGTGGGTACATCGTTTTATCCCCCACATGTACCGAGCCAATAATCATAAGTTCGGTTTCCCCTTTTTTCGCTAACCAATGCTGTGGCTCTGCATAAGAGGAAAAAGGAGTCAAAGTAACAAGTAGAGATGATATGAGCGTCAAGAGACGAAACATAGAATGGTCCTCAGATAAGATACCTTTAAACTTTATACGCAAAATAGCGTGAGGTTAAGTGCAATTTCTCCAGTGGGGTATTCGACAAAATCGTCATTTCTAAAAATATTGACGAGTTTTGACGACGAATAAATGAGAGTCACTTCACGAAAGGTAAATAGGTAATTCGCTTACTAATGGTTCACAAAATAATTAGGCGTGATCCAAATCTTACAAAATCAGTCGTAACTCATGAATATAAGTGACCTAGATCGCAGCAAACTCGTCAAAACAAGTTGTTCGATTTTGACGTGTATTGTAACTCCATGAAAATTAGGTTTTTATTGTTTTTGCTGAGTGTCATTTTTTGAACTGGATCACTTCCTATTTCTATTTATTTTACGCTTAGAAATAACAGGTTGTATGTTGAATGTAACGGTTAGGTACCTCGCATTTGAGGGGCCGAGATTTTTATCATTGTCGTTTTGAACCACTGACTTTTTTGGGGAAGTAAGATGTTTAAACCTAGTCTGATTGCTGTTTCTGTTATCACTACATTAGCAGGTTGCTCTGCGCTGAAAAGCTCTGAACAACAAGTTGTAAATTCGTTGGCTAATAATCTTGATATTCAATACCAAGTGTTGACTAACCACGGTGCAAACGAAGGTCTTGCTTGTCAGGACTTAGGGGCTGAGTGGGCGTCTTGTAACAAGGTAAACATGACGCTGGTTAACCAAGGTGAAGCGGTTGACTCAAAAGATTGGGCTATTTACTTCCACAGCATTCGTCTGATTCTGGATGTTGAAAACGAACAGTTCAAAATCTCTCGCGTAACGGGTGATCTACACAAACTAGAACCAACAGATAAGTTTGATGGTTTTGCTGCGGGTGAAGAGGTTGTGCTTCCTCTTGTTGCTGAATACTGGCAGCTATTTGAAACTGACTTCATGCCAGGCGCTTTCGTTGCTGCACCAAATGCAGAGCCTAAGATGATCGCTTCTCTTAACACAGAAGACGTTGCATCTTTCGTGACTGGCCTTGAGGGTAACAACCTAAAACGTACGCCAGATGACAACAACGTATTTGCGAGCGCTGTGTCTCGTTTCGAGAAGAACGAAGATCTAGCAAAACAAGACGTATCAACCACGTTACTACCAACGCCAATGTCTGTTGAAGCAGGTAAAGGTACGGTAGATATCGCGGCGGGTATTGCGCTGCCTAAAGACGCATTCGATGCGACTCAATACGCAGCAATTCAAGGTCGTGCAGAAGTGGTAGGTGTGGATGTTCGTGGTGATCTTCCTGTAAGCATCACTGTTGTTCCTGCAGACTTCACCGGTGAATTGGCAAAATCTGGTGCTTACGAAATGAGCATCAAAGGCGACGGTATTGCGATTAAAGCGTTTGACCAAGCAGGTGTTTTCTACGCAGTACAATCTATCTTTGGCCTGGTAGATAGCCAAAATGCTGATTCTCTACCACAACTGTCTATTAAAGATGCGCCGCGTTTTGATTACCGTGGTGTGATGGTGGACGTGGCTCGTAACTTCCACTCTAAAGACGCGATTCTTGCAACGCTTGACCAAATGGCCGCGTACAAGATGAACAAACTACACCTTCACCTAACGGATGATGAAGGCTGGCGTTTAGAAATCCCGGGTCTGCCTGAGCTGACTGAAGTGGGTGCTAACCGTTGTTTCGATTTGGAAGAGAAAAGCTGTTTACTGCCTCAGCTTGGCTCAGGCGCAACGACAGACAACTTTGGTTCTGGCTTCTTCAGCAAAGCAGACTACGTGGACATCTTGAAGTACGCGAAAGCGCGTAACATCGAAGTGATTCCTGAAATCGATATGCCAGCACACGCTCGTGCAGCAGTGGTATCAATGGAAGCACGTTACGACCGTCTAATGGAAGAAGGTAAAGAAGCAGAAGCGAACGAGTATCGCCTGATGGATCCTCAAGATACATCGAACGTAACGACGGTTCAGTTCTACAACAAGCAAAGCTTCATCAACCCATGTATGGAATCTTCAACTCGCTTTGTTGATAAAGTGATTTCAGAAGTAGCAGCAATGCACCAAGAAGCGGGCACGCCGCTAACAACATGGCACTTTGGTGGTGACGAAGCGAAGAACATCAAGCTAGGCGCTGGTCTGCAAGACATCAACGCAGAAGACAAAGTAAGCTGGAAGGGTAACATTGATTTGTCTAAGCAAGACAAGCCATTCGCACAGTCACCACAATGTCAGGCGTTAATTGCAGACGGTACGGTAAGCGATTTTGCTCATCTACCAAGCCACTTTGCAGAAGAAGTGTCGAAGATGGTGGCAGAGAAAGGCATTCCAAACTTCCAAGCTTGGCAAGATGGCCTTAAGTACAGTGAAGGTGAGAAAGCGTTCGCAACAGAAAACACGCGTGTTAACTTCTGGGACGTTCTTTACTGGGGTGGCACATCATCAGTGTACGAATGGTCTAAGAAAGGTTACGACGTTATCGTTTCTAACCCAGACTACGTATACATGGACATGCCGTACGAAGTTGACCCGAAAGAGCGTGGTTACTACTGGGCGACGCGTGCAACAGATACTCGTAAGATGTTTGGTTTTGCACCAGAGAACATGCCTCAGAACGCAGAAACCTCTGTAGACCGCGATGGTAACGGCTTCACTGGTAAAGGTGAAATCGAAGCGAAACCTTTCTATGGTCTATCAGCACAGCTGTGGTCTGAGACAGTACGTAACGACGAGCAATACGAGTACATGGTATTCCCTCGCGTACTAGCAGCCGCTGAGCGTGCATGGCACCGTGCTGATTGGGAAAACGACTACAAAGTGGGTGTTGAATACTCGCAAAACTCTAACCTAGTAGACAAAGTCGCGCTAAACCAAGACTACAACCGCTTTGCGAACGTACTTGGCCAACGTGAACTGGCTAAGCTAGAAAAATCAGGTATCGACTACCGCCTGCCTGTACCAGGTGCGAAAGTAGAAGATGGCAAGCTAGCAATGAACGTTCAGTTCCCAGGGGTGACGCTTCAATACTCTCTAGACGGCAAGAACTGGCTAACTTACGCAGATAATGCTCGTCCAAATGTGAAAGGTGAAGTGTTTATCCGTTCCGTGTCAGCAACCGGTGAGAAAGCAAGTCGAGTGACCAGCGTGAAATAACTCAATTCTTGTAAGTTAATTTTTTGGCAAAGCCTCAACATCATGTTGGGGCTTTCTTTATTTTTTAAGGAAATTAAGCGTGATCGATGTCTAATTATTTTTCATTGATAAATAAGTTTTGGGTTGTAATGGTCAAGGTTATTGTGAACTGGATCGACTTAATATGCTGAATATCAATAAATTATCTGTTTACGATCACACTTCTATTTTTTGAATAATTTTATAAAAATACGATAAGTGCCTGTATTTTCCATGTTTTTATCAGGGTTGTTGAGCGTCGGTTTGAACAAGATCACTTTTTAAAATGTTTTATTTTCCATCGCGAATTAATTGAAACAATATTGCGAACGCCAAGGAGGCACATTCCAAAGTTTGCGATAAAAGGGAAGAGATGCCCTCTAAAACTATCGCATAACGTGAATAAATAAAGGCAGTAATTATGAAAAACATTTTTGCACTGAGTGCTCTTTCTCTCGCTTTCGCTTCTAGCGCTTTTGCTGGTTCTTCTTACGTAACAGGTAATGTTCAATTCCACGATGATGGTCGAATTCATGGTTCGGACGTTACGTCTACACTGGAAGCTGGTCATACTTTTGATAACCAATTCGGCGGCTTTACGGTTTACACCGAATTTGATGGTATTCAGTTGGGTAAACTGGAAACAGAAAACGGTGGCGCAGGTAACACAACACCAGCAATCACTGTGGGTGGTGAGCAGTCATTTAATATTACCGATCATTTATGGGTTGCCGCTGGTTACCAACACCTGTTCTCTGCTGGCGAGAATGTACAGTACCGTCCATTGGTTAAGATCGGTTACAACTTCGATAACGGCATCTCCTTAAGTAACCGTACTCGTGCGCACATTGATGCGACAGACGCAGATGCGGATACAGATTACCGCATGGACAACCGCATCGGTTACGTGATGAATGAGGATGTGACGCTAAGCTACAACAACGTCTACATGATTGAAGCGGAAACCATGGACCACGAGCTTCGTGCAACGTGGACTCGTAAAGGTGTTCAACCTTACTTTGAGTTCCGTAGTCAAGCACACGGTGCAGAAAACGCGAGTGGTGACAGCCTAGTGAATAATGCTTTTGTATTTGGTGCCTCTTACGGCTTCTAATTTTATATTTGTCTTAACTGTCCATTAAGAAAAAGCCCAGCGGTTTGTCTCGCTGGGCTTTGTTTTTATTTGCCGTTGCCTTCGTGGTGGCTATATTCGAACACTTGGCCTTTTTCGTTAAAGGCGTAAACGGTGTAGCTGTCTTTTTTGTCGCCATATTCCATACCAGGGGAGCCCATTGGCATGCCCGGTACTGATAGGCCTTTTGCGTTACGTGGTGGATTTTTCAAAAACGCTTTAATGTCTTCGGCTGGAATGTGACCTTCAAACAGATAGCCGTTGATCTCTGCCGTGTGGCAAGAGTAAAGCTGTTCATTCTTGATGCCTAGATCGCGTTTGATGGCGTTCATGTCATCGTGCAATTTTTCTTCGACCGTAAAGCCGTTCTCTTCCATGTGTTTTGTCCATTCTCCACAACAGCCACAGTATGGCGATTTATGGTTAATGACATCGGCTGCCAATACGTTGGCGGACACGGTCGCAAGCATTGCAAAGGTCAATAGTTTCAACTTCATAATACCCTCAAAAAGAAGTGGTTACTTTACTGAAAACAGTCGTAGTCGATTTGCATTACTAACGACAGTAATTGAAGACAGTGCCATTGCCGCTCCTGCGACAACAGGACTGAGCAAAAATCCAAACGCTGGGTAAAGCACGCCAGCGGCAACTGGAATACCCAACGAGTTGTAAACAAAGGCACCAAATAGGTTTTGCTTCATGTTTTTAAGTGTAGCGCGAGAGAGTTCAATCGCATGTACTACCGCCATTGGTGACGTGTTCAGGATGGTCATTTGCGAACTTTCAATGGCGACATCACTGCCGCTACCCATGGCAATACCTAGGTTGGATAACGCGAGAGCAGGGGCGTCGTTAATGCCATCCCCCACCATTGCCACGACATGTCCTTGAGATTGAAGTTGCTCAATGTGCTGAGCTTTCTCATCTGGCATTACTTGGGCAATCACTTCATCAATACCAAGTTCTTGGCCGATAGCATTGGCAACGTGTTGGTTATCGCCCGTCAGCATTACCGTTTTGATGCCTTGCGATTTTAATGCAGAGAGCGCTTGTTTCGCATCTGATTTGATCGGGTCGGCAATGGCGATCAGACCGATCAGTTCGCCGTTCAATGCCACAGCTACCGGAGTCCACGCATTTTTTGCGCATTCATCGATGGCGGGTTTTAGTGCGCTGGTCTCGACGTTCTCTGCTTGCATAAATTGAAGCGAACCAATGAGCAGCGGTTTATCTTGATACGTCGCCCAAATGCCGCGCCCGCGAACGTTCTCAAACTTGTCTAATGAGACATCCTTTGCGTCGTGTCGTTTGGCGTAATCACATACCGCTTTTGCCAGTGGGTGCTCAGACTGACGCTCTGCCGCATACGCTAAAGCCAATAGATCTTCTTGGCTGGTGGCGTGAGTAAACACTTGCTGAACGCTAGGTTTACCTTGGGTAAGCGTGCCAGTTTTGTCGAATACAACCGTGTCGACTTTGCTTGCCAATTGAAGGGCGTCGGCGTCTTTGATCAGAATGCCGAGCTCTGCGGCTTTACCCACTCCCACCGTGACAGAAAGTGGGGTTGCTAAGCCTAGAGCGCAAGGGCAGGCGATGATCAGGACGGTTGTGGTGACCACCAGCATATAACTCGCTTTTGGCTCTGGACCAACGGCAAACCAAACGAGCGCGGCCAGTATTGCTATGCCAACAACGACAGGGACAAACACCGATGAAATCTGGTCTGCCAGTTTCGCGATGGCTGGCTTACTGCTTTGCGCTGTGCGCACCATGCGGATGATACGAGCCAGCATGGTATTTGCGCCAATGCCCGTTGCCTCAATGACTAATCCACCATCGGTATTTAATGTCCCAGCAGACACTTGAGCCTCTTGCGCTTTTAATACTGGTACTGGTTCACCAGTGAGCATCGACTCATCAATGTATGATTCACCTTGAATCACAACACCATCAACAGGCACTTTCTCGCCTGGTTTGATACGCAGTTTCATGCCTAACGTGATTTGCTCAACCGCGATTTGTTGGTCGCCTTGTTCCGTAATTACCGTAGCTTGCTGAGGTTGCAGGTTAATCAACGCTTGTAAGGAACGTGTTGTGTTTGCTTTGGCTTTTGCTTCTATATAGTGCCCAAGAGAAATTAAGCCGATGATCATTGCACTCGCTTCAAAGTACACGTGGCGTGAAGCAAGAGGGAACCAGTCTGGGAAAATCACCACAAGCATCGAATAGAACCACGCTGCGCCAGTACCGAGCGCGACTAACGTGTCCATGGTGGCGCGCTTGTGAGTAGCTGCTAACCAAGCGTTACTGAAGAAGTGTTTCCCTGCTGTGGCAAGAAGGAGTAAACATACGATACCGATCGCGCCCCAAGCTAATTGGTCGTTGGTGTTGCGAATCATCATATTGCCGCCAGCTACGCCCCAAATCATTAAAGGGGCACCGACGACAAGGCCAGCAATAGCATCCAGTTTAAAGCGTTTTTGTTGCTGACGTTGTTGCTGTGCTTGCTTTTCTTGCTGGGTTGCGGCGTCTTGTAGGATCTCTGCTTGGTAACCGGCTTGTTTTACCGATTCAACAATTGCGTTAAGGAGGTCATCAGAGTCTTGGCTTGCGAATACTAGTGCGCTTTGTTCTGCAAGGTTGACCTGTGCTTTCTCAACGCCTTCTACGTTAGTAAGTGCTTTCTCTACTGAAGATACGCAACTCGCACACGTCATGCCTTGAATCAGCATTTGCAATTGAATACTCGCTGGTGGCACCTGCGTATCTTTAATATTGCTTTGCTTTTCTACCTGTTCGGTCTCTGG
Organism: Vibrio sp. 2130-1; assembly: GCF_033339515.1. Classification (NCBI taxonomy): domain Bacteria; kingdom Pseudomonadati; phylum Pseudomonadota; class Gammaproteobacteria; order Vibrionales; family Vibrionaceae; genus Vibrio; species Vibrio sp. 2130-1. Next base: position 24,533 of record NZ_JAWOUT010000022.1, read on the forward strand.
TGAGCTTTCGTTCTCTACTTCAACAGAATCAAGGTTGGCGGTATAGCCGAGTGTTGCTATTAAGTCGATCACTTGTTGCTCGGAGAGGAGGGTACGAATCTCTAAGTGCGTTGTTGAAGCCTCAAAAGAAATAACGTCTTGATTAGATTCTAATAAAGATGAAAGTTTTTTGACGCAACCGCCACAGCTTAAGCCTGAAAGGTTTAGTTCGTAGTGATTTCCTGCTTGGTAACCAAGAGATTCAATCGACGAGACGAGCTCTTTAAGAGAAGACTCGGTTTTGACCTCTACTTGCGTCGGGGACAAATTGAGGATCTCCACATCGTGATTCGCATGTAAAGCATTCTCAACTTTTCTCGCACAGCCCATGCAGTTGAGCCCTGATAAAGGTATAACTAACTGATACATAATCTGCACCTCAATAGTAGTGATGCTATGAGCTTAAACCTTCCTGCAAGGGTAAGGTCAATACCCATTTGCTACTCACAACAATTTCGTCAAAATCTCTCGAATCCCACAAGTGCACGGTCATTTTACTTGCGAGTGATCTCAAGGTTTTTTCTCTTTGAATATAAAGTTCCGTTAAAACACCTAAAAGATGAATGAAGTCGCTCACGTTTTTTAGATGCTCTCAATGTCAGTTCAGTGTCAAAACGTACTTTTAACGTTTTTTATTTTTTATATTTGATGTTAACTAATTGTTTTTTATTGATTTATTTTATTTTTGATCTTCTCATTTTGAAGTCGCTCAGATTGCTGTAGGGAAAGTTTTTTAGTGCGAAAAAAGTTTGTCATATTTGCCCCGTCCAAACACTGTTTCAAGTTCCTGCCATGTCCTAGTTAGTGAATTTGAAAATGGAAAAAACTAAAAATATAGGGGTTTATAATGTCTTACCTAAAGAAAAGCCTACTTGCCACGGCAATTACCGGCATGATGTTCAGTGGTGCTGCATTTGCTGATGGTGCAAACAGTGACGCAGCAAAAGAGTTTCTAACCAAAGATTCATTTTCTTATGAAGTTTACGGAATCATCGCGATGCAGGCCGCGTACCGCGATTACGATTCTGGTAGCAAAGCAACGGACGATGATTTGGGTGGCATGCAGCTAAACAACGAATCTCGTATTGGTTTCCGTGGTAAAAAACAATTTGCTAACTTCGACCCTACTTTTATTTGGCAAATCGAAGGCGGTTATGTAGACCCTAGCTTTGGTGGCGAGGGCGCAGGTCTTGGTGAACGTGACACATTCGTCGGTTTTGAAAGTGCATCTTGGGGTCAAATTCGTCTGGGTCGCGTTTTGACACCTATGTACGAATTGGTTGACTGGCCAGCATCTAACCCTGGTCTCGGCGATGTATACGACTGGGGTGGTGCTATTGGTGGCGCCAAGTACCAAGACCGTCAATCAAACACTATCCGCTGGGACTCTCCAATGTTTGCTGACAAATTCTCCCTAGATATCGCAGCTGGTGCAGGTGATAAAGCAGGTCTAGGTGAAGGGGATGACTACTGGGGTGGTATCGCAGCACACTACAAAATTGGTCCTATCCAGTTAGATGCGGCATATGAAGGTAACCGTAATATCAAGATGGAAAGCCAAACGTGGGAAAACAACACGTACTTGGTAGGGGCACAAGGCTGGTTTGATAACGGGATCTCTTTCTTTGCGCAATACAAATACATGGAAGCGGACGCAAGCAATGGTGTGAGTGAAAAGCAAGATGCAATGTCTGCCGCTATCATGTACACCACGGGTGATTGGCAATACAAACTGGCTTACGCCGCTAACTTTGATCTCGAGCGTGATGGTAAGAAAATTAACGATACAGCGGACGATGTGTTATCAGCACAAGTTATGTATTTCGTAGACCCATCGGCAGTGCTGTACGTACGTGCTCGTACTCTAGACTTTGGCGACGGTGCGTCTCAATTAGATAAACCAACAGAAGCACGTTGGAAGTCTGCTGACTACGACGAGTTCTCTGTAGGTGTTGAATACTACTTCTAGCTAAAGAAGCAGCTAAAAGGGCGGAAACGCCCTTTTTATCTTGATACTTATTCAAATAAGCCTTTGAAATGACTGGCCTGTAAGTTTTAGAGGCTTATCTAAATTGGTATAAAGTGAGAAACCATGATGAAAAAAACAACGACACTTCTCGGACTTTGCGCAATGCTTTCGGCGCCAGCTTTTGCTGCTCAACTCACTCTGCAATCTGAATTAGTTCCTCGCGTTCTCAACGGCGAGTTCGTCTACCCTGAGTGGATATCCAAGAACAACAGCATCGAGTTAAAGGATGGGGAAAACCAATTAGCGGTAACGGTTGGACAAATCGTATTTGAAGATGGAAAGCGCCGTAAATTCGATTCGCAGCCACTTGTATTAGAGTTTGATGCAGAAAAAGACACCGAGCTTTCTATGACTTATCAAACATTCCGTACTATTGAAGAGGCGAGAGCCTTCGAACTCGATCCTAAAGTGGTATTGAAAGACAAAAACGGAAAAGAAGTGGCATTCTCTATGGTTCAACTTCGTAAAGGTGGTTTGCAAGGTTTTCGTGATTACGAACGAGAAGTTGCCGACTATAACAACGCAATGAATAAAGAATCGACCAAGGCAAGCATTGCGTCTTCTCCAGCGGAAACCAAAACAATCAAAGCATCGTTTAATGAATTGAGCCGTGAAGAGCAGCAAGAATTTATGCAATGGGCAATGCGTAACCTGAAGTAATTTTGTCTTGTGCTTTAACAGTAAATAGTAGGGCTGTGCCTTTTTGGTTCTGCCCTGTTTTTATTTCTGTTGTCAAACCGATTGTAGAATTGACTTACGGTGGTAAAATGTCGCCACTTTTATCCTTGACATTACAACGAGAGATCTCTCGTTGCTCATTACCCCTAAGGAACTCAAATGACGGTTAAAACTCGTTTTGCTCCTAGCCCAACTGGCTATCTACACGTTGGTGGTGCGCGTACTGCACTTTACTCTTGGCTATACGCTAAAAACCAAGGTGGTGAATTCGTTCTACGTATCGAAGATACAGACCTTGAGCGTAACTCTCAGGAAGCGGTTGATGCAATTCTTGAAGGCATGGAATGGCTAGGCTTGGAGTGGGATGAAGGTCCTTACTACCAAACTCAACGTTTTGACCGTTACAACGAAATGGTTGATAAGCTTCTTGCTGAAGACAAAGCTTACAAATGTTACGCGTCTAAAGAGCTGCTAGATGAAATCCGTGCAGAGCAAGAAGTAAATAAAGAAATGCCTCGCTACGATGCTAACCATCCAAAAATCAAAGCAGCAAACGAAGCGGCAAAAGATGGCGATCCATGTGTTATCCGTTTCCGTAACCCGAAAGAAGGCAGCGTAGTATTTGATGATCAAATCCGTGGTCGCATTGAAATCCGCAACGATCAAATGGATGACCTAATCATTCGTCGTACTGACGGTTCACCTACTTACAACTTCTGTGTAGTAGTGGATGACTGGGACATGGGTATCACTCACGTTGTTCGTGGCGAAGACCACATCAACAACACCCCTCGTCAAATCAACATCTACGAAGCACTAGGTGCGCCAGTACCTACATTTGCACACTGTGCAATGATCCTGGGTGATGACGGCGCGAAACTGTCTAAACGTCACGGCGCTGTATCAGTCATGCAATACCGCGATATGGGTTACCTGCCTGCGGCACTAAACAACTACCTAGTGCGCCTTGGTTGGTCTCATGGTGACCAAGAAATCTTCTCTCAAGAAGAGATGATCAATCTATTTAGCCTAAACGCAGTATCTAAGTCAGCGTCTGCTTTTAACACTGACAAACTGCAATGGTTGAACAACCACTACATCAAGAACTCAGATCCTGCGTACGTTGCTGAGCATCTACAATGGCATCTAGATCAACAAAAACTAGACGTAACGAATGGTCCTGCTATCACTGACGTGATCAAGCTAGTGGGTGAGCGTTGCAACACGCTAGTTGAGCTAGCTGAGCAAATCCGTTACTTCTATGAAGATTTCTCTGAGTTTGAAGCGGGCGCAGCGAAGAAACATCTACGTGGCGTGGCTAAAGAGCCTCTAGAACTTGCATTAGCGAAAGTGGAAGCACTAACTGAGTGGACGACAGCGAACATCAAAGATGGCGTTATCGCAGCAGTATGTGAAGAGTTGGAAATCGGCATGGGCAAAATCGGTATGCCATTACGTGTTGCTGTAACAGGCGGCGGTCAGTCTCCTTCTGTCGATGCAGTAATGGAGCTGGTTGGAAAAGAGCGTTGTATTGCTCGCATTAAGATGGCGCTTGAGTTCATTGCTGAGCGTGAAGCAAACGCATAATTGCTTTTTGAACTGAACGTTCTTTTGAATAAATAGTCACAAAGCCGCGGTGAGCAACCGCGGCTTTTTTGTATCTTCAATTTAGATAACGAGAAACTTTCTCTCATATTGGTGAATGAAGAGATGGTTTCACCTGTAATTTACCTCAATATGGATAAGATTTTTTAATCCAAATATCGTTGGCGTGAATAAAAAATTAGCGATTATATATCAAATATCTGATTGATTTTTATCCATGTTCCTTAAAGTTCCATTTTATTTGTCTCATTTTTAAGAAAAATCTTTGCTTTAGCTATGTTGTTCCAAAAATTAAAGCAAACGTTTGCGTCGTGATTGCGTGGGGATTTTTTTGCTTAAGATCACATGTTGTCGAGATTTTTGATGACAATAAATTGACAGAATTGGGATTTTTCTCGCGATTTCTTAGCGTTATAGTTCATCCCGTCAGCGATACCGAGATGGCGATATGTATCACTGAACAGGAAATGTACGTAAGTTGCTTCCATAAAAAAAATGCATGTGCATAAAAAGAAGCTGACTAAGTATCTCACTCAAGGAATGAATAAAAAGAATTGAAATACAACGTCAGTCAGACGGCGCATTTCGGCATCTAACAAAAGAACTTCTTTAGAGGAATCAATAATGAAAAAATTAGCAGCGGTAATTTCAGCGTCTCTACTTATGGCTTCAGCAGCACAAGCAGAAGTATACGTTGGTGGTAAGATGGGTAAGTCATGGATGGAAGACGCGTGTGTAGCGGGCCAGGCTTGTGACAAAGACGATTCTACTCTTGGCGCTTTTGTTGGTTACGAAATGAATAAATACTTCGCAGTAGAAGCGGGTTTCGACAACATCGGTGATTTTAACCAAACTTCTTTCGGTGGCCACGTAGAAGCAATCACTCTTGCTCCTAAATTTAGCCTACCAATCACTGAAGACATCGCACTTTACGGTAAAGTGGGTGGCGCTTACGTAATGTTTGATGGCAAAGATGATTACTCTTACCTAGGCGCAGCTGGTCTTGAATTCAACCTAAGCCAAAACGTAACAGCTCGTGCGGAATACCAAACACTGACTGACATCAGCAACGATGTAACTCGTGCGACAGGTAACACTGCAACACTAGGTGTTTCTTTCAAATTCGGCGGCAACGATGAGCCAGTAATCGTAGAAGAGCCAGTTGTTGTTGAAGAAGTGGTTGTAGAAGAAGTGGTAGAAGAGCCAGTTGTAGTTACGAAAACATTCGAAACTCAAACAATTGGTACAGGTAGCTTCGATCTAAACAGCACAACTCTAAAACCAGAGAGCGCTGCAAAACTTGATAACCTAGTTGCTTTCCTAAACGAGCACCCACAAGCGAACGTTGAAGTTGTAGGTTACACAGATACGTCTGGTCCAGCAGCTTACAACCTAAAAGTTTCTGAAAAACGTGCTGAGTCTGTTGCTAACGCACTCGTTGAAAAAGGTATTGATTCATCACGTATCCAAGCTCGTGGCGAAGGTGAAAACAACCCAATCGCTTCAAACGACACTCGTGAAGGTCGTCAACAAAACCGTCGCGTAGAAGTCGTTGTTCCAGAATTTGAATACCAAGTTCAGCAATAAGCTCCTATTCGACCGTAGTATAGAAGACTGAAGCTGAAAGCCCCAAAGAGTTCGCTCTTTGGGGCTTTTTATTTCTCTTTAAAAACTGACTGAAATGTTCAAAGTGGCTAGGTATTACTTAAGATCAATGCTGTTTAAACGCCCCATAAATGTCAGGATCTCCAAGTTATCTTTATGTGCTTCTAACAACGCTTTTTTGGTTTGCATGTAGGCGGCAAGTTTGCCGTACTTACTAATAGAGCGAACCACCGTTTTATATTTATACTCACCGTCATCATTGAACTCTCGCCACTTGGCGATGTAACACGTATCTCGGTTGTCAGGGTTTTCAAGAGTAGGGTTAGGCTTGTGAACGATTTTAGGCTCAACGCTATGTGGAAGCCTAGTCATTAGGTAAGGGTCTTTCAAAAGACGTCGCCAGAATTTGCCCCACATTTGCCGGCCTAACTCGTTTCTCAGCTTAATGGCTTTTTGTAAGCCTTTCTTTTCTCCAATACGAACAAATCCTACCGAGCGGTGTAGTACCGTATCCTCGGGGGTATGGATATGTATCTTAAAGGCTGTCTTGCCTTTAGAAATAAAGCGGTGTCCAGTGTTAGTTATTAAATTGCTCTTAGACATAGTGCTAACTAATAATTTTATTAATAGCTAAAAGGGTAAGCAAAACTCATAGATAATTAAAGTAATAAAATACAAAACTGTAAATAGGGCTTGTTGAAATGATTTCAAGGGGAAGAAGTCAGATCAGTAGAAGGTTTTATCTCGTAACCGAAACACCCGATCCGATCATATTGATTACTGGGAAGATTACCTAACACGATGTACTAGGGGGAGCAGTGCGAGGCTTGAAATTGAAGATACAAAAAAGCCTTAGCTCAAGTGGGAGCTAAGGCTATGATATGGCGCCCCCAGTAGGATTCGAACCTACGACCTGTCCCTTAGGAGGGGACTGCGCTATCCAGCTGTGCCATGGGGGCGTAATACCAATAGTTGCAGTTCATTGCACTGTTTTACTGAGTTCAAATCTAGCAATCTACCAGATCTGTATCAGCATCACGTTGAACGATTCGCTACGGTCATTGGTATAATCAAATAAGATGCGCTGCCTATGATATTCAAAAGTGAGCATATCTCAAGACTTAATGTTTGCTTTTATAGGATCTTGTTCATTACGTCGCCAATTTGAACGCTAGACGCTAAATTTGGCTGATCAATCGTCAGTTCCGCTTCGTGTTCGTATATGCGTGATACCGTTAATGTAATTTCGCTTTGCGAGACTTTGTTTCTTGGCAATCCATTTTGGTCGATAAACGACGCGGTGTGCCAAAGCTGTAATTTGTCTCCCTCTTTTACGCCGTGCATACGGCCGAGATCCATCGTTACGGTATTACCGAAGACTGCCACAACCTCTGGCAGTGTAATTTTGCAAGATAGCTCCGACTCCAGATCCAACATAATATTGCGACTAACGCGAAGCATCATCTCGCCATAGGTCGATGCCCAAAAACGTGCACTACGAGTGTCCACTTGACTCGTCTTAGCAAATGGCCAACGCGCGACCTCACGGTAGGCTTTGTTGAAGATTTCATGGCCAGTTTTACCATCAAATACTTTTATTTCTAACGCAAACTGACGATTGATGATGTCATCTTGCAATAGTTGAGATTCGACCGTTGCAGTGAGATCGGTGATGACCCCTCCAATGATGTATTGTGCGCCATTGTCTTGTGCGATCATTTGAGTGCGAGCAGGATAGTTGCTGCTTATTGAATAGTCCGTTGTACCAACAGACACAAAGCTGCGTGAGGTTTGATCAAGTTGGCGGTTCACTACGTGGCTAAAATCGTCACCAACTTGATAAATTTGTCCCATCACTGCTTGTTGTGGTGATGCGACCTCAATATTGCCGACCAGCATTGTCTTTTTGTATTGATCGGTGTGGCAACCCGTTGCCGATGGATAAATATCAACGCGGATTTTTACCTCGACTTTACCGCGACGTTTGCGTTCAGACTCGACCAAAATGTAACGGACTTCATGATTGGTAAACTGGTATTCGTTGCGGCTTTCTTCTAATAGCGGCATCAAGTTGCTAATACTGCCAATATCTGCGCCCGAAAAATTGACGGCTTTGAACAGCGCGTCTTCCAACGCATGGAGCCTTGCCGTCTCTTCTGAAGAAACGATGGTGGCAACGCCTGTGACTTCATACCAAGATGCCATTACCTTAAAAGGCACAAGCATCACTAAAGTGATTGAAAACAGACTGTTTAATATTTTTTTCATTGGTTACAACCGTTCGGGTATAAATATTGCTTTAACAAATTCAGTGAAGTTTGGTGGGTTTTTCTTCGTTAGGCAAACAAAGAAAAGCAAAGACTGTTCCAATATTCACTTTCTTGGAAAGGAATTAATAAAGAACGGTATCACCTAAGATTATCTGGAGAATCAAACCATGAAAAAGTGGCTTGTCGCCGCATCGATGATGACGCTTCTGACATCGTGCGCGTACTCACCGATTTACAATGGTAAAGAACCTTACTCGGGAAGCCAGTTCATGCTGATGGATAGTCCGCGTCATACGATGGACTTTTTCATTGAGAGCATGACAGAAGACCTGATGGTTTCTAATGTGGCAGTATCAGCGCGGACACCGATTGCGATTACCTCGTTTGTTGATCTACAAAATATGGATGCAACAAACTGGTTAGGTAACTCGGTCTCTGAAGGTTTTATCCATCAGTTTCAGCGCCGAGGGTTTAAAGTGGTTGATTTCAAAACTACGGGCTCTATTCAAGTGACGCAGCAGGGCGATTTTGCTTTAAGTCGTGATTGGCAAGATTTAGCTCAAGAGCAGCAAATTCAGTATGTACTGACCGGAACAATGCTGCGCCAAGAGGGCGGAGTGCTTGTCAATGCACGCGTGGTTGGCATGCAAAGCCGTGTAGTTGTAGCGACAGCGCAAGGTTTCCTTCCGGCTGACCGTATTGGGCGTGACTTAGATACGTTAAATAGCATCCGCACACAAGATGGTGTGTTGATTCGTTCTGACCCTACCATTCGTCAGCCGTACACTGTGATTCTCCGTCCATAGGATAGAAGCATGAAGAAGTTATTATTTATTGTTGCCACACTGATATTGGTTGGGTGTCAGCCATTACAACAGATGCGTCAAGATGAAATCTTAGTGGCGGTGGGTTACGCCAGCGTCAGTGAGCAAACAGGCCGCACAGTAGAAGAAAAGCGTGTACGAGCAATGCGCGCATCAAAAATTGATGCTTATCGTGAGCTAGCAGAGCAAGTTTATGGCATGCGTGTTAGTGGACGTGCAGAGCTGCAAGACCAGCGTTTGGGTGTTGAAAGCACCACTGGTGCCGTCGATGGTGTAATTCGTGGTGCAGAAGTTGTGCGTAGTTATCTTGTTGAAGACAGTTATGTGACTGAGCTGCGTCTGGATATCCGTAAGATGGATAAGCTACGTGATTATGGAGAAGTTCAGCAGGTACCTGAGAAGCGTCAGCAAACCTTGTTTTAAACCATTTCACTAGACAGATAATCTTTTTGAGCGGCTGATTGGTAACAATGAGTCGCTTTTTTTATATCTACGTGAGCGCGGGAATTGAGGGTAGGAGTGACGTTTAAGCTTTTATATTGGTGCCAAGCGTCGAGATGGTGTGGGTTTTTCCGCCCGCATTGTAGGTCATGCCAACTTTGCCATGAGTTCGCTGAAGCATGTTGTTGAGTTTATTGAAGCTCAGCTGTGCGCGGCTAAGCGATTCGCCATTTACTTGGTTAACTTGTTGACAGTCGAGGACGATCGATTGGATTTGAGCAACAACCTGACTTAGGTGCTCATCTTCAGTAAGTTGATTGACGTGCGGGTGAGAGGCGATTCGCTGATCAGTTGTTCTGAGCTGATCAATGAGCGTCATCTTCTGTTTGGCAATGTTCTCAATCTCGGTAGAGACACGCGCCGTGATTGCTTGTGTTTCTTGGCGTAAAACAGCGGAAAGTGCCTTAGCATTTTCTAGCTGGAAATTAACGAGATCGACTAATGCTGCCATAAAATACTTACCTTCGGCCTAAGTCAGTTAGCTTTTGCCTTGCAATTCGTTTTCAAACTTAATCATGTTGTCAGCCAATTTTTCAGGATCGACTTTGTATGAACCGTTTGTGATAGCTTCTTTGATTGCTGCAACTTTGGCGCTGTCATATGCCGGAGAAGCTGCCATATCCTTCTGGAGTTTACTGACGGCTTTACTTTGCTGGCTGAGTGATACTGCGTCTTGTTGCGCTGGCGCCTTTTTTGATTCTGTCGTGCTGGTAGCATTGGAATCGTTACGTGCAGGTGCGCGACTTGTTGTCGTCATCATTTGCCCTGAACGTATATTATCTATACCTGCCATGTTTAACCTTTGCCTTGTATCGTAATACTGGTATCCAGACTATCGACCAGCGCAAAAATAACTTTAGTCATTTTTTGCATTTTTATTGATCAGTTTAAACACGCTACCAGTGGGTATTAAAAATTAACAGTGATTTCCGCAATGTCAGTCACTATGCCTTCTATTATACGTTGTGACTTATCATTTTTCACTCTTACTTGATCGCCAGCTGAACCATCCTGCAATGCTGTGCCTTGCGTTGTGATCGTCATGCCAGAATTCACCGCTTTGATAATGACCTTTTCATTTCGGCATACCACACAAACATCATTTCTCTCTACGACATCGCCTAAGCGAACATTACGCTTTAGCTTTGCCCCAACCACTTGATCGTAGCTAGAAAATCCATCTTTACGAAAGCGCTGTAGCTCGATCATGGAAGTGGTAACATCCGATGCGCTGACGATTTCTCCTCTCCCTAGTGTTCGTGTCGCGACGATCATTGGTACTGATACCGAGATCCTCACAGGGACATAGACTTTCCAGTCATCCGGTTGGCATTCCACTAACACATTGATGTTACTTCTCGTGCTGCTGGTGGAAGAGGCAGATGTATCTAACGGAACAGGGCAATCCGTTGCTTTTATTCTCGAGTCGATCTCTGCCGCATTAACAGATAGCTCGCCACCATCAGGCTGATCAACCGTAGCAAGAATATGTTGTTCTGCTGCTGTTTTTATTTGCTCGATCTGATTATCTGAAGCTGAATGAACAAAAAAGCTAAACATACTGAGCAAAATGCCGATAGACTTAGCGTACTTTGTAATTAGCGCTCTACATATTGTCATAGTCAATGGTGTCGAAGTGAAAGTGAAATACGCCATACTGTCTCCCTGGTATCGTGCTTGCCAGTGGTAGAGTATCATTTAAAAACAAAAAGTTTGAGATGGAGATGAGCATATGACGGGGATTCTTGACTCGGTGAATCAGCGTACGCAACTCGTCGGTCAGAACCGATTGGAATTATTGACCTTTCGACTGATGGGCCGACAGCGCTACGGCATTAACGTATTCAAAGTGAAAGAAGTACTACAGTGCCCTAAGCTGACTTCAATGCCAAATCTACACCCTCTGGTTAAAGGTATCGCTCATATCCGCGGCCATACCGTGTCCGTTATTGATTTGAGCCTGGCAATTGGTGGCCGCCCAACCACTGATTTAGATAAATGTTTTGTTGTTATTGCAGAATTTAACCGTACGATCCAAGCATTTTTGGTATCATCGGTTGAGCGTATTATCAATATGCATTGGGAAGCGATTTTGCCACCGCCAGACGGCGCAGGTAAAGCGCACTACTTGACTGCCGTTACAAACATTGACAATGAGCTGGTTGAAATCCTTGACGTTGAAAAAATCCTGGCAGAAATTGCGCCAGTTGATGAAACGATGGATTCCGCTATTGGCGAAGAAATCGCACAAGCAGAACAAGAAAAGCCTATTGTACGCCGCATACTGATTGCTGATGACTCGACGGTCGCGCGTAAACAGGTAGAGCGTGCGATTACATCCATCGGTTTTGAGGTCGTATCTGTCAAAGACGGCAAAGAAGCGTACAATAAGTTGATTGAAATGGCTCAAGAAGGCAATATCTACGATCAAATTTCGTTGGTTATTTCCGATATTGAAATGCCAGAAATGGACGGCTATACCTTAACGGCTGAAATTCGCAGACATGCCGATTTGAAAGACCTTTATGTTATCCTCCATTCTTCATTAAGTGGTGTATTCAACCAAGCTATGGTTGAGCGTGTAGGTGCCAACACCTTCATTGCGAAATTTAACCCAGATGAGTTGGGTAACGCGGTTAAATCTGCATTAACACAATAAAAGAGACATTAATGACTGCTATTACAATCAGTGATCAAGAGTATCGTGACTTTAGCCGTTTTCTAGAATCGCAATGTGGCATCGTGTTAGGTGATAGCAAGCAATACCTCGTGCGTAGCCGACTGAGTCCTTTAGTGACGAAGTTTAAGCTCGCATCGTTATCAGATTTGCTACGTGATGTTGTTACAGGGCGTAATCGAGAATTACGAGTCGCCGCTGTGGATGCGATGACGACTAACGAAACCTTGTGGTTTCGAGATACTTATCCGTTCACGGTTTTAGCTGACAAATTATTGCCAGAAGTAGCGGCAAGCAAGCGCCCAATTAAGATCTGGTCTGCTGCCAGTTCATCGGGCCAAGAACCGTATTCTATTGCAATGACGATCCTGGAAACGCAACAGCGCAAGCCGGGCTTGTTACCAAACGTGTCCATTACAGCCACAGATATTTCGGCAAGTATGCTCGAGATGTGTCGTGCAGGGGTGTACGACAACTTGGCTTTGGGTCGCGGGCTTTCACCAGAACGTCGTCGCACCTTCTTTGAAAATGCGGACGGTGGTCGCATGAAAGTCAAAGATAACGTCAAGCGTTTGGTGAACTTTCGTCCACAAAACCTGATGGACAGTTACGCACTGATGGGTAAGTTCGACATCATTTTCTGTCGTAACGTATTGATTTACTTTTCTCCAGAAATGAAATCTAAAGTGCTTAACCAAATGGCGAGCAGTTTAAACCCTGGTGGTTACTTGCTGTTAGGGGCATCAGAGTCGCTAACTGGTCTGACTGATAAATTTGAAATGGTGCGCTGTAATCCGGGCATCATTTACAAGCTTAAATAGCGGTATCTCTTCATTGATAGAAAAGCCTGACTTCGTGTCAGGCTTTTTTGTTTGTTACCTTTCTGCGCCGAGCGCTTCATGTATCACTCAATTAGTTGAAGCGCGTTTTTGCCTTGTGCCCTCAACACGGTGTATCTTTATTAAGTGAGCAAAGTGATACGACATGACATTCCAGTTACTTTGGCTCACTTATTGCTATTTCAATTCACGGTAACCACTAGGTTGGTGTAATGCTTTAGGTTTTGGCATGCTAATTGCTTTTTGGTTATCAATCACGGTCAGTTCTTAATTGTAGAGGCAAACATGGCTATATCTTTTGACAATGCACTAGGCATCCACCAGCACACGGTGGGCGTACGTGAGCGCAATGCAGAGGTGATTTCCACCAACATCGCACAAGCAAACACGCCTGGTTACAAAGCAAGAGGTTTAGACTTTGCGAAGGAATTGCAAGCGGCAACATCTGGGGCAAGCATTGGTCTTAGTCGCACAGATGGTCGGCATATTCCTGCCACTACGACGTTGGTTGGGGACAAGTTATATCGTCTTCCTACGCAACCAGATACGGGAGATGGCAACACGGTAGACTTGGATTTAGAGCGTAACTTGTTTATGCAAAACCAAATCAGACACCAAGCATCACTCGACTTTCTAGGCAGCAAATTCAAGAACTTAACCAAAGCAATCAAAGGGGAATAATTTAGATGAGCTTATTTAACGTTTTCAATGTGACAGGTTCCGCAATGAGCGCTGAATCCGTTCGTCTGAATACTACCTCAAGCAACTTGGCGAACGCCGACAGTGTCAGCAGCTCTGCGAAAGACACTTACAAAGCGCGTCATGCAGTGTTTGGTGCAGAGTTAAGTAACGCCATGCGTGGCGGTGATACGGTGCCAGTGAAAGTGATGGGTATTGTAGAAAGTGATAAACCGCTGAGTGCGGAGTACAACCCAGACCATCCCCTTGCAAACGAAGAAGGCTACATCTACAAGCCTAACGTCAATGTAATGGAAGAAATGGCAAACATGATTTCAGCTTCTCGTGCATACCAAACTAATGTGCAGGTCGCTGATTCTAGTAAACAAATGCTGCTGCGTACGCTGCAGATGGGTCAATAAGGATAAGGGGGTAGCGTATGGCCGGAATTAACAACGTTGGTCAAAGCGGCTTGTCCTATATCGACCAGCTTAAAAGTCTACAAGAGAGTAACAAGAAAGCGGAAGAGAGCACGGGTAAGCAGGACCTAAAACAGGAAGACTTCTTATCATTGCTCACGAAGCAACTGTCTCAGCAAGACCCTTTTAAGCCGGTAAGCAATGACCAGATGATTGCGCAAATGGCTTCATTTGCGACCGTTGATGGCATTGGCAAGATGAACACTCAGTTTGAGAGTTTGAATTCGTCAATGACATCAAATCAAGCGTTACAAGCTTCCTCTTTGGTAGGGCGTGACGTATTGGTCCCAGGAGCAGCAGGTGTGAAGCAGGACGACGCACCAATGGCGGCAATGGTTAAGCTTTCACAATCTATCGATAATCTGTTTGTTCGTGTAGAGGATGAAGCTGGCCAACTGGTTCGTACCTTTGAGGTAGGGGCGAAACCAGCCGGCGACACGCGTGTGCTTTGGGACGGTAAAGATGAAAGCGGAAATCCACTGCCAGCTGGCAAATACAAAGTGAAAGCGTCTGGCTTAGTTGAAGGGGAGTCGCAAGAGTTCCCAGTATCGACGTATGCCAACGTAAACAGCGTATTGCTTGGCAAAGGTGACGGAAACGTATTACTCAATCTGGCTGGTTTTGAATCACCAGTTCGACTTGCAGAAGTATTGGAAGTCGGCAAAGCGTAGTCATAGCTCGCTAGATTAGGAGATTTTGGAATGTCATATGTATCTTTAAGCGGTTTGTCCGCCGCCCAACTGGATTTGAACACCACCAGTAACAACATTGCGAACGCCAACACGTACGGCTTTAAAGAGTCCCGTGCTGAGTTTGCTGATGTTTACTCTAACTCTTTATTTACTAACGCAAAAACCACGCCGGGTGGTGGTGCGCAAGCAAGCCAAGTGGCGCAGCAGTTCCATGAAGGCTCAAGCATTTACACCAACAACCCAATGGATCTGCGTGTTTCGGGGACAGGTTTCTTCGCTGTAGCGAAAGAGCGTCTAACTCCACAACAGAATGAACTGACACGTAATGGTGCATTTCACTTAAATAAAGAAAACTACATGGTGACCGCGAACGACGAGTTCTTATTAGGTTACCAAGTGGACCCAAGCTCTGGTGAGGTTTCTTCATACGAGCCACAACCTATCAATATTCCTGCTGAATTTGGTAAGCCAAAGCAAACAGCAAACATTGAAGTGGGCGTGAACTTGCCAGCTAACGGCGATTTGAAAGATCCGACTCAGTTTGATTTTTCAGACCCAGATACATACAACCGTTCAACTTCTTCGACTATTTATGACTCGATGGGTCAGTCTTACAAGCTAACGACGTACTACTTGAAAGATCAGACTCAGCCAAACACGTGGAACACTTACTACACCGTGACAGATAAAGAAGGTGAAAAGCCTTTAAATGTTGCGGCAGGTGATGCACAAACGCCAACAGGCCATGTGGGTCATACCATGAAGTTCAACAACGATGGTACGTTGGCGAGCTTGAACAATGGTCAGCCAATTACGTCTGTGGCATTAGGCGATCCGGCGACGAACACGACACCAGTCGATATGAATGGTGCCGATCCTGCGCAGACGCTTAACTTCGGCTTAGGCTCAGCAACACAGTTTGCGGCTCCGTTCGAACTGACTAAGTTTGACGAAGACGGTGCAACAACGGGCTTCCTAACCAAAGTTGACTTCGATGAAAACGGCAGCGTATTGGGAACTTACTCAAACGGTGAAAACGTTACATTGGGTCGTGTTGCTCTCGTACGTGTTCCAAACGAGCAAGGTCTGGATAAGAAAGGCGGCACTCAATGGGATTCAACGCAGTTCTCGGGTGACAAGATCTGGGGTGAATCAAATAAAGGCTCTTTCGGCACCATCAATAACGGTATGCTGGAACAGTCAAACATTGATATGACGCAGGAGTTGGTGGACCTGATCTCTGCTCAGCGTAACTTCCAAGCAAACTCACGTTCGCTAGAAGTACACAACCAACTACAACAGAATATCTTACAGATCCGCTAGAGCACTAGCTGGGTCATTCGATACTCTGCTTGAGTAAGCAATGGCGTGTGATTGCTTCTTAGTAATTACCGCTTTGTTCATTTTCATCATGACATTCATCTGATGCTTAGCCTGAATACACCTCACTCAGGCTAAGCATGCTTTGATCTACGATTTGCCGCTGTTGCCGCCGTATGGATCAAAACCTTGCCTCTCGTTACAGTTTTCTGCCTCTATTGACCTCTTTTAATAGTTTGTTATTAATTCAAGATATTGATTAGTAAGTCTATTTTTATTTTGGCATAACTATTGCTTTTACTCCGTGTACAGAGAGATTTTTTGGAGTAATTTATGGATCGCGCACTGTTTCTCGCAATGAGTGGCGCCAAGCAAAATATGCAGGCACTACAATTGCGCGCTAATAACTTGGCTAACGTAAGCACGACCGGATTTCGGGCTGATTTAGCACAGGCTCGCTCAATGCAGGCTTATGGTGAAGGCCATCCTTCACGTGTGTTCAGCATGACAGAGCGTCCAGGGCATAACTTTGCTCAAGGTAGCGTGATTACAACAGGGCGTGATCTGGATGTGACGATTGAAGGCAGCGGCTGGATATCGGTACTCGATCACACAGGGAAAGAAGGGTTGACCCGTAACGGCAACCTAAAAGTCGATCAAAATGGCATGCTTACCAACGCAAGTGGTCATTTGGTGCTGGGTGAAAACGATGCGCCGATTACTTTGCCTATTCCTCTCTCCAAAATTGAAATCGGTCGGGATGGCACCATCTCTGTGCTTCCTCAAGGTGCCCCGGCAGAAGAATTCCAAGCGGTTGATCGCATTAAGCTTGTTAAGCCTAATGACCAAAGCTTGTTTAAAGACACCAATGGCTTATTTCGCCATAAAACTCCAAACCAACCTTACGAAGCTGACGCGACTGTTAGCCTCCAGACGGGAGCGATAGAAGGCAGTAACGTGAATGCCGTAGGTGAAATGACCGCATTGATTGACTTACAACGTCAGTTTGAAATGCAAGTCAAGATGATGAGCACAGCTGAAGAAATGGATAAATCTTCAGATTCACTGCTTCGTATGAGTTAACAGAGTTAGAGGTTCACTATGCATCCAGCACTATGGGTAAGTAAAACAGGTCTAGACGCCCAACAAACCAACATTGCCACGATTTCGAACAACTTGGCGAACGCTTCTACTGTCGGCTACAAAAAGAGCCGTGCAGTATTCGAAGATTTGTTCTATCAGAACATCAACCAGCCTGGCGGCCAGTCATCTCAGAACACGGAACTGCCAAGTGGCTTGATGTTAGGTGCGGGTTCTAAAGTGGTTGCGACGCAAAAAGTGCACACGCACGGCAATGCACAGACAACGACCAACGCACTGGACATGATGGTGGAAGGCGACGGTTTTTTCCAAGTGACATTGCCGGACGGCAACATCGGTTATACCCGTAACGGTCAGTTCACGCTAAATGGTGAAGGCACGTTAGTCACGTCGGGTTCTGGCTACCCTGTAGAGCCTGAAATTGTGATTCCAGAAGATGCGATTTCTATTACTGTCGGTACGGATGGTGAAGTGTCGGTTCGCGTCCGTGGTCAGCAAGACAACCAAGTCGTTGGTCAGCTAACCATTACAGACTTTGTTAACCCAGGTGGCCTAGAGCCAATTGGTCAGAACCTTTACTTACCAACGGGGGCCAGTGGCGATCCACAAGAGGGTGTTCCCGGTTTGGACGGTTTGGGGGAAATTCGTCAATCCATGCTGGAAGCGTCCAATGTGAATGTAACGGAAGAGTTGGTCAACATGATCGAAGCCCAGCGCGTTTACGAAATGAACTCAAAAGTGATCTCGTCAGTCGATAAGATGATGAGCTTCGTTAACCAGCAATTGTAACGATTAAGAGCAAGATTTGAGGAGCTCACGATGAAACGTATTTGCCTACTCGCTTTGATTGCTACGATGTCGGGCTGTGCCATGTTGGAGCCGATTGAAACGGATGAAGTGACACAAGCAACCACTGTGGTCGACGCAGTAGAAGGCGATAAATCGAAAGAAGAGAGCAGCGGTATTGTAGATACTTTACGTGGTAGAAGCGATCCGGTTGCTGGCGATCCTGCTTGGGCTCCAATTCATCCGAAAAACAAACCTGAGCATTATGCTGCTGCAACAGGTTCGTTGTTTAGCGCCGAGCACATTACCGATCTCTACGACGATTCTAAACCACGTGGTATTGGCGACATTATTACCGTAACACTGGATGAGACAACCAGTGCGACGAAAAGCGCAAATGCCGATTTATCGAAAACCAATGAAGCGCAAATGGACCCGCTTCAAGTGGGCGGAGAAGAGCTGCAAATTGGCGGAAAATATAATTTCTCTTATGACTTAAACAACTCCAACTCATTTGCAGGTGACTCTTCTGCAAAGCAGAGCAACAGCATCAGTGGTTACATCACTGTTGAGGTGATCGAAGTACTGGCAAACGGCAACCTCGTGATCCGCGGTGAGAAGTGGATGACGCTAAATACGGGTGATGAGTACATACGTTTAAGTGGCACTATTCGTCCGGATGATATTAATTTCGACAACACCATTGCATCAAATCGCGTTTCTAACGCAAGAATTCAGTACTCTGGCACTGGTTTGCAACAAGATATGCAAGAGCCAGGCTTCTTGGCACGATTCTTTAATGTAGCGCTATAACACGCCGTGCTGACGGCAATTTGACTGCAAGAGATAAGTAAGCATGAAAAAACTCCTTTTAGTACTGATGAGCGTTGCTCTGTTTTCTACCGTAGCCCAAGCCGCACGTATCAAAGACGTCGCGCAAGTGGCAGGTGTACGAAGCAACCAACTCGTGGGTTATGGTTTGGTTTCAGGCTTACCTGGTACGGGTGAAGCGAACCCGTTTACAGAGCAAAGTTTCGCCGCCATGCTGCAAAACTTCGGCATTCAGATGCCGCCGGGCACAAAGCCAAAAATTAAAAACGTTGCCGCAGTCATGGTTACGGCAGAATTGCCGCCTTTCTCTAAACCGGGTCAGCAAGTGGACGTGACTGTCTCTTCCATCGGAAGTGCTAAAAGTTTGCGTGGTGGTACGCTACTACAAACGTTCCTCAAAGGTCTCGACGGTCAAGTTTACGCGGTTGCTCAAGGTAACTTAGTAGTGAGCGGCTTCAGTGCTGAAGGCGCTGACGGTTCTAAAATCGTAGGTAACAATCCAACCGTTGGTCTTATCTCTAGTGGTGCGACAGTAGAGCGAGAAATTCCAAACCCATTTGGTCGTGGTGATTACATCACGTTCAACTTGCTTGAGTCAGACTTCACAACGGCTCAACGTATGGCGGATGCTGTAAACAACTTCCTTGGCCCACAAATGGCGAGCGCTGTTGACGCGACATCAGTGCGCGTGCGTGCTCCTCGTGACGTCAGCCAGCGTGTTGCCTTCTTATCGGCAATCGAAAACCTAGAGTTCGACCCAGCAGATGGTGCAGCCAAAATCATCGTTAACTCTCGCACGGGCACCATCGTAGTTGGTAAGCATGTGCGTCTTAAACCAGCAGCAGTAACGCACGGCGGCATGACGGTTGCGATCAAAGAAAACCTGAATGTTAGCCAACCTAACGGCTTTTCTGGTGGGCAAACCGTAGTCGTACCAGACTCGGATATCGAAGTCAGCGAAGAGCAAGGCAAAATGTTTAAGTTCGAACCAGGCTTAACGTTGGATGATTTGGTCCGTGCCGTGAACCAAGTCGGGGCTGCGCCTTCGGACTTGATGGCAATTTTACAAGCATTGAAGCAAGCTGGTGCCATTGAAGGCCAGTTGATCATCATTTAATGGTTAGGAGGTAGGTATAATGAACAATCCTAACGACATTGGTTTTATCCATGACATCAGTTCTCTGGATACTCTGCGTCAAAAAGCAGTGAAAGAGGGAAAAGATGGCGAGCAAGAAGCATTGCATGCGGCTGCTCGTCAGTTCGAATCGATCTTCACCTCCATGATGTTGAAATCCATGCGTGAAGCCAATGAGGGCTTTGAGTCCAACATGATGAACAGCCAAAACGAGAAGTTCTACCGACAAATGTTGGATGAACAGATGGCGAGTGAATTGAGTTCGTCTGGTTCAATGGGACTGGCCGATATGATTGTTAAGCAATTAACGGCTGGGCAAGGGAACGACAAAAAAGAAACGGCTATGCGTGATGCGGCAAACAATGCTGCGGAATATCGTCGTGTTGACCCGAAAAAAGCGCGCGAGATTGAACAGCGCTTGATTGAATCTGGTCAATTATCTCGACCAAGCAATGAACCCACTCGATTCGATTCACCAGAATCCTTTGTTAACTCGATGAAGCCATACGCGGAGAAAGCTGCGAAAGCCCTAGGTGTCGAGCCATCTTTGCTACTTGCGCAAGCCGCTTTGGAAACGGGGTGGGGACAAAAGGTCGTGAAGAACGCGCGTGGCAGCAGCAACAACTTATTTAATATCAAAGCAGATCGAAGCTGGCAGGGTGACAAAGTGACGACTCAAACTTTAGAGTTCCACGATAACACGCCAGTGAAAGAGACGGCAGCGTTTCGCTCCTACTCAAGTTACGAAGACAGCTTTAATGACTTTGTACGATTTTTGAATGACAACCCACGTTACGATACAGCATTGCAGCAACGCGGGAATTCAGAGTCGTTTATTCGCGGTATCCACAGTGCGGGTTACGCGACCGATCCGAATTACGCAGATAAAGTCCTGCAGGTGAAGGATAAAATCGAAAGTATGTAATGTCTCTGCGACAATTTATGACGTTCTCGAAGGCTTGCCATAGTGCAAGCCTTCACTTTATCTGAACATCTACGCCTTTCTATCACTTGGCACATCTTTTGCTTTTAATGTGTCTAGGTGATCGGTTTTGCCGATTTATATTTCGTTTTTGGGGGCATGTATGGCGTCAGATCTTCTGAATGTAGGTACTCAAAGTGTGCTTACTGCTCAGAGACAATTAAACACCACTGGTCATAACATTTCTAATGTTAATACAGAGGGTTATAGCCGTCAGTCTGTTATCCAAGGCACGAATGATCCGCGCATGTTCGGTGGTTCTACCTACGGCATGGGTGTGCATGTGGAAAATGTTCGCCGCTCGTGGGATCAGTTTGCCGTGAATGAACTGAACCTGTCGTCGACCAACAATGCCAACAAAACGGATACCCAAGATAATCTTGATATGCTTTCTAGCATGTTGAGCTCTGTGGCATCGAAGAAAATTCCCGAGAACCTGAATGAGTGGTTCGATGCGGTAAAAACCATGGCAGATACCCCGAACGATTTAGGGGCACGAAAAGTGGTATTGGAAAAGGCGAAAATCTTCTCTGATACATTAAATGATTTCCACGAAACCGTGCGACTGCAATCTGATGTCACCAATAAAAAATTGGATATGGGCATTGAGCGCGTTAATCAACTTGCGTTGGAAATTCGCGATATTCATCGACTGATGATGCGTACTCCCGGTCCACATAATGACCTGATGGATCAGCATGAAAAGCTGGTTACTGAGCTGTCAGAGTACACCAAAGTTACCGTAACCCCACGCAAAAATGCGGAAGGGTTTAATGTTCATATCGGCAATGGACACACTCTTGTTTCTGGCACGGAAGCAAGCCAGCTCAAAATGATCGATGGCTATCCGGATGTTCATCAAAGACGATTAGCAATGGTGGAAGGGAATGGCATTAAAGCGATCAAGTCTGATGATATGGATGGCAAAATCGGCGCTTTACTTGAAATGCGCGACAAACACATCCCACAACTGCAAGATGAAATGGGCCGTTTAGCAACGGGCTTCTCCTACAAAATTAATCAGCTGCAATCTCAAGGTCTGGATCTCAACGGTAAGATAGGTAAAGACGTATTTACCGACGCGAACTCTGAGCTGGTGGCAAAATCTCGAGTTTTTGCTGCGCCTGACTCCCAAGCTGATGTTGCGGTTTACATTGAGGATATTTCCGCGATCAAAGGTGGTGAATATTCGCTGCGTTATGATGGCGATCAATACAGCGTGACAACACCGAAAGGTGAGCAAATGTCGTTGAACATCGACCGTTCGGATTCGTCATTTGTTCTGGATGGTATGAAAGTGCAAATTGGTGAAGGCCTTGGCGCCGGTGAGCGCGTATTGCTCCGCCCAACGAGAAGTGGTGCAGCCATCATAAAGATGGAAACCAATGACGCAAAAGCTATTGCCGCACAAAGTTATGAAGCCTCAACCACTTTTGCACAAGGTAACGCCAAGTTTAAAATTCGTGAGGCGGGGGATGTTAAAGAGTTTGAGGTTACCGTACAACCAGCCGACGAGAAGCATGATAAGCCGTGGTTAAAGATCACGGATAACAAGGGTAATTTACTATCGGACAAATACTCATACCCGTTAGATAAAGATAACCCGATGATTGAAATCTCAGTGCCGAAAAGCCATCCGCTGTATAAAAACGGCGATGCAACCGTGTTTGAGTTGAGCGAAGGCGCTCTGATGAATGATAAATTCACCGCAAACTTGGTGCCTTCTGAAGGTGGTAACGGCAACTTGAGAAAAATGCAGAAGATCCAAACAGACAAGATGATGGATGGAAAATCCAGTACCTTGATCGATGTTTATCATAACCTCAATACTGAAGTTGGACTGAAATCTTCTACAGCAAACCGTTTAGCCTCTGTCGCTCGTTTAGAGCATGAAGCGGCGCAAGAGCGCGTTGCTTCTATTTCTGGTGTTAACCTCGATGAAGAAGCGGCCAACATGATGAAGTTTCAACAAGCGTACATGGCTTCATCACGTGTGATGCAAGCGGCGAATGATACCTTCAATACCATTTTACAACTGAGGTAAGGAGAAGAGATAAGTGCTAACCCGAATTTCTAGTTTCCATAACTATCAGTCCGTACAAAATGATCTGCGTCGTCAAGAGAATAAGGTTCACCACAACCAAGAGCAGCTTGCTTCAGGGAAAAAGTTACTGAAACCTAGTGACGACCCCCTCGCTGCGCATTACATCCAAAACATTAGTCAGCAACAAGAACAGCTACAACAATATCTTAGCTCGATAGTGTTGGTGCGTAATCGTCTAGAAAACCACGAAGTTAATATCGCCAATGCGGAGAATTTTGCCGACGAGTCGAAGCGCTTAACGATGGAGATGATTAACGGTGCGTTTTCTGCGGAAGACCGACAAGCAAAGAAGCGTGAGCTAGAAGAGATTGCGAACAACTTCCTTAACTTGGTGAACTCGCAAGATGAATCTGGTAACTACGTGTTTGCTGGCACTAAGCCAAAAAGCCAACCATTTTATCGCGATAAAGACGGTAGCGTGCAATACGCTGGGGACGATTATCAGCGCAAAATGAAAGTCTCCAGCATGCTTGAGATGCCAATGAACGATCCTGGCAGCAAGCTGTTTATGGAGATACCAAACCCATTTGGCGACTATCAGCCGAATTACGATCTACAAAATGGCTCTGAGCTGTTGCTAAACAAAGCTACTAACGTTGACGCTAAGGATGATGCGGCGTATCGCGTGACATTTGTCGATATGAATAACGGCAAATTTGGTTACCAATTAGAGCGTAACGGCAAAGTAGTGGATGCCGATGAGTTTTCTCCAGAGAAAGGGATTGAATACAAAGGCCTGAAAGTGCACGTAAAAGGCCAAATTACGCCTGGTGACAGCATTGAGATCGAAAAGCGGGCAGAGTTCAGCATTTTCGATACCTTCAAGGATGCAATGGCATGGTCAGACAAATCGGTTTCGGATACGTCAGCGACCGCCAAATTGCACCAAATGACAGAAGAATTCCACGCTGCTTTTATCCATTTGAATAAAGCGCGTACAGATGCCGGTGCTCGATTGAGTACGCTGGATATCCAAGAGCAAAATCATGAAGACTTTAATTTGTCTCTGGCAAAAGCGAAGAGCAACTTTGAGGATTTGGATTACTCCAAAGCCGTGATCGAGTTCAGTGAAAACTCGCGAGCGTTACAGGCATCGCAACAAGCATTCGGTAAGACCAAAGATCTAACGTTGTTTAACTACATCTAGTATGACACTCATACACATTGTCTGATTTTGATGCCTTATGTGCAAAGCCTTAAGCGCGATAAGTCGACGTAACCTGAGAGTCTGAGATGTCATGCGGCACGATTTTACCCAAAGCGGCAATGATACGGGAGGCAAGTCGGGCGGCAACAGGGCAGCGTTCAATACCCTTGGGCTAAGATGAGTCTGACAAACCGGAAATAGCTTAATGATAAAGCTAACTTATTGTTTATTTGATTCTTTTAAAAGTGGTTAAATAATTTACGAAAGTTGGCACACAAATTGTATTGAAAATATCAGAACAGATTTAGAGATTCTAAACCCTGCGTTTAAGGCAGATTTAGCAAGTAACTTTTACGGTCAGTGCTTATCCAAATGAGAGTAAAGCTGGCCGCTTCGCAAAAGCTTGCGAACTCAACAGGAGAGCAAAATGGCTGTAACAGTTAGTACTAACGTCTCCGCGATGACCGCGCAGCGTTACTTAAACAAAGCGACTGATGAATTAAACACGTCGATGGAGCGCTTATCTTCAGGACATAAGATTAACAGTGCAAAAGATGATGCGGCAGGTCTACAGATCTCTAACCGCTTAACTGCACAGTCTCGTGGCCTAGATGTCGCAATGCGTAACGCGAACGATGGTATCTCGATTGCACAAACCGCTGAAGGTGCGATGAATGAGGCAACCTCTGTCATGCAACGAATGCGTGACCTTGCGATTCAATCATCGAACGGTACTAACTCTCCGGCTGAGCGTCAGGCGATCAACGAAGAGTCAATGGCATTGATTGACGAGCTAAACCGTATTGCAGAAACCACTTCATTTGGTGGTCGTCGTCTATTGAATGGCTCATTCGGTGAAGCAGCATTCCAGATTGGTGCGAGCTCAGGTGAAGCCATGATCATGGGACTCACCAGCATTCGTGCGGACGATACTCGCATGGGCGGTGTGACCTTCTTATCTGAAAATGGTAAAGATAAAAACTGGAGCGTTGACCCAGCTAAATCTGACTTGAAGATCACGCTACCAGGTATGGGTGAAGACGAAGACGGCAATGTTGATGATCTAGAAATCAACATTAATGCCAAAGCGGGCGACGACATCGAAGAGCTTGCCACTTACATTAATGGTCAGTCTGATATGATTAATGCGTCTGTAAGTGAAGATGGCAAGTTGCAAGTTTTTGTCGCGCATCCAAACGTTCAGGGTGAGATTTCTATTTCTGGTGGATTAGCATCTGAGCTTGGCCTGAGTGATGAACCTATCAGAACGTCAGTACAAGATATTGATATGACCACGGTACAAGGTTCTCAAAACGCGATTTCTGTGCTGGATTCGGCACTGAAATACGTAGACTCGCAACGTGCAGACTTAGGTGCGAAGCAAAACCGTTTGAGTCACAGCATCAACAACTTGGCGAATATCCAAGAAAACGTTGACGCATCGAACAGCCGAATTAAAGATACAGATTTTGCGAAAGAAACCACGCAAATGACCAAAGCACAAATTTTGCAACAAGCAGGTACATCGATTCTTGCTCAAGCGAAACAGTTGCCAAACTCTGCAATGTCACTATTGCAGTAGTTTACTTAGCCTGTACTCAATACATTCAGACGTGGATGGGAATGCAGGCTTTTGGCAAGCAACTTTACAATAGAATGAGCGGCTCTCTCATCTCTCACCTGCCAATCATTTTCAATGTAAAGTTGCACTCGGTATGCCGGAAATGTGTTCATTTCTCTTGATCTCCACATAGGCTCTGGCGACCAACCTAGCCCCAGTTCTCTCAAAGGAAAAGGGGCTTTTTCTTTTCTAATTTTCACGTCTATCGTCTGCGAACTTACCTTTAATTGTTTCCTTTTGCTGGTTTTCTATACAATTTAGCCCTCTCGGCTCGATTTGTGGAAACTTGAGCACTTTTTCTTACTTTTCTTCAATTTTATTAGCTAAATCTCGCAATGTTATTTTTTTAAACTTTTTTCTAAAGCTTCTGAATTTGGTGTCGTTAATAGAGGTAACTTTGAGAGAACTACTTGGTTTTCCGAGACGTCGGAAACCGCTACACCGGAAAATCAATTGGAGAAATCACCA